>JAHDBW010000077.1 GCA_020630175.1 Anaerolineales bacterium
CGCCTTCAATTACCGTCATTGGTGAGGTCGTTGGCTTGAAAACGCACCTAACGCAGCCAGTTACATTTGCTTGAGTTGAATTTAGGCGACTGTGATTTCTACTTAAGGTGAAGTAACGGTATGTCAGCTTAACGCCATCTATAATACGCCCCATGCGAAATCGTCGATCTTCTCTAAGTCGCCAGTCCCCCTTTTTTTGTATGCCTCTGGCTAAATTCTGCCGTATAGGCTTACTATGTTTTAGTTTGCTTTTGGTTGGCTGTAGCGGCGTAAATGGGCGGCAATCCAGCGTATTTATTACAGAGCTCTATGCCGCTTCAGATGCGTATAGCAATGATTGGATCGAACTTTACAATGCTTCTGATGCGACCGTTTCTCTTGATGGATGGGCATTAACCGATAATGCCAACTTGCCCAAGAAATGGCTTTTTTCTGACGTAGAAATCACCCCCGAAAGTTACCTTGTATTGGAACTTAGTGCAGATCCGCAGAGCGGCGCAGACGTTCCGTTTGGACTGGCCAATAATGGCGAATACTTAGCACTCATGCATCCTAATGGGAATACAGTGAGTGAGTTTGGGCCACAATTTCCACCACAGTATCGCGGCCTTTCGTATGGGTTGGATGAGAACAATGCATTTGTTTATTTTTCAACGCCATCTCCGGGTGCACCAAATCCAGCCGCAGGCCACGCTACGACGCTAAACGCACTGCAATTTAGTCACGCGAGTGGCGTGTTAGAAGAAGCGGTTGCGCTGGAAATTGAAGCGCCAGATGTTAACGCAACCATTCGCTACACGTTGGATGGCTCTACGCCAACACATATCCACGGTGAGATTTACACCGCCCCTCTGCAAATTACGCAAACCACTACAATCAACGCCGTTGCGTATCACGGTGAGAGCTTGCCGCAGTTTGTAAAAAGCCGCACATTTGTATTTCCAGAGCAAGTGTTCACTCAGGAAAAGCCTGCTGACTACCCAGATTTATGGAACCTTGGAAAGGCTGACTACGCAATGGATACGCGCGTGTATCAAATGGATACGACTGCAGCGCACGATTCGCTTTCAGCATTGCCGAGCTTATTTATTAGTGCGGATGTAGATGACTTTTTTGTCTCTGGCCTATACGCGGAGTTAGACGGCCACGGTATTCAGTCTGAACGCGAAGGGATGGTGGAGCTTGTCTCTAGCACTGGTGAACAACTTTTTGCGACGCGGGCTGGCCTGCGGATGCATGGTTTTGGCAGTCGGCACCGGTCTATTCCGAAGCATTCTTTGCGGCTGTATTTCCGGCCAGACTATGGTGAATCACCGCTCAATACGCAGCTGTATCCGAATAGTGCCCGTGATGAATTTTACGGGTTGGTTCTCAAAGGCTTTCTAGACTTTTCTTGGATGGATTGGTCTGATTGGCAGCGTGAGCGGGCCCAGTTTGTCAAAGATGAATTCGTTTCGCAGACTTTTTCTCGGCAAGGCTATCAAACTGTGCATGGTAAGTACGTGCATGTGTATATCAACGGCTTATATTGGGGCATATTTGATCTGCGGGAACGGGTCGATGAAGATTTTCTCAACGCATATTTGCCGCAGGACGATACTGACACTTGGGATATTGTCACCGGTTTAGAGCAAGAGCCACGTGCTGGAACACAAGCAGCATGGCTAGCGTTAAATACCGAGATCAATACTGCCGTTGATGCAGGCACCTTTTCAATTTCACAGATTGAGGATCGCGTGAACGTGTCAAACTTGGCCGATTACGTCCTGATGAATATCTGGAGTAATAACTCAGACTGGCTACGCGCGAACTGGACGGGTGTCCGGGCGCTTGGGGCTGAGGATAAATTCCATTTTGTGCAATGGGATTCTGAAAACACTGTCAAAACGGCTGAAGACAATGATGTGCAGCAAGTGTCACCCGGAACGCCGAGCAATTGGCACCGGTTATTCCTGCAAGATCCAGAATATCGGGTGCTATTTGCAGACAAGGTTTATGCGCACCTCTTCAACCATGGCCCTATGACGCAATACCCGGCCAGTGGACGTTATTTGAATATTGCTAACCAAATTGAGCCGGCACTCATTGCAGAATCTGCCCGCTGGGGTGATCAAAAACGCGCTGAGCAGCCTTATACATTAGCCGACTGGCAGATTGAACGTGACCGCCTATTGGCTGACTTCTTCCCAGCACGCAATGCGTTTGTTATTTCGCATTTCATTGAGGCTGGTTACTATCCAGCAATAAAACCGCCTATCGTACTGCGGGATGACACGCCAGCGTTGAAAGTTTCTCTACTCAATCCAAACGAGAGCGGCACAATGTATTACACGCTTGATGGCAGTGATCCACGGGTAAGTGGTGGCGCAGTTAGTGAAGCTGCCCGCATTTACGATATGCCAATCGAGATCTCAGAGACAATCACGCTCAATACGCGCGTTTTGAAAGACAGCGAATGGAGCCCAATGCATACGCAATTGCTGGCACCAAATGCATATGCCAATGTAAGGATTTCTGAGATTCTGTACCATCCGCTTGATGATGATTTGTCTGAATACGTGAAGATTACGAATTATGGCAGCACTACTGTGCCGCTACGCGGGATGCGTCTCAGCGGGGATATTAGCCATACTTTCAAAGAGGATACGCTGTTAGCGCCGTCAGAAAGTATTGTTGTCACGCGCAATGCGTTAGCCCTTAGCCTGCAATGCCCGACCAGTCCAATTGCAGGGAATTACAATGGACGGTTGCCAAACTCTGGCGGCAAAGTGCGCTTGCGCACCCCTAACGACATCATCCTAGATGAAGTCAACTATGGGGATGGTGACACCTTATGGGCGACTGCCGCTGATCAACAAGGCTATGCGTTGGTTCTACGTGATCCACATAATCCAATGCCGCTTAGTGATCCTAGCCGCTGGCAAGCTGTTGATCCCATAACGGCTTGCAATACGCCAGATAATTGGCAACAGACGTCAGAGATAAGTTTTCTGACCGGCAATAATTTTAGGGACGGGGGAAGAGACTTCCGCACAATCAACTGGCAATCCGTTGAACAGACGGACTTTCTTGGCTATCGCAGTGTGCTGTCGCCATTAACGCAAGAGCTTGTTGTTGAGGTGTTGGTCTATAGTGAGAATCCAGAAAATCGAAATATTCCACTAACGGTAGCAGTTGGTACCGCGCAGACCGTACAAATGGCCGCAGCTACAGAACCAGTGATTTATGGCGATGGGCGGCCGCGATTACAGGTGCTGCGCTTTACGCTTCCGTTTTTGAACGGGCTGCCAGCAGCAGACTACATAGTGTCGATGCAGTATCAAGATGAAACTGTCGGCATTCTTAATCCCGTGCTGACGGTTGCGCCAGCAGATGCCCATCAATTACAGCGGGCAGACTTTGCCCAAACAACGGTTGATTCAGAAAAAGATACGCCGTTGTTAGGCTATCGTGTGGTGCAGGGCGCTGATGTTGGGCATCCGTTAGATACGGTGCGCATCGCATTGCATTGGGATTTTGTAGAAACAACAGGTCCTGTTTCAGTTACAGCACGTGCCGCAAATGAAGTCCTGATTGATACCGTAATTCAACCGCCGACCTGGCAAATGCAGTCGGCATTGCACACGACTATTCATGAACTGCAATTGCCACAAAATATATTTGTGGCTGGTGACACCGATCTGACATTGACGCTAGATATCCGCACTGCAGCGCAACAAAATACAATTGTGTTATCAGAGGTGAGTGCGCTGGCGCAATTACCACACTTAACAACTGCGCCAGCTATGCAAGTGCCGATTGATCAAATATTTGGCGAGCACTACCGCTTAATTGGGTTGAATACGTCTGCTACAGGTGAGGCTGCAACGGTTGCGTTGCTCTGGGAATCGCTAAGAACAACCGATCAGAACTATAAGATCTTTGTGCGTGTGTTAGACGACGCGAATAATACAATCGCTCAGGTCGATGGTTGGCCGCAGAATTGGGGGTATCCAACGCGTTGGTGGCCCCAAGGCGTATTTGTGTTAGATCCGCACACGCTGGCGCTAGCGCCTGGCACGTACACGCTGGCAATTGGGATGTATAACGAGGCGGATGGGGCGCAACTATTGCTGCCCAATGGTGAATCGCAGTTATTGATTAAAGATATTGAACTTCAACCCTAATGAATTGCGAGCTAGCAAAGCCTATTTGAGTTTTGAACTTAGCGGGTTTTCTTGAACAGGCGGTTTAGGAAAGAGGTGTCTGTATCTGGTGTGAAGGAGGCGGAGGGTTGAATGCCAAACTGCGTTTCTAGCATGCTTTGCCACAAATCTACAAAGGCGTAGCGCAACTTATGAGACGCAAGCATGGCTTGGTAAGTGCTGGCGTGGCTAGTTCTGATATCAATGCCGCGCTGAATGTCACCAGCGAGTAGTGATATTTTGCGGACTTCGCTTGCACTCAAGACTGGGAGTCGTTTTGGCGTACGGGTTTCAAGCGCAGTTAAATCTGACAGCACAGCAAACGCTGTATTGGGATTATGGCCCGTTTGATAAAACAGGTTGCGAATATCGCTGATGAGATCTTGGATCATTGGGGCTTGTTGAGTTGAGACGCGCTTCACATCTTATTTATATCATCTTGCGGCAAATATTTCGCTAGCCTTTTTAGGGCATTATGTTTACGGCTACTTACAATTGATTTTGAAACGTTAAGATCTTCGGCCAACCTGCCAATTGAAGCGCCCTGAAAATAGAATCTTGTTAGTAGCGATTGATCAGAATAATTCAGTTTCTGCATCGCGTCTTTCAGGGCTTTTAGTCTAATTGATTTCGTTTCCTCAGCAATCAGGCGATCTTCTGGCGTGCTGGCTGTGTCGATCAATAATTCAAGTAAGTCTTCGCTGTAGTCGCTATCTGCAATGAAAGATCGTTTGTCTAAAAATTCTTCATAGCGATACTTGTGTTTGATAGCAATACGGCAAGCATTGCGCAAAACGCCATAATACCAAGCGTCGATATTGTCGGTTTGCGGTGGGGTGCTTGTTGCGATACGGGCAATTGCATCTTGCGCGCATTCAATCACTAGCTCACGCGTATGTGCGTCGTTGCTGAAGCCGTTACTGAGCCACCAATTGAAGCTCCAGTGTTGTAATTTGGTGTAAAGCTTTACCCAATCTTCTGGTCCTTGTGTGTTCATAGTTTCCTCCCACGGATACTTATTTGTCACGTTTTAAATGTGTAAGTACTGTCAGGTTTGGGTGCATTTGTGGCTCAAGAAAATGCATCAAACTTGATAGGATGAGAGTATAGGACGCATAGCCTGTATATTTTTGACTAAAGTGTCCAATAATGGACGTATTTCTATCTTTTTGTGCGGTTTTGTGCGGAATTGTACGTTTCTAGTTGCGATTAGGCCTTAGGCGGAGCGTTGCCTAAGTTGGTAGTGGGGTGTTAAGTGTGTGCTTGGGCGGCTAACCGCGTTGCAAAGCGTAGCCGAATATCGCCAATTTCAATAATATCACCGTCATTTAGGATGATCGGCGCGCTAATATCTACCCCATTGACTAAGGTGCCATTGCTAGAGCCTAAGTCCTCAATCCACCAGTGCGAATCACGCGTTGTAATGAGGGCGTGCTCATAGGAGACGGTGTCATTGTCTAGCACAATGCTGTTGTCAGGATTGCGCCCGAGGGCCATGACTGGCTGAAGGTCGTACACGTCACCACTAGCCGGGTTAACGAGAATGGGAACAAGCTGTTTTTTATCTTGTACGCTGTCTGCCGCTTGCTGTAAGTCCTTCCATAGCACCCAAACAATGGCGCATAGAAATCCATACAGCATGATTGAAAGCGCAATGCGCAAGATCAACAAAGTTAGGCCGGGTGACATGGTTATTTTGGACGGGCTTTGCTGCGAATCTGGCGCGTGCGCGATCCGCCGGTAGCGGGGCGCTCTACGCTTGGTGTACTTGTGGTGGCAGCTTCGCGGGCGTAAATCAGTTGTGTGGTGCCAATTTGAATCACATCACCCGGCTGTAAAACATATTCTTTGATGGGCTGACCGTTGACAATTGTCCCCAGGCTAGAGCCAAGGTCGCGCAAAATCCAATGCTTATAGCGGTGCTGAACCTGCGCGTGATAGCGCGAGACGCGGTTATCGTCTAAGACAATTTGATTGTCATGCTGACGGCCAATTGTGAGCGTTTGATTATTGAGTGAAACGTGTCGTTCGCCATCAATAATCAGAAAATCTTGCTTGATTGGCGTTGCCGCTACGTCTTCCAAAACCGTTTTAGTTTGCCGCGTGAGGGTGCGTGTTGGGCGGGATTCTACTGCCGCGACTTTGACAACCTGAACTGCCCCTCTAGCCGTACTTGAATCCGGAAACAAGATCAGCTGCGGTCGTTGCCGTAACTGATGGCTAGCTTCGGTGGCTCGGCTAAGCAATTCTAAGCTGAGCTGTGCCGCAAAAACGTCCCATTGTTTCCGCAATGTGGCGGCATCCATTGGGTGCAGTTGGATTTGAAACCGAATGGCTTCCGTTGCATCAAAGGCCGGTTGCGCGAGTTCAAGCTGAAAGCGCCGTGCCACAGCAAGGGTGGTCTTGCGCGCTAAGGCTTGTTCACTGAACACGCTGATGAGTTTTTCTTCAAAGAAGCCTTCAATTAGGGCTTCTAAATTTGCCATAGGGTTAGCCATATTACGGATTATAGCAGCGTGAGAGTGGTACACTCATAGACCTATGACAGCTACAAAAGACGCACAACTTTCAAACGGTAAACGTATCAAACTTACTTCATATGCAGCTTGCGCTGGTTGAGCGGCGAAGCTAGATCCCAAAGTTTTGGGACAAGTTATTGCGCCATTAGGGCAAATGTTTGCGCCTGCCGACCATCCAAATTTGTTGGTTGGCCTTGGCGAGCCAGATGACGCTGCTGTATACAAAATGGATGACGAACGGGCGTTGATTTCAACGACGGACTTCTTCCCGCCTGTGGTTGACGATCCGTACAACTTTGGCGCGATTGCCGCTGCCAATGCGATGTCTGATGTTTATGCGATGGGTGGCGATGTGTTATTTGCCATCAACCTAGCCGCGTGGCCAAATGATCTTGATCCAGCGTATCTCTCTGAGATTTTGCGCGGTGGAGCCGACAAGGTCAAAGAGGCCGGCGCTGTACTGGCTGGTGGGCATACGATTGCTGATCCGGAGCCAAAGTATGGGCTGGCAGTGACGGGGCAAGTGCACCCGGATCTGATTTTGAAAAAAGGCGGGGCGCAACCGGGCGACGTGCTCATTCTGACCAAAGCTTTAGGCACGGGCGTGATTACCACTGCGCTGAAGCAAGACAAAGCGACCGATGATGCTGTCGCTGCCTGTGTAGACAGCATGCTCACTTTAAATAAAGATGCAGCCGCTGCGGCGCGTGCCGTGGGTGCCGCCGTCCATGGCGCAACTGATATTACTGGGTTTGGCTTAGCTGGCCACGCTTCAGAAATGGCGGCCTTGGCAAAGGCTAAGTTTGTTTTTGAATTTGATCAATTGCCGTGGCTACCAAGTGTATTGGACTACGCTGAACAAGGCATTGCGCCGGGTGGAACTGGCCGCAATCACATTGCATTTGAAGATAAAGTCTCTTTCACAAAGAGTGTTGAATACTGGCAAGAACGCTTAGTGTATGACCCGCAAACATCAGGTGGGCTGCTCTTGAGCGTTGCACCAG
Source organism: Anaerolineales bacterium (assembly GCA_020630175.1). Classification (GTDB taxonomy): domain Bacteria; phylum Chloroflexota; class Anaerolineae; order Anaerolineales; family UBA6668; genus JAHDIM01. Next base: position 7,708 of record JAHDBW010000077.1, read on the forward strand.
AGGCGAAGGCACAACTGTTAGCAGAGATTGCGCAGCGTGGGCAACCAGCATGGGTTGTGGGGCAGGTTGAAGCCTCTGATGATGGTTGTTTAGAGTTCAGATAGACGCGATTCCATAACTAGAAAGGTAACCGAATCAAAAAACGCCGCCCTGAACTTAGGACGGCGTTTTTGTTTCAAAAGTAAGTTTGGCTACGCAAGCGCTTGATCTAGATCGTCAATAATGTCCAGCGCATTTTCTGCACCAACGCTTAGCCTGATTAAGTTTGAAGGCACGTTGGCTAAGTCTCGACCAGCTTCACCTTGTTGCTGATGGGTTGAAATTGCCGGAATAGTTGCCACGCTTTTTATCCGGCCCAAGTCTGTAGCGCGCCAAATAATTTGCATTCGGTCTAATACGTTGCGGGTTGTTTCGTGCCCGCCTTTTACTGTGAATGAAAGTAAATGCCCGTAGCGCATGGTTGGGCTGCCAGCTTCAGTTGTTGCGTCTACTAAGTGTAGGTAGCGTTTAGCCAGGTCGTGGCCTTCAAAGCTTGGCAAGCCTGGGTAATTTACACTGTCGATATTGGGGTGAGCGGCCAAGAAATTTGCAACTTGCATGGTATTGCGGCTGAGCAGATCTACATTGCTGCGAAGCGTGCGCAGATCGTTGAGCGTCATCAGCGCATTGAAGGGGCTGAGACACGGCCCATAGTCGCGCCCCGGTAGAAACTTAATATACTGGGCAAAGTTAGTGCGCATTTCGTCTGGCCCAACGTTGCTCGTAATATTGTGCTTTGCAACCACTGCGCCAGCAATTGCAAACCCGCTGTTTGTCATGGTTTTGCTAACAGAGTGGATGACGATATCGGCGCCATGTTGAATTGGGCGCATTAATGCTGGCGTACTTAAGGTCGAATCGACGATAAGTGGAATGTTGAAGGCGTGGCTAAGCGCGGCAACTTTGGCAACATCAAACACAGAAAGGCTTGGATTAGACGGCATTTCCCCAAAGACAAAGCGGGTGTTTTTGTCGATGGCGGCTTCCCATTCGCCAAGGTCTAGGGTGTTGCGAATCCAGCGGACGTCAATGCCGCGTTCTTTCTGGTAGCGCTCTGTAAAGAGCATGAATGTACCGCCATAACATTTTGCGGTGACCACGATATTTGCAGGGGCAGAGCCGTTACTGTCTGCTACGGACAAAAACGGATTGGTTGCCATAAAGACAGCAGACATGCCAGAACTGGTGGCGCAGGCGCTTGTGTTTTCATCCGTTCCATAGCTTTCTAGCAGTGCGAGCGTCGCTTCTAAGTAACCAACGGTGGGGTTGTGAATGCGGCTATACGCCCAAGCAGGAATTTGGCCGGTCAACGCGGCTTCCATTTGATTGCTATTTTCAAAGTGCTGCGCTGAACTCAAATACAAAGGTTCGAGGATGCTGCCTTGGTTACGCATGGATTCGGTGGCGTCATAAATTCCGCGTACGGCAATGGTGTCAAATTTCTTGCTGCGGATTGTTTCTGTGCGTTCTGTAAGCGCTTGACTAGCCTGTTGGCCGGTGGCGATGTACTGCTCAATGCTTTTGCGCTGTGTCATAACAAGACCTCTCTGGTGGCTGTTGAATCATAAGGGTCGCGTCTTGATTCATATGAAAAAAATTGGTGTGAGAGACTTGAGCAGTGGCACAATTTAGCGCGTTGGCAGTGGTAAGACTGTTGTTGACTTCACCTCAGAAAGCACAATACTTGTGTTGATTTGAAACACTTCTGAGCGTGGAATTAACTTTGACGTAATGAAATTCTCTAGCTCCCGGCGATTCTTAAACACGACTTTGAGTAAGTAGTCAAACTCCCCAGTTAGGTGATAGCACTCTAACACCGCGGTTAATGCCTCAATCGTCGCTTGGAAGTTTGTTAGCGCGTCTTTTGAATGTGTACGTAAACGAATCTGCATAAAACAAACTAAGTCTAACCCGATCAGTTCGCGATTCAACAGTGCGACATGCCGTTGAATGACGCCGAGTTTATGCAAACGCTTGATGCGTTTATGCGTGGCGGGCTGTGAAAGGTTAATGCGCCGCGCCAACTCTGAATTGTTGATCTGGCTATCGTTTTGTAACAGTCTTAGAATTTCTAAATCTATGTTGTCTAGCTGTATCTCTTCGTATAAACCTTTCATAATTGTCTCATTTGTATTATATAAATTTCGCGAAAACAGAATATTGAAATAAAAATTATATTTTTCTTGTTTTTTAGTTATTTATTATAACTTGTGGTGTGACAAGTGAGCTGGTGAAGAAAGATCTATCGTCCAATTTTCAAGAAAAATATGTGCTTAAAACAAAAAGTCGCAGTAAAGTGCGACTTTTTGTTTTGAATATGTTGTTTTTTTAGAAGAGACCCCAGTCTCCGCCAGCGCCTTCTTCCATCATTTCAGGGTTCCACATTTCCATGCCAACTTCCACGGTTGTGTTCTTGTTGGTGGCTTCATAGCTCTTTTTGCGGACACTTTCGACCATTGCTGGACCATAAGGACAGAATGGGGTGGTCAAAATCATGGTGACTTCAACGGCGTCTTCTTCTACATGAATGTTACGAATGAGGCCAAGCTCAACAACATTCAGGCCAATTTCTGGGTCAATGACTTCGCGCAATGCTTCACGCACTTGAATAACAGCTGCGTCGCTGGTTACATATAAATCTGGCAATTCGGCCATAAATCACTCTCCAATACGGTTGATTATTTTCAGCAGTATAGCACTTGCGAATAGGGTTGCCAATAGCATTTTATCTGTCTTTGCTGTGCGTAAATAAAAGATGTATAATTTATGCATCTTTTAGAGATTACTATGCGATTAAGTCTTCAATCCGATTACGCCTTGCGGCTCCTCATGCACCTTGCGATCAACAATACGCAGTTGGTGACAATTAATGAGATTGCCGAGCGCTATGCGATTTCACGTAACCATCTAATGAAGGTGGCGAACTTGCTAGGGCGGGCCGACTTGATTGAAACCGTGCGCGGTCGCTCTGGCGGCTTACGCTTGGCGCGGGACGCAAGTAAGATCAATGTGGGTGATGTCATCCGAGAAACTGAGACGGATATGATGGCAATGGAATGTATGTCAAGCGATTCGGCTTGCCTGATCTCCCCAGCTTGCCGGTTATCTAGCGTTTTAGACCGAGCCACCCAAGCATTTATGGCCGTCTTAGACGAATTTACAATCTTCGATTTGGTTACCGATAATGCAGTATTGCAATCGTTGATTCAAATTGAATTATTGGACGCTTAGCGTCAAGAAAGACCCTGTTTGTTAGGGCGAAAAGTGATAAAATCTCAAATTGTGCAAAAATGCACAGTGTTGCGAATTCTGCCGGAACGCTTAGTAGCGTTACTGGTTTAAAACATTCAAAAATTTTAGTTAATAGGTCTATATGAGCACTCTCGAAATTCGTGATTTGCACGTCAGTATTGACGACAATGAAATCTTGAAAGGTGTGAACCTAACCATCAATGCAGGCGAAAAGCACGCGCTGATGGGGCCAAATGGCACAGGTAAAAGCACGCTTTCTTACGTAATTGCTGGGCACCCAGATTATGAAATCACCCAAGGTGATATTCTGCTGAACGGTGAAAGCATTCTTGAAATGGGCGCAGACGAACGGTCACGCGCTGGCATTTTCTTGGCATTCCAATATCCAGTGGCAATTCCTGGTGTTTCAGTTGCGAACTTCTTGCGCACAGCGTTGAACGCGCGCATGCGTGCTGAAGACTCAGAAAGCAAAGGGATGCCAATCCCTCAATTCCGCCGCTTGCTAAAAGCAAAAATGGATCTATTGAAAATGGATCACAAATTTGCTGGTCGTTACCTGAACGAAGGCTTCTCTGGTGGTGAAAAGAAACGCGCCGAAATTCTTCAAATGGCAACGCTTGAACCAAGCATGGCTATTCTGGATGAAACCGACTCTGGTCTAGATATTGATGCATTGCGCATTGTGTCTGAAGGCGTCAACACGCTGATGGGCGATAGCCTCGGCGTATTGGTGATTACCCACTACCAACGCATTTTGAACTACATTCAGCCAGACTTCGTACACATTATGTTGGACGGCAAGATTGTAGAAAGCGGTGGCGGCGAATTGGCAGAGCACCTCGAAGAACACGGGTACGAAATTATCCGCGAAAAACACGCAGCTTAGGTTGGTTTGATGGTGGGTTAGTTGGATGGTTGGCTAGTGCCTAAACGCACACTGCACCAACAAACTAACAAACCAGCACACTAGCAAACTATCTACAGGAGCATTCCTATGAGTCATGAAGAAGAAAAAGAAATCGTTGCTGGCGTAAATACCGAATACGCTGAGAAATACGGTTTTTCTAACGCAGAGAACTATGAGTTCAAAGCGCGCAAGGGTGTCGATCACGAAATTATCGACCAAATGTGTGACATGAAAGGCGAACCAGACTGGATGCGCGAATTCCGCCATAAAGCTCTGGATATTTTCTTTAGCATGCCACAACCTGAGTGGGGTGCTGATCTTGGCACCATCGATTACGACGATATTTACTACTACATCAAGCCACAAGAAGAAACCAGCAAAAGCTGGGACGATGTGTCTGATGAAGTGAAGTACACCTTTGACCGTTTGGGCATTCCAGAAGCTGAGCAAAAGTACTTGGCTGGCGTGGGCGCACAATACGAATCAGAAGTTGTGTACCACAGCATTCAAAAGCACCTCGAAGACCAAGGCGTAATTTTCCTTGGTACCGATGATGCGTTGCAACAATACCCAGAATTGTTCAAAGAATACTTTGCAACAATCATCCCTGCTAATGACAACAAGCTTGCTGCGTTGAACTCAGCAGTTTGGTCTGGCGGCTCTTTCATTTACGTGCCACCAGGTGTCAACATTGAAATGCCATTGCAGGCTTACTTCCGCATCAATGCAGCAAACGTCGGCCAGTTCGAACGCACGCTGATCATTGTTGATGAAGGCGCAAACGTACACTACGTTGAAGGCTGTACTGCTCCGATCCAATCTAGCGACTCACTCCACAGTGCAGTTGTAGAAATTGTGGTCAAGAAAGGCGCACGCTGCCGCTACTCAACCATCCAAAACTGGTCAAACAACGTGTATAACCTTGTGACCAAACGCGCTGTGGCTTACCAAGACGCAGTCATGGAATGGATTGACGGCAACCTTGGCTCAAAAATCACCATGAAGTACCCAGCTGTTCACTTGTTGGAACCGGGCGCACATGGCGAAATCTTGTCAATTGCTTTCGCAGGCGCTGGTCAACACCAAGACGCTGGCGGCAAAATTGTTCACGCAGCACCAAACACCACGTCAAAAATTGTCTCTAAGTCAATTTCTAAAGACGGCGGTCGCTCTAGCTACCGTGGCTTGCTGAAAGTGTATGAAGGCAGCAGTGGCGTGAAGTCAAACGTGGTGTGTGATGCACTATTGATTGATGAAGCAAGCCGTTCTGACACCTACCCATACATTGAAATTGATGACGACGATGTAACCATCGGTCACGAAGCCTCTGTTTCAAAAGTGGGTGAAGAGCAACTCTTCTACCTCATGAGCCGTGGCCTGAGTGAAGAAGAAGCCTCTGGCATGATTGTTAGTGGCTTTATTGAACCGCTTGTCCGTGAATTGCCGATGGAATACGCGATTGAAATGAATCGCTTGATCCAACTGCAAATGGAAGGGTCAATCGGTTAATGGCTGCTCCTGTCGTAAAAAGAGTTGTCCGTGGCGCACGCAAGGCCGCCGACCTTACTCTTACTCAAGCTGATATCAAGGCGCTTTCAGAGAAAATGAATGACGCCGCTTGGTACGCAGCCCATCGCGAAAAAGCATGGGCCATGTATCAAGAAACACCAATGCCAACCACCCAAGATGAACCTTGGCGCCGGACAGACATCCGCGCATTTGATTGGAATGGCGTTGCCCATTCTGCATTGAATGGTACAAACGGCTCAAGTAAAGTGCCTGCGCACTTGCTGCAGCCGCTTGCTGGTGACAGCCACGGTGGGCAATTGGTAATTGAAAACGGGGTGGTAATTGACCACGCTGTTTCTGACGAAATCAAAGCGCAAGGCGTCATTTTTACTGACTTCCTCAGCGCAACCCGCGACCACGCTGACCTTGTTCAGAAGCACCTCGAATCTGCTGTAAAGCTAGATGAAGGGAAGTTCTCAATGATGGCAGCTGCGTTGGTGGACCAAGGCGTATTTGTGTATGTGCCTGCTGGCGTAAAAGTTGAGCAACCACTACACGCTGTAACTTGGTCAGACGGGCAAGCGCATTTCTCACGCGTGCTTGTTGTTGCCGAAGACGGCGCAGAAGTGACCGTGGTAAATGAGCTAAGCTCACCAGCAACTGAAGATCAACCGCTACACTGTGGCACCGTTGAAACCATCGTTGGTAATGAAGCGGACGTCAAGTTCATTTCACTACAAACGCTAGGGGAAAACGTCTGGCACTTCACCCACGAACGGTCAGTGATTGGCAAAGACGCTAATCTCGACTGGATCTTTGCCTCACTAGGGACGCGGTTCACCAAGAACTTCACCGAACTAGACTTGGCAGGGCAAGGCGCATTTGGGCGCATGTCTGGGTTCTACTTTGCAGAACGTGACCAATTTATGGATCACGACACGCAACAAAATCACCTTGCGCCAGATACAGAAAGCGATCTGCTTTTCAAAGGCGCTTTGGTTGATAACAGCCGTTCGGTTTGGCAAGGCATGATCTATTGTGCAAAAGAAGCGCAACGGATTGATGGCTTCCAAGCGAACCGCAACATGATTTTGAGCAAGAAAGCCCGTGCGGATTCAATTCCGGGGCTAGAAATTCTCGCTGATGACGTGGCATGTACACATGCTGCAACAATTGGTCAGCTAGAAGATGAGCACCTGTTCTACCTCATGAGCCGTGGTATTCCTTACGATGAAGCCCGCCGCGTGATTGTAGAAGGGTTCTATGACCCAATTTTGCAACGCATTCCATTTGAAGGCGTGCAATTGCGGCTCAAAGCGTTCATTCGCGAAAAGATCGAGTAAACATCCGAAAAGGCGACCACTTGGTCGCCTTTTTTTATAAGAGTCCACGAAGGGACACGAAGATTGCACGAAGGGCTTGTTGCCATCAGAATAGATGTCATCAAGAAAAAGTTGAAAGTACCCCTTCTTAGAACAGCAGCCCATCCTAACAGGCTGGCCTTCGTGCCGCTTCGTGTGCCTTCGTGGATAAAATCATATGACCTTAGACATTCAAAAAATCCGCGCGGACTTTCCCGTGCTTGAACGTGAAGTACACCCCGGTGTAAAGCTGGCTTACTTGGATTCTGGCGCAACGTCGCAGAAGCCATCGCAAGTTATTGATGCCATTAGCGACTATAACGAACGCTACAATGCGAACGTGCATCGCGGTATTCACACGCTTGCAGAAGAGGCCACCGCAGAATATGAAGGCGCACGCGAGAAGATCGCCACCTTTATCAATGCTGCGTCTTCAAAAGAAGTGATCTACACCCGCAACGCGACAGAGTCCATTAACTTAGTGGCGCAAACGTGGGGGGAAGCCAACATTCAGGCTGGCGACGTGATTGTGCTGACTGAAATGGAGCACCACGCCAACCTTGTGCCGTGGCAAATGTTAGCGGCCAAGAAGGGCGCAACGCTTGAATTCATCGAAGTTACAGATGATGGCCTGCTAGACCTTGAAAAGTATCCAGCATTGCTAGCGTTGGAACCAAAATTGGTGGCCTTTACGCAACAGTCGAATGTGTTGGGAACTGTCAATCCGATTGTAGAGATGACTGCGCAGGCCAAAGCGGCTGGCGCAACCGTGCTGATTGATGGCTCGCAAGGCGTGCCGCACACTACGGTTGATGTCCAAGCGATTGGCGCTGACTTCTACGCATTCACCGGTCATAAAATGCTCGGCCCAACCGGGATCGGGATTTTGTGGGGTAAAGAAGCCGTTTTAGCCGCAATGCCACCATGGATGGGCGGCGGTGACATGATCAAACGCGTGTACTTGCGTGAGTTCAAAACGGCAGATCTACCGCACAAGTTTGAAGCGGGAACGCCTGCCATTACGCAAGCGATTGGCCTTGGGGCGGCGGTTGATTACCTAAGCGCCATCGGCATGGAAAATGTGCATGCGCATGAAGTCATGCTGCGCGATTACATGCTAGATCGCTTGGCCGAAGTGCCAGGGTTACGCATGTTTGGCCCAGAAGCTGAGCACAAAGGTGCCGTGGCTGCCTTCGATTTTGAAGACATCCATCCGCATGATATTGCGCAAATTTTAGATGAGCACGGCGTTGCAGTGCGGGCTGGCCATCACTGTGCGATGCCGTTGCATGATAAGTTTGACCTTGCCGCTACTGCGCGGGCGTCACTCTATCTGTATAACACAACGGACGAAATCGACACGTTGGTGACAGCACTTTACGCAGTCAAGAAAATGTTTGGGTAGAATTCCTAAATCAGTTGTGGCTATTTAGGTTTCTCTAAAATAATCTCCCAGAGAGGTGGCATATGCGGAAATTTGCCGTTTAGTTCAACGCTCTGGGAGGTCTAGATGTGAATAGGTACAATCCGTTTAGGACTTCACAAGTCAGGAAAGAATTATGTCAAGCGATATGTATCGTGAGG
>JAHDBW010000411.1 GCA_020630175.1 Anaerolineales bacterium
TCGGCTGGTAATACTTGGCTTTCAATAGATGGCATGGCGTAATTATACTAACTGTGACTGAAATTAGGGTATTTATTTTAGGAAATACCAGACGATTGCTATATTTTATTTTGATTCTGCCTCTGAAACTTATAACGACAATCAAACGGATTTGTTGCTGATTTGAAACCGACTCTTAGAAGCGCAAACGCTACAATGATAGATGCATGTGACAAAAGGCTTGTGTTTTGCGGTCTTTTGTAACCTTTATTAACTTGCATGCGCATAAAACCAAACTTTTGGTAGGTAAACCATCGCGCTAGTATGTGTGGTTTGCCGGTGTGCTTACGTAGCGGATTTATTTTGAGTAGTGGTATGTCAACGTTGCTTCCGAAGGATTTGTGGCCAATCAATCATATTGATTGGGAACGGCATTTGCCCGTATTAAATAGCCATGCGCTGGGTGAAGCGTATGAAGCTTATGTGATTCGGCGCTACGGGCATATTCGCGGAATTGGGCAAGCCTCTGCTGTGCCTATTCAAGAGTGTTATGTGGTGCCGATGGTGCGCCAATGCCCCACTATTTGGCAATATCACTCTGCAAAACGCACTTCAACCGGGCCGCTGAAGTTTGGCTCGTTTGACGCGACTACCGGGGTAGATCTAAAACAATCGGCACCGCAATCGGCATACGATGCGATTTTAGAAAATGACCGAGTGATTTTAGTCGGCCCACCGGGCGCTGGTGCCACAACGCTTTTACGTTGGCTGGCCACTGAAGCCATCAACCCGCTCAATAGCTTTAATAAAATACCGATTATTGTGCAGCTTGATGCGCTAAATGATCTGGATATCCCCACCTATATTGCCAATCAATTTGCCCTATGCGGCGTTGAAGATAGCGAGATTCATGTTGCCAATCTGTTGGCTTCGGGCGCGGCGGTGGTGCTGTTTGATGGCCTAGATGAGGCCAGCACCAGTAAAACTGCCCGGCAAGAGCTGATTGGCGAATTGCTCCTCTTTACCGAGCACTATCGTGAGAACAAGTTTGTTATTACCACGCGCTTGGCAATGGCTGAGTATGATCTAGAATCGTTTGCTTACTTCGAGCTATTGCCGTTTGAAAATCAGCAAATCGAAATCTTTATTCATACGTGGTTTACCGATGATTTGCTGAAGTCAACGGCCTTGGCGCAGCACTTAACCACTACCCAAGACGTTAAGCTGCGCAGCTTGGCGCAGAGTCCCCTTACGCTTTCACTGCTTTGCTTGGTGTATGCCGAAACAAAACAACTGCCAACCGAACGCTGGAAGCTCTACAAATTTGCGACCGATGTGCTGTTCAAACGGCAGCGTGATACGCAACCATTACCGCCCGAAGAACGCCTCACGCCATTCCAAAAGCGCCAATTGCTCACGCTGATTGCAACGCTCACCTTTAACCGTGGTGAGCTGCTGATTTCACGCCAGCGCCTATTAGAAATTACAGACAACTTTTTGATGTACTTGCCGTATATCAAAGCCTTAGATGCCGCTGCCGTGCTGGAAGATTTGATTGTGCAACCGCGCCTGCTTAGCAAGCGTGGACCGGGCTGGTATGCCTTCCAACACCTGACGTTTCAAGAATATTTTGTGTCGCGCCATATTGTTGCCGACCGCTCTGGCCGGTTGCAGCGCCAATTGCTCAGTAAGCATGCCATGAAGACCTCATGGCGTGAAGTGATTTTGCTCACGGTGGAGCAATTGCGCAATGCCGATGCGTTCTACGCGCATTTTTCGGCGCAGCTTGTGCGCCTAGCAAGCGCCTCTGGCATGAAAACGCTGCTGTTGGAAAACGCCGAAATGGCCGCCAGCCCAGAACTACGCGACCACTGGCGCGTGTTTACCGCCCGAACCTGGGCCGTGCGCGAGCTTAGCTACCTCACGCGCACGCTTAGCATGGAACTCACCCTCAAGTGGACCCTGTACCTAGCCAATAACATTGACCCCGACCTTGCCCAACCGCTAACGCGCGTGCTGCGGCTAGATTTGCGGCAAGCGCAGGCGCAGGCGTTGGCGCGTACGCTTTCGTTAGATTTTGACAAAACGTTGACCCTCTCACGGGCGCAGGCGTTGTTGCAGGCTGGGGCACTGAATACGGACTTGGCGCGCGCCATGGCAGTGTCACAAGCGATTGATTGGGCGTTTGATGAAGACTACAAGGCCACGCTACAGCAAGCGCGCATGCAGGCGGAGCTAGTGTCTGCGCTGGTGATGGCGCTGATTATCCTGATCTATTCTGGGGATGCTGTGCTCATTAAGGCCGCGCGTGACTTAGCTCAGCTGGCCGTCAACAGTAATCGGCTGGCGCTGCCCGGTGTGGATTGGCGTAGCCAAATGCAACACATCACCCTCATGAACTGGGAAGGCGACCTTAGACTAACCGTTGCCAAAACGCTGGTGGAGCTAGCCCATAACATTCTCAACCTTGGCATGCGCACCCCTGTCGATTGGAACAACATCAACAACTATCTACAGCTAATTGAACTCTACCTGAGCAGCTCCCGCATTGCCGTCGTAGACCAACGCCCGCAATTGCTAGCCAAGGTGCTATACCCCATCGCCGA
>JAHDBW010000078.1 GCA_020630175.1 Anaerolineales bacterium
ACGCGTTCGATTGGTTTGCCCAAGCTTTCGGCATAGGCGCGGAAGTCCATCGCGTTTGGCAACAAGAATTGGGTGTCGATCAGCACAAGGTTATTCGGTGTTTCAATGATGTGGGTGCTGTTGGCAAAAACTTGTTGCGGTGCGGTCAGCGAGTGCACGGTGACGCCGCCCAAGTTGTGGACTGTCACTTGTAGGCCACTGTCGCGCATTGAAACGTCTGGGGTGCGGTCGACAGTTTCTGTCGTGTCTTCTGCAGCCGGTTCAGCGGCAGTGTCTTCAACGACGGCCGTTGGGTCGGCAGCTAGCGCATCTTCTACGGTTGGTGCTGCGGGTGAACATGCAGCTAAAACCAGCATGCTAATGATGCTAAATACGAGTAATGGAAACGTTAATCGTTTCATAGGGTAAATCCTTTTCTGTTTCTGTATAGCGATTGAATTTTTAGATTAGGTCGCCCGCATCAGACAATGTTGTCCAAGGTGGTGACGGCTATATCCTAGGTGGCGATACAGAATCAAACTGGAACTTAAAAACAGGCTTTTGGTATTTTTTTGTGCAAAGTTCAGAATTGAAGGGAATTAGTGATACAAAAGACTATAGAAACGGCGCGCCAATTGTTGGTAAGTAGCTGGTACTTAAACGGATGCCGTTCCGCTAACTTGCTATGGTTGAAAAGAATCCTATCGGTGCTGATTTATGAGCTCAAATACAAAAATACACATTGCTAATCATGACATCCCGCAACATACGTTCCGGATGGGGATTGAAACAGAGCACGAAGGGATTCCTTTTGAGTGTTTGAACTTTAATGCAGCGCCCGCATTGGCACAGGCGACATATCCGCATCGGCATGACTTTTATGAGGTGTTGTATGTAACGGGCGGGGCGGGGACGCACTATATTGACTTTAATGCGTATCCAATTGAGCCAAATACATTTTATTTTATTTCGCCGGGGCAAGTGCACTACTGGGAAACAACTGTGCCAATTGAAGGCGAAATTCTGGTGTTTACGAGCGATTTCTTGTTGTTAGCGCCAGCTGACTACATGGTATTGCATGAGCTTTCTTTTTTTCACACGGTTGAAGGGCATCCCACGCTGAAGCTAGATGCTGCGCAGCAGCCGCAGATAGTTGGGCTGTTGGATGCGATTGCGGCAGAATTCAAAGTGCATGACTTTCGGGCGGCATCGGTGTTGCGGGCATATTTGCACGTGCTGCTGGTGCAAATTCAACGCATTTGTGAACTGCAAGAGGGAATCCCTGAAAAGGCGTCTGACAAGCTTGCCCAGCCGATCACGCGCCAATTTAAGAAGCTTATTGCACAGCAAGTTGTGACTGGGCAGTCTGTACAAGACTACGCCAGTGAGCTGGGCGTTTCCGTTAACCATCTGAACCACATTGTTAAGGAAACCACCGGCCGCACGCCGGGTCAGCTTATTCGGCAAGAGGTGGTGCTTGAAGCCAAACGCTTGTTTCAGCATACAAACTTAACTGCCACTGAAATTGCTTACCGTTTGGGGTTTACCGATCCGTCTTACTTTGGGCGGTATTTCAAACGCGAAACGGATCTAACGCCAAACCAGTTCCGCAAGCGCATTCATAGCGGGTCTTAGGCCCTTTTACGGTCTCGGCAAGACAGTAGCAGCATGATCAGCGCCAGCACCGGAAAAATCAGGTTGCCAATTGCCCCAGGTGCTGTGCCTGCCGTTTCAAACGGCTTATATCCCCCTAAGGCTAAACGCCCCGTCCATTCAAAAAGAATAAACAACCACATTAGCGGAATTAGCGCTTGATAGCGCCATAGCACCAGCACGTACAGCAGCCCAAACATCAACTGCGTGAGGCCCCACTGCGCAAACATGCCAATAATCACCGTACTCGCCGCAGCCGAATAGCTGTCGAGTGGAATGGTGGCAATTGATTGCGCGCCACCATCTGGAATGACAATGTGCGCCAGTGACCGACCCACAGTGAGGAGCGTCATTGCGAAAAATGTCCATTTTGCCAGACGCGGCCCTTGGTAGTTGTTATCGATTGTGTGTGGAAAGAGTTTTGTAAACATTACTTTTCTATGTCTATGCGGTGCGGGTGGCTTGCCAACTAATGATAAAGGCAACAATATCGACTAACAAGACAATCCCGACTACGGCCAACGGAAATCCTTCGGCGGTGCCAGACAGCGCTGCAACCAAGTCGCCTACCTCTCGAAAAATTCCAACCGCAAACGCCACGGTATACGCATGTGCATTGCGTAACAGAACCGCAAGTAATAGGGCGGCGCCTGTGCCTGCCATTCGGCCTGCCCAAGCAGACGCTAAGTTGTCTGCACCAGTCACGAAGTCGGTAACGCTGGTTGCATCGATTAAACCCAGTACACCGCCAGCAAAGCAAAACAGCCCTAGAAGTATTGCGATGACGGTGATCCAAAGTGGGATGTTGTTGGCACGAACGTTCATTTCAATTGTCCTTAGTTATGTGTGTTGTGTTGTGAATAGTAAGTAATTTCTAAGATATGAACTGTTTGTGTCTTATCTTTATCGTGAGTATACTAACGAAATCACGTTTTATTCAGGCTAATTTAAGATATGGGACAGAGGGCTAAAGTTTGTATCATATAAAAAATGATCAGCGGGCGAAACGCTCAGCAAAGACAATTTACAAGACATTGTTAGCACTCATGCAGTCCCAGTCTTTTGAGACCATCAAAGTGAGTGATATCGTGCGGCATGCCGAGATTGGGCGATCCACGTTTTACCGCAACTTTGATGAAATTGAGGACGTTTTGCGGTTACGTTGTGACGAAGTGTTTGATGCGCTGTTGACGTATATTGTGGCGTATCAAACAGCCTCTGCGGCGCCAAGCACGGGAGCGCTACTCACGCCAGTGCTACGTTACTTCTACTTGCATTCTGATATTATCGAACTGCTGTTGCAGGCCAATCGAATGGATATTTTTCATGAGGCATTTCGCAATCGGTCGCAGGCCATTCAGGCTCAGTTTGCAAAGCAATTACAAATTCCGCCCACACATGTTGCATATCTTGCTGAAGTGCGTATTAGTGTATTAATTGCCATCGTTACTCAGTGGGTAAAAACGGGTAAACGTGAAGCGCCAGATGCCTTAGCAGAGACGCTAAGGGGGCTATTGAATTCTACGCAAACTGTTGGCCAGCTTGTATGATCCTTTGACAACTGCTTGCAGCGAGATCACACTTTGCGCTGTATTACTTAGTGTTGTTTACTCAGATTAGGACCTCAACATGAACTTTCAAAAATTTGTTATTTATCTGGCGGCTGGCTTTTTTCTGCTTTACGGGTTGGCGTTTAGCATTGCGCCGACGGCAATGGCGCTGCTGATCACCGGGGCTGAGTTGCAAGGCACCTCGGCGATTGTTGACTTTCGGGCTACGTATGGCGGAATGACGATCGCGGTTGGTCTGATCATGTTGTATCTCAGTAAGATTGGCCACACGCAAGCGAGCTTGATTGCGATTATCCTTGTGCTCATGGGCATGGCGCTAACGCGTACCTTAGGCTTTATTGTTGATGGCCGGACGAACTTGCTAATGTATGTGTATCTCGGCTTGGAGCTGGTTGGCAGCGTATTAGCATGGCTAGCGCTAAGAAAAACAGCTTGAACGTGCTACTGAATTGAAGACAAAAGTAGTGCTTTGCCGCCCATCGTAAAAACACCAAACGTCCGCTTGCCTCAACGCTAATTCAAAATACAACATGCATATTACAAAAAAAACGTTACTCTTTATCGCTTTGGTCTTTCTTATCGTTTTAGCTGCCTGTGCCCCAACAGCCACAGACCCCATTGCGCCAGAGCCAACCAATACAGCCGTGCCCGAAAGTGCAGAGGTTGTTGTGCAAACAACAGACCTTGCTGTTCTGACCGATACCCTCAATCAGCTGAATGAAGGTGGCTATGTGTTGTATGTGCGGCACACGCATACAGATCGCTCACGTAATGATACTGATGTAAGGTTCGGGCAGTGTGACCAACAGCGCGTTTTGAGTGAACAGGGCCAAGAAGAAGCGTTGATGATTCGCACTGCCTATAAGCAACTCGCGTTGCCTGTGGATCTGCTTATAAGTACGCAATACTGTCGAACGTTGGAAACAGCGGTTTTAGCATTTGGAGTTCCGCATGTCATCTCACGCGGCGATTTGTCTGCGTCTCTAACCCAGCTGCTTGCGACTCAACCACCTGCGGGCACGAACACAATTATTGTTGCGCACATTGGCACA
Organism: Anaerolineales bacterium; assembly: GCA_020630175.1. Classification (GTDB taxonomy): domain Bacteria; phylum Chloroflexota; class Anaerolineae; order Anaerolineales; family UBA6668; genus JAHDIM01. The sequence continues at coordinate 4,256 of JAHDBW010000078.1, forward strand.
CTTCAAAATGCAATTGGATTGGATGATGTGTTTGAAGAGGGTGATACGTTGATCTATCGCCCCAACGGGGATGGCACGTTCGAATTTGCTGGCCGGATTGGTCTGAATGACTGGCCCGTGTTAGCGGGGCTGAAGTAATAATTAGGGTTGATGGTCTACGCGCCATTGTGCATGAGAGACAGCAGATTTTGACTGCGATGATTGAAATCAAAACGCTAAGAGCTGCCTTTGAGTCTAGAGGGTTGCTGTAAAACAGTGAAATGAAAAAGTTAAAATGTTGGCCGGTCTTTATTAGTCTCTGCGTTGGTTTGCTTGTTGCCTGCGCGCCTGCGCCAACTGCTGTGCCTGAAGCGGAGTCGGCAAATTCGATAGCGACAGCAACTGCCGCTGAACTTGATACAACAATTTGGCATGTGGTTGCGCCGGGCGGTGAAACGGGCTGCGCGCTTGATACCCCGTATAAATTTTGGGTGCGCCAAGGCACTAGCAATCGCGCCATGATTTACTTTCAAGGCGGTGGTGGTTGCTATGACGCCGCCACGTGTGGCTCGGCAGGTGGCTATAAACAAACCGTTGAAGATCATGATAATCCGGCAGTGAGTGGGGCGGGTGTGCTAGATTTTGAACATCCCGACAACCCGTTCAAGGATGATCATATTCTGTTTATCCCGTATTGCACTGGCGATGTGCACGCTGGCAACCGCGATGCTGACTACGCGCCAATCAATGGTGATCCTTTTCAAATCCAGCATCGTGGGCATGTCAATGCCAGTGCCGCGTTAGACTGGCTTTATGCGCGTGTGCCCGATCCGGAAGCAGTGTTTGTTACCGGCTGCAGCGCCGGTGCGATTGGCTCTATTCTGCATACGCCGCATATCGCAGCGCAATACCCCGATGCGCGCCTTGCGCAACTTGGCGATTCTGGTGGCGGGCTAACGTCTTATATCCCGTGGAACATCGCTGCGGATTATGATGCAAGCTCGACCTTACCAGATTGGATCCCAACCTTGCAAACCGAAGTCGCACAGTCATTTACCGTGTCAGCATATACTGTGGCGGTTGCGAATTACTATCCGCAACATAAATTTGCGCAGTACAACGCGGCGGCTGACCGCATTCAAGCGCGTTACTATGCAGCCGATGGTGGCGCAAAAACTGATTTCCCCGCCGCGCTGCAAGAGTCCTTAAGTGACGTGTCGACTACAACCGATAACTTTGCTAGTTTTACTGCCGCTGGCGAACGGCACTGTATTCTGAATTTCCCCGCCTTTTATGACGAGGCGCAAGGCGATGTTAGTTTACTCACTTGGGTGACAGACTTGGCGCACGGGCAGGCTGTTGAAACAGTTGGTCCGGATCAGTAGCTATTCGTGATGTTGATAAAATTGATTGCAAATGCCAGAGGCTATTTCTTATGATAATCCGTCCCGCTACACTAAACGATCTGCCGCAATTACTTGAAATTGAACAAGGCGTTATCGCCTATGAACGACCGTTCAATCCGGCGCTTAAACCCGAAGGCGCGACGTACTATGATTTGCCTTTTTTGATTGCAGATGAAAATTCACAACTGCTGGTTGTTGAAGACGACGCGGTGATCATTGGCACGGGGTATGTGCAGATACGCACTTCGCAACCGTCGCGTAAACATGCGCAACATGGCTATTTAGGCTTTATGTTTGTGGCGTCAGACTATCGCGGGCAGGGCATCAATCAGCAGGTGTTAGCGCGCTTGAAAGACTGGGCGTTTCAGCGTGATGTCACCGACTTCTATCTGAATGTCTATTCACAAAACGCGTCGGCCATTCGCGCGTATGAAAAGGCTGGGTTTACTTCGCTGATGACCGAAATGAAACTCTGATTGGCTGGGCAACGTTGAACAAGAACATGAATTTTTAGTGCTGGGGGCTCTATGAATAATATTAGGAACACGATGCTGGTTGTGGCAAGCATTGGCTTTATTTCAATCGCGGTTGCTGTTTTTAGCATCTTCAACGGCCAGACATTTGCCGACAATTGGTGGGGGATTTTTCTTGGAGTGACCCTTATTGGCGTTGCGTGGATTGAAATTCAGAAAGAGTAACCTGCGTTGTATTAAATATTATGGAATTTTAGATAAGAGAAAAACAGACGATCTTGATGAATTGGAGAGACATGCTTTTTCCAAAGCTGAGTTAATGCTAAGAGAAAGAAGATGATACATCTGGACAATTGAACGACGACCGCGCATTGTAGAATAATTTTATGAGAACAGATGGTCGTAAACAGCCTGAGCGCGCATATAACATAGATGAAATCAAGACATTCATTTATGAGCATGCCGATGAAGAGCTTGACCGGACCCAGCTGGCAACGATGATGGGATATTCTGTGCCGCACTTCCACCGCATTTTCACGGCAGAGGTCGGACAAAATATCACCACGTATATCAGACGGGTACGCCTAGAGCACGCCGCAAATAAGCTCATTACGGGGAAAACTGATTTGACCCAAATTGCGCTAACGGCAGGCTACCAGAGCCAAGCCTCTTTTAGTAAAGCCTTCAAGCAACACTACGGCTATACACCAGGCGAATTCCGTAAATTGAAGTTTATTGCGGATTCTCAAGTCGTCGAACACACAATTTCTGGAGAAACAAACATGATATTTATTCCAAACCTCACCTTCAATGGGAACTGTCGTGAGGCGCTTACGTTTTATGCTGAGCTGTTTGGTGGTCAACTTGGCCCCTTTCTACCTTGGGACGCAGGCACAATCGCGAGTATTCCAGACGCTACTGAAGAACACATTATGAGTGGCACCATCACCGTTAATGCGTTCACAATTATGGGCTCAGACCAGTTTGGCGAAATGTATACACCAGCCGGAAATATCTCGCTGATGATCTCTCTAGAGGACGTGGCCGATGCGCAAGCAAAATTTACGGCACTTGCTGAAGGTGGGCAGATTTGGATGCCATTTGGGGAAACATTCTGGGCCGAAGGCTATGGGTTCTGTCAGGATCGGTTTGGAATCTTGTGGCAGATCAACTGTACTGGCAATAAACGCAGCTAGCATTACCAAAGATTATTTGACGATGTTTAGCCAGATGCAGTGCCCAATATTATTTATGCGATAATAAATTTATGTCTCAAAAGGACACACGTACAATTTCAGTGGACGGTTTAACATGAGCCACATTATGGTTGATATTGAAGCGGATGGGCCGATTCCCGGCGACTATTCGATGATTAGCTTTGGCGCGGTTGTTGTGGAGCCGACTCTAAGTAAGACCTTTTATGGAAAACTCAAACCGATTTCGGATAAGTTCATTCCGGAAGCGCTTGCGGTAAGTGGATTTTCGCGAGAAGAAACGTTGCAGTTTGACGATCCGATGCAGGTGATGAAATCATTTGCGGACTGGCTTACTGAAAATAGTAAGGGGCGGCACTTTTTCATTTCTGATAATAACGGATTTGATTGGTCTTTTATCAATTGGTATTTTTACCATTTTACAGCGACCAATCCGTTTGGGCATAGTTCGTCTAATCTGGGATCGCTGTATAAAGGTCTTGTGAACGATACTTTCAAAAATTTCAAACACTTGCGTAACACGCCTCATACGCACAACCCTGTTGACGATGCGCTAGGCAATGCTGAAGCGCTGCTGACAATGAAGACTGAACTTGGGTTGAAAATTAGCCTGAAGTAAAGAATTGAATCAAGTTGACTGCCTAGACCCAATCAAATAAATAGAAGGGCTAGGTGTCTTAACAAAAAAGGCTCCGGAACTAAAATTCCGGAGCCTTTTTTGTTAAGAGCAGCACGTTCGCTTCAGACCGTTTGAAGGTTAACCATTTTGATAATGCTTACCGCATTTGATCACCAGCGGACGACTGATCCATAAAGATGGTTGTGTGCAAGGTGTTAGTTTGTGCCTAACCCTTTGGCCAGAAGGCCCATGTTGCGCCCGCTAATAAAAACGCGGCAAATGCACCAAATGAAGCGTAGTTACTGGCAAGAATATCCATTGATCCTGCCATGAACAGCAGAATCCCTAAAATACTAAGCCCCATCGCGACTTGAAATTTCCCCATAATAAACCTCCTTGGTTTTATTTAATTAGCCTGTTGAAAACAGTATACGAATGCATAGAACTAGGTAGATTACATGACCTTAGTTCGATGATACTTATAACTTAGCATCGCACTTAATATGTGGCAACTCAATTTGCGTCCACTTTTAGACCTCTTGTCCATTTTTGTCGCTTGTCTGTTGCGGGGTAAATGTGTGTGTGTAAAAATAATTTGACACAATGTAATATTTTTTATACTATAGCTGCATAAGTTTGACGTTTTAGATAAGGAAATCTCACCATGACTATGAAAGCAATTGTCTGCACAACATATGGCGCACCAGATGTGCTGCAACTTCAGCGGGTAGCGCAACCCGTTCCAGCGGACGATGAAGTCCTTGTTAAAATTCACGCCGCGACTGCAACCGCAACTGGGATGAGCGCGCGAACCGGCACGCCATTCATCGCACGGCTTTTCTCTGGCCTTACAAAACCAAGAAAGCAAAACAGTATTTTGGGCGTTGAGTTTGCGGGAGAAATTGCTGCCATTGGCAAAGACGTGACCAAATTTGCCGTGGGCGATGCGGTGTTTGGCATGACGGGGGCGACCACGCCCGGCGCTTATGCTGAGTTCAAATGCATGTCTGAAGCGGGGGCCATGCTGAAAAAGCCAGCTGAGATCAGTGACAACGCGGCGGCTGCAATTGTAGAGGGGGGCTTAACCGCAATCAATTTTTTGCATAATCACGCCAACATCCAGCCTGATCAAAAGGTGTTGATCTACGGCGCATCAGGCTCAATTGGGACGGCTGCGGTTCAAGTTGCGAAGCACTTTGGGGCGACTGTCACGGCGGTCTGTAGCGCTGCGAATTTTGCGCTTGTGCAATCGATCGGGGCTGATCATGTCATTGACTACAAAACCGAAGACTTTACGCAAAACGGTCAGCAGTACGACATTATTTTTGACACGGTTGGGAAGCGATCTTTTTCCCAATGCAAAGGATCTTTGACGCCAGACGGCATTTTTCTAGACTCTGGCAATGCGTCTACCATCTTGCCGATGTTGTGGACGCGCTGGTTTGGGCGTAAGAAAGCCATTCTTGCTGCAACGTATGTGCGTTCAGATAGTGAACAAGTAAAAGATCTAGCGCTGCTAAAAGAAATGCTCGCAGCGGGCCAGATTAAGGCTGTGATTGACAGAACATATCCGCTGGAACAGACGGCGGCCGCGCATGCTTATGTTGAAACTGGGCGCAAGAAGGGCAATGTCGTGATTGAAGTTGCCGCTACTGTCTAACTGTAGAGCAGGGCGTTGGCAGCCGTGTCTGCTACAATTTTGCTGCGTCAGTTTGACGTTCTTCTTTATATAACTCATCCCTTCAACTGGAAATAATCTACATGAACAACTCTGTTATTGTGCCTGATGCATTAAGTGGCTACTACGCTGAATGGCATTTTTCTCCTGCAGTAATGAGCGGCGAATTCTTATTTATTTCGGGCTGCACCGGCACATTTCCAGATGGCACAATTTCGGATGATATTCAGGTGCAAACCCAAGAAGCGTTTCGCAAAATAGGCTTGTCGCTGGCGGCGGCAAATCTCTCGTTCAAAGACATTGTCGACCTCACAACTTATCACGTTGGATTACAGTCGCATTTGGATCAATTCAGAGCGGCCAAAGATGAATTTATTGTTGAGCCCTTTCCAGCATGGACGGCTGTTGGGGTGACTGAATTGGCTGTGCCGGGCGCGCTGATTGAAATCAAAGCCATTGCGAAGCGATAAACGGCGTTGATGTTACCCGAAGTCAAAGCACTGATTGAACACTATAACTTGCAGCCACTGGCGGTAGAAGCGACGCTGTTTACCAGCACCTACCGCTCTGCACTTACGCATGCCGATGGTGCACCGTATGGGTCTGCGATCATTGCGCTCTATTGTGATGAACCGCGCAGCGTTTCACTGTTTCATCGCTTGCCAGTGGATGAAGTTTGGCATTTCTACGGTGGCGATCCGCTGCGGTTAGTGCTGTTATATCCAGATGGCTCAAGCCGCGATGTTGTGATGGGTAGCAATCCGCTGGCCGGAGAGATGGTGCAATTTGTTGTGCCTGCTGGGGTTTGGCAAGCTGGGCATCTGGTTGCAGGTGGCCGCTATGCGCTATATGGCTGCACAATGGCCCCCGGTTTCACAGAAGCAATGTTCGAAGGCGGCGTACGTGAAGCGCTTTTACAAACGCATCCCGACCGAGCTGCTGATATTTTGCAGCTTGGGTGTGACGCAGATCAGGTCAGCATGCCTGCGCCTAACAGTATCAATGAGACAAACGCAACGGTATAACGCATACGTTTACATCATATTAAATTCAAGCAAAACACGCTTCCACACGCATGCAGATACTCAAGGCTGGGTGCATAGCACGACACTTCTCATGACAACGATACAGTCCTACACACCTTTTGCAAAAATACTCCACTGGGGCTTTATTGTTTTGTATGCCTATGGGCTACTAAAACAGCTTGATGAGGTGTCTGAATTAGAAGACGCAGGGCTACTTGTCTTTGAAGTGATATTTGCCAGCGTATTTCTTGTCATCGTGGTGCTGCGCTATTTTTACATGCGCCGTTTCGCGACATTTTTAGGTGCACATGTCTCTATCTCGCCGATTCAGCAGCGCCTGGCGCGTGCGATTCACGTTGCGATGTATTTATGTTTGGTGCTCTTGCCACTCTCTGGGCTGCTGATTGCAGGATTATTTGCCCAAGGCCTCAAAACGGGTGTGATGCTGGACTTTGCCGTTGGATTACATGGCTTTTCTGCTTCACTTAGCTATTTATTGATTGCTGTTCACATCGCAGCAGCGCTTTATTCTCGTTTTAAGGGTGAGGGGATTTGGAACGCCATGGTTCCGGTTTGGAAGGAAGATCTAAACTAATCTAAGCGTGACGATAATATAAATGGTCGCCACGCTTAGGTGTAGTCTCTAATCGTTACAGCTTCACCAGCATCTTACCCATATTTGCGCCGGTGAATAAGCCAATGAAGGCCTCTGGCGCAGACACAATACCGTCAAGCACGGTTTCTTCATATTTGAGTTGCCCAGACCCGAGCCACTGTGCCATATCTGTATAAAATTCAGCGGAACGCGCGGCGTAGTCACTTACAATAAATCCTTTCAACAACAATCGATTGCCGATGATGCTGGTCAGGTTCGTTGGTCCCGGGACTGGCGCGGTAGCATTGTATTGCGCAATCATGCCGCAAACGGGAATCCGACCATTAGGACGCATGTTGGCAAGCGCACCTTCCAGATGATCACCGCCAACGTTTTCAAAATAAATATCGATGCCTTTGGGCGCGGCAGTGCGCAGGGCACTGGCAATGCTGTCAACGGTCTTGTAATTGAAGGCTTGGTCAACGCCGAGCGTGTCTTTGAGCCACGCCACTTTCTCATCTGAGCCGGCACTGCCAATGACGGTACAGCCTTTTAGCTTGGCAATTTGGCAAACCACAGAGCCAACGGCACCGGCTGCTGCGGAGACAAAGACGGTTTCCCCTGCTTTGGGTTGCCCAATATCAAGCAGACCCCAGTACGCCGTTTGACCGGGCATTCCCGCCACGCCTAGATATGTCGAAGGCGGGAGCATGTTGCCATCAACCTTGTGTAAGCCTTGGCCTTCAGATAGATAATATTCGCGCCAGCTATCAAACCCCAGCACATGGTCACCCACGGCAAAGTCTGCGTGATTTGAAGCGACCACCTCACCAACACAACCGCCGGTCAGCGGCTCATTCAGCCCAAACGGGGGAATGTAGCTTTTGCGGTCAATCATGCGCCCGCGCATATAGGGGTCAACCGACATGTATAAATTCTTGACCAACAGTTGACCCGCACCGGGATCGGCAATTTCAACTGTCGCAACGGTAAAGTTTTCGCGGGTTGGCAGACCGACAGGGCGGCTGACTAAATGAATTTCTCGGCTGGTGATTGGCATACGCTAAATTGTCCTTGTTTGCAATGGAATGATAGAAGTGCCGTAATCATAGGGCATAGATTCGTAGAAATGAAGAGATATCCCTGCGAGGTTTTTGCACAATCCTCCGGTGGTTAGGTGTGACCTGCTGAGTATCACAGCCAAAACACGTTTGATTTCTTAGCTACGTTAGGTTGTTCGCGAGCAGGCCATGCCCAATGCGCCGCCATCTACACTAAAATACAGTATGACTTCTAATAAGATCCGGCGGGAAAATTTTGAGCAGACCTTCAAACGCGTGATTGAAAAGTCTACGCGTTTGCGGGCGCTCACATTCCAAGACTGCACCTTTCAAAGGTGTGATTTTTCAGAGACAACGTTTGCTGAGTGTGATTTCAGCAACTGTCGCTTTGTTGATTGCAACCTCAATTTGGCCAGCTTCGAAGCCACACGGATTGCAAATCTTGAATTCCAACGCTGTAGATTGATGGGCATTGACTGGACGAAAGCCGACTTAGGCGGACGCAGTTTGCTCAACCCTAAACCGTTTGCGTTTACCGATTGCAACATCAAGCATTCAGTATTCATGGGGCTAAACCTGGCCGACATCAAAATTGAAAGCTGCGCGGCAATTGACTGTAATTTTGAAGAGTGTAATCTTGCCGGTGCCAATTGCCGCAACTCAGATTTTCTGGACGCCAGATTCAATCAGACCGATTTATCACGCGCTGATTTTACAAACGCTAAGCACTACAATATTAATGCGAACCGCAACACGTTGAAGCAGACGCAGTTTTCGTTACCAGAAGCAGTCTCACTGTTGCGTAGCTTAGATATTGTGTTGACTGAATAAACTGCCGGGACAAGACCAAACCTTGCGCCAAAGACTTGGTCAAAAAGGAAATCCACATGCTCAATAATGCGAGCCTAGTTGCCTTAGTGGCCACGAAACTGCCGGAGAAATCGCGTGCGTTCTACGCCGATACGTTAGGCCTGACGCTGATCAGTGATGATCCGTTTGCCATCGTTTTTGACGCGCACGGTGTGATGTTACGGGTGCAAAAAGTGCAAACGCATACGCCGCAGCCACATACCGTGCTGGGTTGGGATGTGGCTGACGTTCACGCCCGCGTTGTTGAATTGACCGCCAAAGGCGTACTGTTTGAACGCTACGCAGGGCTAGCGCAAGATGCGGCTGGCGTGTGGGCATCCCCCAGCGGTGCCCAGATTGCGTGGTTCAAAGACCCCGATGGAAATATGCTTTCGCTGACGCAGTTTGCTTGAATTGGTCTAGGCCACTGCGCGTTATTTGACCTGTTGCCGGTTGTGATACGCGTAACAACATCAAAGCGCTTGTGTTTTCTCGCGGCGGGTAATTCTAAATACGGCGATGAAGGCCAGTATTTCAATCGTCACAATAACAATATGCGCGACAAAATCTGCCGTTGGCGCGGCGGTCGCATTTGCAAGCGGGAACAACGGATCGATGAACATTTCTTGTCCTTCACGCACAATGTTCATAAACAGGACGACTAAAAACTGACTTGGATTCTGCGTAATCAATACAAAGATTGCCGCTGCGGCCATTGTCATGGTGCGCCCGCCGAGGGTGTAGATCATATTTAGATCTGGTGTGCCTGCAATGGTGATGCCTTGTGCTGCGAGCAGTTCGTGATCAATGTAGTTCCAGTACACTTGCATCAGCATGATGAGCGTTAGCAAAACTTGGACAATATTGACCCAGATAGGAATTCTTGTGTTCTTAAGCATGTGTGCTTCTCCTGTTCTCCAACAAATGTTGTATATCGGACGTTTGACGGCTAGAATTTAGCGGGTTGTATAGCTTCAGGCAACCAACAAAGCGTTGAATTTGTAAGATAACCAACAGGAGCGACTTTATGTCGGAGAAGACTACTGCTAAATCGGCGGATTTACGCGCAAGGCGTTCTCAAAAATATTTGATTGAAGCCTTTTTTGCGCTGGTGCAAACCAAGCCGCTACAGAAAATCACGGTGGGTGACATCACCACGCGGGCGATGGTCAATCGCTCTACATTCTATGCGCATTTTGTTGATAAATACGACCTCTTCAAAACGGCAATTGGGCAGCGCATGCGGCATGATCTACAGCGTGAACTTGGTGGAGCAACTGGCCTCAGCGCTGGCAACCATCGCGCGCTGTTTTTAATTAGCGGTGCGCTAATGACGAAAATCCTAGGCGACTGCCAACAATCGCCAACGGATGAACTGACTCCAGTGATCATGCAAGAGCTTCAAGACAGTCTCTATGAGGCGGTATTGTTGTGGGCTAACACGCTAGAGATTTCAAAAGCAGACGCCAAGGCATTGGCCATGTTTACCGCTGGCGTTGTGTTTGGTGCTGTGTGGCAGTGGGGCAAACAACCTGACCAGCAACAAAGTATTGAAGACCTCGCTGACCAAATGATGCCATTACTTACCGATGGCATCCGGCGCTACACGGTCTAATCTTACTCAATACAATGCGTAAAGCGCATCATTTATTTCCAAGGATTCTCATTTCAAATGTCTACCACTGTTACTCTTAATGGCTATATTGTTGTTCCTGCGGCCGAGCTTGCTGCCGTGCAGGCTGAGCTACCGAATCACATTGCACTGACATTGGCCGAACCGGGCTGCCTTTCATTTTCAGTAACGCAAGATGCAGACAACCCGCTGCGTTACAACGTTGCTGAAGAATTTGTCGATGCGGCTGCATTTACACAACATCAAACCCGCGTGCGTGCATCTTATTGGGGACAGGTTACAGCAAATGTTGCGCGGCACTACACCATTACGGGAATGGACTAGTCAACCGCGACTGTGAACATGGTGTTGTTCTGAGACGCTACGATCGTATGACTATTCCTTCAAATATCCGTCCATTCTGGGACAAGTTTTTAGACTCTGTCACGTATGACGCGTCAGCGCGATTTTATGAGGCGTTTCATTTTGACGATAATGAAGCGTCTGCTGATCTGCTAGCGGAACTTGTTCTCAACGGGACAAAGCGAGCCACGGCAAGCCTGTTGTGGTCGTTTGAGGCTGAGAATGAGCCGCTTCCTCAACTTGGTGCGCTTAGCGTTGTCACCAACTGGGCGGCTGAGCCGCTGTGTGTGATCGAAGCAACCAGTATTAATGTCGTGCCGTATAACCAAGTGACCGCAGACTTTGCAGCAACCGAAGGGGAAGGCGATAAATCTTTGCGCTATTGGCGCGAAGCACATTGGGATTTTTTTAGTGAAGAATGCGTGCGTATTGGCCGGGAGCCAGACTTAGAGATGCCGGTTGTTTGCGAGAAATTTAAGGTGATTTACCCAGTTACTTTGTTGACTCAAGGGCAAGGGTAACTTGCGTAATGCACAGGCTATAATCGCTAGCATGCAGCATCCTTATAAGTCCTTAGGGCGTAGCTTGCCGCATGTTTTCCCAAGTTATCGATGGTATTACAACCTTGTTAGCCTGTGTTGCCGTTCAATGCTGCCTTGTATTTCCAAACACTTAAAGAAAATCCAAAATGACTGATTTACTCCCTGACGAAAACGCCAAACGTTTTGTGGCGATCCTCAATAAAAAGATTGCACCCGGCGTGCTAATGAATGCCCTCGGCCACATGAGCGCTGGGCTTGCCGGTGGGGCGCAGGACGCGACTGACTTTTGCTTACTCCAATACAAAGATGCCGACGAGTCGCCGCATCCGAACATCTCGCACTATCCGTTTATTGTGCTCAAGGCTGACAATTCAAACAAGATTCGCAAAGCCCGCCAAGAAGCAATTACGCGCGGCATCCCATTTACCGATTTCACCAGCACCATGACGTTGGGTACCTCTGCTGAACAACTTGCCGCCACGGAGGCAACGGCCGAGGCAGACTTGGAATACTACGGTCTTTGCTTGTTTGGTAGCACGGCAGAGCTGCGCGAGTTTACTGGGAAATTCAGTCTTTTTAG
>JAHDBW010000412.1 GCA_020630175.1 Anaerolineales bacterium
CTAAAAGCAGATAGCACCGACCAAACCATTGTTCTCGCTGGCCACGGTATGCCGGGCGCCGCTGATTTATACGATGCCAATATCGCTTGGCTGATGAAAGCTGGTGAACTCATGGGCACCGCTACCACGGCAGCGGAGTTCAAAGCTGGTTTGGTTGAAGCCTTCCCAGATCTCGGCATGGACGCCGCGATTGACTTTGTGACCCCATTCTTATTCCCTGAAGGAGACGCCGCTATGGACGCAGGCTTGATTGAAGTAATCACCGTTGACCTTGCAGAAGGCGCAACGGCAGAAACATTCCTCCCGACAGACGCTGTCATCAAAGCTGAGTATGCGTCTTTACAACCAGGATATTTAGCACGTGAAACCGCCATTAGCGACGCCGGCCTTGTGCGGCTCGCAATCCACTGGGGCAGCAAAGCTGATAGCGATGCTTCAATTGCAGGCTTTGGTACAGCACCCGGATTGGAAGCCTTCATGGGCAACCTTAATACTGACTCCATGGTCGTCAAACAATATGAATTACTCAGCAGCACCGCTGACGAAGTGACCTTCCCCAACGCAGGCGCAACCGAAGCAATTACTGTCCGCTTGCAAGCTGGCGCTGACGCCGATAGCTTCCTCGCTGCCAACAAAGCGCTAGAGGAAAGTTACATTTCACAGCAACCGGGTTTTATCGCCCGTGAAATTGGCATGACCGAAGACGGCGAATGGCTGATTGTTATTCACTGGGAAACCGCTGAAGACAGCGCCGCCTCAATCGCAAAGTTTGGTGAGGCACCGGGCGTGGAAGACTTCATGGCCTTCCTCGATGCGGAAACCATGGCAATCACCGTCTTTGACATCAAACAATAAGCACTAGCTAACTTCTGCGTGGGTCTTGAGACGTTGCTCCTCCCAGAATTTGTCATCAAGACCCGCGCCTTCTTTCTTACTGGAGACACCTTATGAACACTTCGACTTCAATCCCTAAATGGATTATTTATTACGGTTGGTTTAATGCCGTGGCAACGCTAGGGTTTGGGATAATGTTCTATATGAATTCCAACCCAACCGTATCTGGCGATCTAAGTTGGTTTGCGGGTGGACGGAATATCGCAATTTTTGCGGTCTGGCTCGTTGCATTGCTTAGAAAGGACACCCATTTGCTGTTTGCGGGGTTCTTATTGCGCTTTGTGGTCGATTTTGGCGACATGCTCAATTCATTTCTAGCAAGCGAGTTGATTGCTGGGCTAACATTCATACCACTGTTTACCATTCCGCAAGCACTTGCCGTTTGGACACTTTGGAAAATGATCAACACAAATCGGCACAGCGCAGCACAAACTAAGCACGCATAAGTTAGCGCTTGTTCTTAGGCGTAAGCGCTAACAAATAACACCTTTAGGAGAACTTTTATGACGTACGAAATCATCAACGCCGGTGAAGGGATTGAATATGAATGGTCAAGTGATCATATTTTTGTCAAAACAATGGGTAGCCTAACCGCAGGCCGCGCCTCACTTGTCGAAGACACCATGAAACCGGGCTTTCATTTAGCACGGCATCATCACAAGAAAATGGCCGAGGTCTTTTATATTCTGGAAGGCGAGCTAACGCTGATTTTTGATGACAGAACCGTCGTTGCCACAGCGGGCACCACCATCAACATTCCACCTAACGTGTGGCACGAAGCAAAAAGCGAAAACGGCGCCAAGATGTTGAGCATTTTTAGCCCAGCTGGCTTTGAAGACTATCTGGCAAAGCTAAAGACGCTCACCGCTGCGCAGTTTGAAGATGCAGACTTTATGCGCACGCTCAACGAAGCGTACGACATTTGGAATGAATAATTGATAATGTTCGCGACATTTTATAAATCCTTCAGCATAGGTCTCGCGGCGCTTAGTATCTGCCTTGTGACAGTTGCCTGTTCAAGCCCTGCAGATCCGGTCGTCACCACGGTTGTCAAAGACGCTGAGCCCACTATTCAAGCGACAGCCGAACCTGAAATTACCGCAAGCAGCGTTGACCCGGCAACCAGCGTGCCTACTGTTCAACCTACCGCCGTCCCGGCTGCTACCGACGTGAGCAGCATTGATCCAACAGCCGTTCCGCCAGCAGCGCTTGAAAGCCTGCCAGTCGCAATTCCTGAGCGTGGCGGCCCGCGCACGCAAACCAGTGGCACGGTGCCGCATGTGCAAATTGACGTGGTGCCAGTCCAGGCAATCAATGATGAACTATTTCGGCGCGCGTACACGTTACCGGGCGTTGAAGATAAGCCGACCATTGTTTCGCTGCCCGGCGCACGCGGGATGTGGCTCAGCGAGGACATTCCGCTCGCAAATCCACTGGCAATTGTGTCGGGGCGCGAGTTTGCCCACTTTCATCCAGATGGCAGTTTGCACGCCGCATTGCCGTTTACGAGAGCGGTAGAAATTTCAGAAAAAGGCTGGGGCGAGCGCCACCCATGGGCCGATCAACGCGAAGGCTGGGAAGGGTTTGTGATGTTGTATACCCCCATTACCCCAGAAGAAATGGAAATCACGTTCCAGCTGATTGTTGAGTCTTACAACTACGTCACGGGGCAAGCGCTAAACGCAG
>JAHDBW010000413.1 GCA_020630175.1 Anaerolineales bacterium
GCAGGTATATAGTCGTCTAAATAGTAATTCCCCTCACAGTAAGCAAAGGCCTTCTTATGAAATGCTTAGCAAAACCAATTGACACTATCAGAGCATCTTGAGAAGATGACAAGACAATATCTCAAACAGTAATATGCGCAGGTCAATTACCACTTTGTTGCAACGTACACTATGAACTCCACACTTTCATTCCGTCAATATAAATCACTTCAAGCACTTGTCTTTCTGGGGCTGGGTCTCTTTTTATTACGGCGATTTATGCAAGGGAATTTATTCTGGTACATCAATCAACGCTTTGTATTGTTAATTGTGGGCGCTGCTATTGGCTTTTTGATTGTGGCGCAAACAATCTATACCCACATGCGTAACGCAAAAGAAGAAGACCACGTACATGACCATGACCACGCGCACGACGATCATGACCACCACCACCAACATGGCATGTCAATTTGGGGGGTGTTGCTCGTTTCGCTGCCGCTAATCTTAGGCTTTGCCGTGCCTCCCAAACCGCTTGGCGCCTCGGCCATTAGCAATCGTGGGGTGAGCACAAGTGCGCCGGTTGGTGACGCCAGTGCCTCAACGCAGCAAATTCTAAGTATGGATTCAGAAAGCCGAACCGTGTTAGATTGGGTGCAGGTCTTCAATAACACACCCGCCCCTGATGTATTTATTGGGGAGTCAGTTGAAGTGATTGGGTTTGTCTACAACGATCAACGCCTCTCTGGTGGAGACTTTTTGCTTGGGCGCTTTACGCTAAGTTGCTGCGTTGCAGACGCCTTCGCAATTGGTATGGTCGTAGACTATGATGACGCAGTTCCGTTCCCAGATAACGGCTGGCTACGCATCTCCGGTACAGTCGATACAATCAATGTTGACGGCGAACTATTGCCAATGATCGTACCAACAGAAATCTTAGAAATTCCAGAACCTCAAAATCCGTATTTGTACTACTAATTTCACGTGCCGCATCAGCAGGATGCGGCATCCCCGCCTCGCTCTTTCGTCGCACAACCCAGTTTTCTCCGCGTATAACATCGCAAGTTATAATTCTAAACAGACAGCCTACAATATAAGTAATATTTGCGTCTAAAAAAACAGGCGTCATGTCTTGCAAAAGCATTACTAAAACTTAAGAGTTCCCACGTTATGGACTTGAGCAAATTTTCAATTGCGAATTTACAACAAAATTGCCAAGAGCAAAGTGATCGTTTCTTCAAACGGTTACACTATGATGCATCCTATTGTTATGAGATTTTCCATCGCGCAATTGTCAACCGTAATGATTTAGCTTGGGAAGCCCTCGTGTTGCAATACACGCCACAGCTACGGCGCTGGTTCTATGCGCACCCAAGCCATCACAACAGTGATGAAGATCCCGAATATTTTATTAATGGCGTCTTTCTACGGTTTTATAAAGCAATTAGCCCACAGCGCTTTTTGAAGTTTGATAGCCTAGCGCAAGTGCTGCAGTACTTACGCCTTACATTACATAACCAAATTACAGATGACTTACGTAAGCAGCGGGCCCCACAAGTCAATTTAGATGACGTTTACAACGTTGCTGATGGCCACTCCGCTGACGCCAGTTTGGATAAACGTGAGTTCTGGACAGTGTTAGAAGCAGAAACTAATAATCAACAAGAACTCGTGCTTATTGACTTAATGCTTGCCAAACAAATGAAACCTGCAGAAATTGTGGCGACCCGTCCAGACTTATTTGATAACGTCACCCAAGTGTATCGAAACAAAGAAAACATGATGGGGCGCTGGCGGCGTAATCAAAAATTACGTGAATTATTAATTACGCTATATCGCAATTAGCGAATCTTAAAAAATACAACCTTACCGGAAATCGCTACGCCTCTACGTTAAGTGTAATAAGTTTCTAAACAAAACAATTTAGTATCAGAGTATTCAGTAAACAATGTCAGACAATTTGCCCCTTCTCGGAACCGAAGATCAATTTGAGCAGTTAGTTAATGCTGTGCTCTACCGGTTCAACTGCCCTGATGTAGAAACACTCACGGACTACTTTATGCGTGTTGTCACAGAAGCAGAACATAACAACATCAAGGGGCATATCGATGATTGCCCACGTTGTTTAGAAGAGCTGGCAGCACTCAAACAGTATGAAGCAGCAACGGCTGCAGACACTGCAGAGCCGTTCAGCAAAACAATCAAAGAAATAGTTGCGACACTCGTGTCATCAGGTGATCAAAATCGTAGTGGTTTAGGCACACTTGTCGCAGCAGGCGTGCGCGGCACATCAGATGGACCAAACTATACTTATTTGGCCGATGATATGCGCATTATGATCAACACCACGCTGGTTACCAATGGCGAGCCTAAGGTAAATGTAATGGGATTAGTAATGGGCCCCGCAACCAGCCAGCACTGGGACATACAGGTAGAAAACGACGAAAAGCAAGTATTGGTAACATCAGTTGATGCAGTAGGTAACTTTATGGTTGAAAACTTGCCCACCGGCATTTATCAACTCCGGTTAGTCAGTGAAAATGTAACGGTAACAATTCGCGATATCTGGCTATCTGAAAAACAGTAACGGTACATAAGAA
>JAHDBW010000414.1 GCA_020630175.1 Anaerolineales bacterium
TATACGGGGCTGCACCAGGTGCATATGCTGTTTATGCTGTGCTGTTTGCACTGCTAATTGCGAACATTGCAACAGTGCTTGTGCAACGCAAACGGGAACTGGCTAGCTAAACGCAAGTCAATACTGTTAGAAATGAAAAGCGCAGCCTACGCAAGTAGGCTGTGCTTTTTTATTTAAGACTGTCTCAACTAACCCTATATTTTGTCCAGGTTTGACATTTAGATCTCAATCTTTTCTCAATAGATGCGATCTGGATAAACGTTATTCTATTGATGTCAGTGAATGTAAATAACTAAATTTAGTGTCTTTAGTTCTCTAAGTAGAGTCGTAATAGCGTGTTTATAGGTATATGAGAAGTAAAAAGAATCTTTCAACAGTAATCGATCAACGATCTAGCTTGGTATTTGTTGCAGCCCTTTTATGTGGACTGCTTTTTGCATTTCTAGGGCTAAATTCAGCAGCAGCTGCGGGTATTCTTGATAAAGGTCAGTCTGATGCGCGCGTGCTGTCACATGGCGTGCCTATGGATGTGATCTTGGGTGTGATGCAGCAGGGCGAAACGTGTGAATACAGTTACACGACGCCTAACATTACCGGCACCTCAGGCAGCGTGGATAGCACCGGCCTGTGGCGCTATGCGTATGCCGATTTAGATGGTGACCAAAGTGTGGCATTTTGTATTGAGTTTGACGCCCACGCGCCGAGCCCAGGGGTTGCATCGTACACGGTTAGTGAAACCAATCGGGTGCATGATGCCGCAACTGATGCTTTGATTCGGCGCACATTTGCTGCGTTGGATGACCCGGCATATGCTGGCTTAACAGATCCGGTGCTTTGGGGATACATTCAAGAAGCAATTTGGAATATTACAGACGGGACTACGTTTACGGGTATTTCTGCTGACATTGAAAATGCTGCAATTGCGGGCACAGGCCTTTATGCAAATGCGTATCCGGCAATGTATTTACAAACGGATAGTGTTGCTGGGGACGCTGTTAAGTATCAAGATTTGATCTTGCCTGCTGAATTGATTGAGAACGTGGTCTGTACAACGCCCACGCCTACACCAGCCAACACAGCAACGCCAACCAATACACCAGTCGCAACGAGTACGCCAACCAATACACCGGAACCGACTCCAACAAACACGCCGCTTCCAACACCGACAAACACAGCGACACCAACACCAGAATATTCGCTTGGGAACCAAGTTTGGCAAGACGACAATGACAACGGCATTATCGATGCGGGCGAACCTTTACTAGAAGGGATTTGGGTCGAACTCTGGCAAGACGCCGATGCTGACGGTATTGCCGATGATGTTGACCTTGATAGCGACGTTGACGCAGACGATATGTTGGCAATGGACACCACCGATGCTGACGGGTTGTATCTATTTGATCAGCTTGCCGCCGGGACGTATCTTGTGTCAATTCCTGCGATTGAATGGGATGACAACGGCACGGCTGGCCCGTTAGCTGGTTACCGTTCAAGCTCTGATGACGTTCAAACGGATACCGATAACAACGATAACGGGATTGACCCGGCAACGCGTGGTGAAGATGTGTTCTCTGCATCTATTATTTTGGGTGATGGTGAACCAACGCTGGAAGACCCAGACAACGATCCGACCACGCCAGATGGTAATGAAAACCTGACAATTGATTTTGGCTTCCTGCCAACGTATTCCATTGGGAACCAAGTTTGGCAAGACGATAATGACAACGGCCTGATTGATACAGATGAACCGTTCCTAGAGGGCATTTGGGTTGAGCTGTGGCAAGACGCTGACGCAGACGGTCAGCCTGATGACTTGAACGCCGATAGCGTAATTGACGACTTAGACATGCTGGATATGGCGACAACAGATGTGAATGGTCTCTATCTGTTCGATGATTTATTTGCTGGCAATTACCTAGTTTCTATTCCTGCAGTGGAATGGGACGACGCTGGAACAGCGGGGCCGCTCGCTGGGTATCGCTCCTCAACCGGTGCGGCAAATGATGACGTCGACAATAACGATAACGGCTTAGACCCCGCGATAATTGGTGATGCTGTATTCTCAGCAACGATTGTGCTTGGTGACACTGAACCGCTTGGCGAAGATCCAGACAACGATCCTTTCACATTAGATGCCAACGAAAATCTGACCGTTGATTTTGGCTTTGTGCCAACTTACAGCTTAGGCAACCAAGTTTGGCAAGATGACAATGACAACGGCGTAATTGACACAGATGAACCATTGCTGGAAGACATTTGGGTTGAACTGTGGCAAGACGCTGATGCTGACGGTGATGCTGACGACATCGACGCCGATGGCGACGTTGATGCAGATGACATGCTTGCCATGGACACCACCGATGCTGATGGCTTGTATCTGTTCAATCATTTAGATGCCGGGACTTACTTAGTTAGCATTCCCGCAATTGAATGGGACGATAACGGCACTGCTGGCCCATTAGCTGGCCTGCGATCGAGCACTGGCGCTACTGCAACCGACACAGATAATAACGATAACGGCATTGACCCAGCGACTGTTGGTGATGATGT
>JAHDBW010000079.1:0-9336 GCA_020630175.1 Anaerolineales bacterium
ATGGCTTTCATGTGTAGTTCTGAGAATGCCGTCGGATATGAATTCCACTGGCGTTCGGCTTTGGCGGCTACGTCTTCAGGGATGACGGCTAAGTCACGGCCGGTTTGCAGCGCCAGCACTTGCACGTGCGCGGCTTTTTCTAGGTAGTACAGTTCGTCAAAGGCTTGGGCGACGGTTGGCCCAATCACCATCACGCCGTGATTGCCCATGAACATCACGCTTTTGTTATCGCCCATGAGGTTGGCAACGCGTTCTCCTTCAGCATCATCCAGCGCCAGACCGTTGTAGTCACGGTCATAAGCGATGCGGTCATAAAAACGGCAGGCGTTCTGATCTAGCATCATAAATTCGTAATCTTTGAGGCAGCACAAGGTGGTGGTCCACGGGGCATGGACGTGCAAAATACAGCGCGCGCTGGGCAAGTGTTGATGCAAATGCGCATGTAAATACCACGCCGTTGGGTCAGGCGCGCCCTCACCGTCTAACGCGGTAGGGTCGTCTACATCTAGTAACAATAGATCGCTAGCTTTGACAAGCGAGAAATGCATCCCAGACGGTTGCATCAAGAATTTCTTGCCGTCGTCAGAAACAGCCACGCTAAAGTGGTTGGCAATGGATTCGTGGAAGTTCAGCCGCGCCGCCCAGCGGAACGCCGCCGCAAGATCAACACGTAATTCTGCTTCCGTTTGACGGGGCGCAGTTTTGGCAGGTGCAGTCGCAATCATAGTATGGCTCCTTTCAGAAAGAGGAATGGGTAATGTTAAGTTCAGCCATGATACAAATATTCGATCTTGCGAGCAAGGGAACTGCGGCAGCGACGTAGAATTGTCCTCAACCTACGCCTGTTTTGGCGGAATTACAACAAGCGGGGTTAGTAGACGGTAAAAACGGTCAGAATTTCAGGTCAGATTCAGGCAATCTGTTAAATCATGCTAATCGAACCTCAAGGATTCCTCCAGATTTTGTCGATATAGTTAGTAATGTATCAAAGCCTAACAAACCTGTTGCTAAACAGATTGTCTAACTTTTGATCGTAAAGCATAATAACGCAAGTATTGGTATCTATATTTTGTCTGGCAGCGTGTAATCTTGAGATCTACATGTCGCTACGGCACATTTACAACAACATTATGAAACGCTTTTTGATTTTTCTGGTTTTCTCCGCCCTCGTTCTTACCGCCTGTAGCAGCGCCGATCCTGCGCCTGCGTCCACCGCGCCCGACACCGCTGTTGCCAGTGAAGAGATGGACATTAGCACCGAGGTGCAGGCTATCACACTGGGTAAGCCGCTAAAAATCCTAACGTTTGGCGACAGTCTAACCGAAGGGTTCGGCGTTCAGCAAAGTGAAGCGTATCCAGCGCAACTGCAAACAAAACTCTTAGAAAATGGACACAACGTCGCCGTGATCAATGCTGGCATTAGCGGTGAAACAACCACCGCAGGCCTAGCCCGTGTCGATTGGCTCCTGCAAAATAATCCAGATATTGTGATTGTTGAAACTGGGGGCAACGACTCGTTGCGCGGTGTTGATCTTGCCGTGACGCAAGCCAACCTAGACGAGATCGTGCGTAAATTTTCAGAAAGCGGCGCAGTTGTGATTGTGGCCGGGATGCAAACCATCCAAAACCTAGGCCCAGAGTACACGGCAGAGTTCGCTGCGCTTTATCCAGCAGTTGCCGAAAAACATAACGCCCTGCTCATCCCATTCTTTCTAGATGGTGTTGCCGCAGATCCAGCGCTCAATCAGGCTGATTTTATTCACCCAACGGCTGAAGGCTACGCGGTGATTGTGGATCGGATTTATCCGATTGTAGAGCAAGCGATTGGGCAAGCTGGGGGCTAATGCGTACTAAGTAATGCGTATTTGGTCTTGAGTGCCCCGTGTTCCACGCTGCATAACACGCATCCGTGCAGGTTACGGGTCTATGTCGTCAATTCGATTTTACGCATTACACGTTACGCATTAACCACCGCTTCGTTTAACTGTATACCCCATTTTCTCCAAAATCGGCACGAGCGTGTCACGATGTTCGCCTTGAATTTCAATGACGCCGTCTTTGATGGTGCCACCGCTGCCGCACTTTGACTTGAGCGTTTTTGCCACGGCTTTCAAGTCTTTTTCACCGAGCGGCAACCCTGTCACAACTGTTACACCAGCCCCTTTGCGCCCTTTTGTAGAGCGCCCCACCCGCACAATACCATCCGTTTTAGGTTTGGCTTCTTTGGCGCGTTCTCGGCAAATGCAATATTTATCCGGTCGGCGGCAGTCGGCACAAATGCGACCAAGATCAGAGGAATAGACAGAGCGTTTTTTCTTTTTCATGGGGAGCTAATTCGTAAGGTGTGATGCGTATTTGGGTTTAGGATAATGCCAAGGTTTGTTTCTGAGATGTACTAAATGATATTACACGTTACAAAATACCGCACGCGCAACAAACACACATCCATTCAACACCCAAACGCGACGCATTACAAACTACGAATTATTAATACTCCATCTCTTCCCACACGCTCTTATACGCGCCAATCGATTCAAAATAATCGACCATGCTGGCGTAAAAGGGATGGACGGTGATGGTGGCACTGTCGCCAATGACGATGAGTTTGCGGCGGGCGCGGGTGAGGGCAACGTTCATACGCCGCGTTTCTGAGAGGAAGCCCACAGCACCATCGGTGTTAGAGCGCACGAGGGATATAAGCACGGCTTCTTTTTCACGGCCTTGCATGCCGTCTATCGAGCCGACTTCGATGGTTTCGGGCAATAAATCTGCCAGCAACCGCACTTGCGCAGAGTACGGGGTAATGACCGCAATTTGCGCAGCTTTGACATCGGCCTCAAGCAACTGATTGACCTTCTTGACCAGCAACGCAGCTTCTTCTGGATTGTTGCGGCTAACTTCGTCATCTGGCTGCTGTTCGTCGTAGCCTGCGCCAGCGGTGTCGATGTAGGTAATGGCGGTTTCGGTTAGGTCCGTGGCTGAAATTTCAGTCAGATCTGGCAGTACATGCTCCGCCACGCTGGGGTCAGCTTGTAAGCTGCTGTCATAGAACGACTGCGAGCTAAACGCCATAATTTGCTGATGCATGCGGTATTGCACTGTCAACTGGCGGGAAAGATTACTGCCGTCTAATTGCATGAGGCGTTCTAGCAGGCTAACGCCTAATCCGGCATCCTGTGCTTTTTTAGACAGCACTGTTGGTGGCAACTGTTGATGATCGCCCGCTAAGATCAGGCGCTGCGAGCGGGTGATGGGTATCCAACTGGCCGGTTCAATACTTTGCCCCGCTTCATCAATCACGCACATCTCAAACTCACGGTCACCCAACAGCGCACTATCGACCCCTGTCAGGGTGCAGAGAATCACTTGCGCCTGATCTAACACGCGCTCTACCGCTTGCATTTCTAATTGACGTGCTTCATCAACAAGGTCATCCGCTTCACGGTGGAGATCTGCTTTTTCGCCCTTGCCCGGTTTTGTCCGACGGAACTTGAGCGCTTCACGGCGCACGCCAGCCGCATCTTTGCGGATTTTCTTGGCTTGCCGATAGTCACTATGTTGCGCAACTAAGGTGTCTAGCGTATGCGCCTGCACAGCATTGGTGACGCGGACCGGGTGACCCAGCCGCACAATTTTTGCGCCCCGCGCGATGAGTTTTTCAGCAAGGTTATCCACTGCCAAATTGCTTGGGGCACATGCTAAGACTGTGTCTTGGGCTGCAATTGCGGCCATAATTAGCGCCGTTACCGTGGTGGTCTTCCCGGTGCCCGGCGGGCCATGGATGAGCGCCACATCTTCCGCTGCGAGCGCATGCTTTACAGCAGCTTGCTGTGCAGCGTTTAAGCCAGAAATATGCTGCTGTTGTGCGGCATTTAGCGGGCGCGTTTCAAAGTATGGGGCACGTTCACCAAGTAAGACATTGCGCAATGCGGCTAACCGTGTCGCGCGGCTTGAGGCGGCAATATGCAGGGCACGCTCCATGCGTTGGCGCGACACCTGATCACTGGCAAATTCTAAGCGGAAGGTGTCGGCGTCTGTTTCTGGCGCTTGGTTGAGCGCAATCTCTACCCGACTACGATTAAGCGCACTAATCACGCCCCGCCAACGGTGCGGCTGCGTACTATTTTCTTCAACTAATCGCACGGGTGCCCCAACAGAAAGGCGCGTCCACGGCAATTTTAGGGATTGATTCTTAGGCGCTAGCTGCACCAACACTTGACCGCCAACGCCATACTCTTCACCGCGAATCACCAAGCGTGACAGCGCCCGCTGGGCACGTTCGCCAGTGTTTTTCTCTGAACGTTCGGCGTCTGCTTCTAAGTTTAGCCAGTGTAAGAGCGTCTCAAAGTGCGCGTTCCGCACCGCTTGCAGGTCGTGCCAAGCGCGAATTTTACGCGTGTTTAAGGTGACATCGGCGAGGGATTTGACAAGGCGTTGCACTTTGCCAGCGGCAATTTCAACCGTCGCTGCGCCGTCATTGATGGTGATGTTGCCAATCTCATTTTTCTGGATGCGGCCTTCTTCCAGCAGCAGCTTGAAGACTGTGCCAGGACGTGTGCCAGCGGGGAGACCATCGAGATAAAGCGTTTCCATCATGTGTATATAGCAGCTAACTATACGCTTATCATACCATTGCCCTCTTGCACGTTTTATTTAGAGATACCAACGCTGCGCTGTTTTTCCGGCGTTTTATCTTGCGATTTAACTAAAAAACGCCTGCATCAGCAGGCGTCTGGACGCTAAGCAAGTGGCAGGCGGTTGCGCTGCCAGTAAGAATGGATCAGCCGTACGGTATGTTGCAGGTCGTCAAACGTGTCTGGCTTTTCGATGAACGAATTACAACCAATGCGGTAGCTTAGGTCAACGGCGTCGCTAATTTGTTGGCCGCTGAACATAATGACAGGCAAGTGTTCAAACACGTGATTAGTGCGAATTTGCCGCAAGCAGTCTAGCCCGTTCATCACTGGCATGTCGATGTCCATCAGAATTAGCCCAGGCGTTTGTTCAGCCGCAGAGTTTAGTAAGTTCAGGCATTCTTCTCCATTGCGCACAATGCGTAGTGGATTTGGAATGTTGCATTTGCGCCATGCCCGCTTCATAAATAAGATGTCATCGGGGTTGTCTTCAACTAGCAAGACTTCAATTTGATTGTTCATGTGTTATGAGGTCCTTCTTGATATAGAACTTAAACGTACTGCCCGCTCCAACTGTTGAAGTGACATCAACATGTCCCCCGTGTACTTCTGCAACTGAATGCACAATCGTCAACCCAATTCCTGTGCCGTCATATTCATTTTGGGCGTGTAAGCGTTCAAACATACCAAATATTTTTCCCAAGTGTTGTTCTGGGATACCTATTCCTTTATCGCTGACGCAAATTCCCCAATGCGTTGCGGTTTCTTCTATTGTTATCGTAATTTCTGGCGTTTTACCTGACGATACATATTTAGTTGCGTTGTCGATCAGATTTACTAGCGCTTGCTCAATTAATTGGGCGTTCCCATGCACATTGGGTAAGGTCTCTGGCACCTCAACGCGGCCTAGCTCATTGGCGTCTGTGCGCAACACAACATTTCTGACCAATGCGTTCAGATCAATGGGGGCAAACGTATAGTCTCTGGTATGGCGCACTTTAGAGTACGTCAGCAAATCTTGCACCAAGCGCCCCATGTAATTGGCATTTTCCTGAATGGCCGCCATATAGCCCAGCGCTTGGGCGTCTAGGCTGTCGGCACAGTCTTCTTCTAAAAAGGTCAGGTAATTATTAACAGCCCGAATTGGCGCTCTAAAATCATGGGTGATTTTATGCACCAAGGTTTGGATCTCTTCAGTTCGTTGTTCTACCCGCAATTCCAACGAGCGGTTTAGCTCATGCAACTCGGTTTCCATTTGGATCCGCGCCGTAATATCACGTGAGATTCCAAGCAAACCGATTGTTTCTCCGGCTTCATCAACTACAGAAACGCCAATGGTTTCACCACTAAACGTCTCGCCATTTTTGCGGCGAAACTCAATTGTTGAGGGCGCATATCTTTTCTTAGCGTTCCCACTGAATTCACGCTTGCCGGTCTGATAATAGCGCTCTGGGTCGGCGTACATAAACTGCGTTGTTTCACCGTAAACTTCTTTTGGGTCATAGCCAAACAGATTCGTAAACCCCTCATTCACTAAGGAAATTGTCCGGTCTGGCTTGGCATACACAATTGCGTCTGGAATGGTGTTCACAATTTGGCGGAACTGTGCATCGTGAATTCTCTTTTGCCGCAGGCGTTGGTTGCGGATTGTCACATCACGCCCCACACAAAACACTTTGCGTTCTTGGAGGTCTGAAGCAAATCGCCACTCGGTTTCTTTTAGCGTGCCATCTTTGGCAATCAGGCTAAACTCGAGCGAATAAGACGTAGAAACAGTGCGCAGGTTATCCCAAACTTCTCTGATGAGCGGCAAATCTTCTGGCTTAGTAATGGCAGCCAAGACGAAATCGTCTACGTTTACATCTGAATAGCCCAACACTTCGTTAAAGTGATCATTGATGCGCAACACATTGTCATCAAAATCAACAATGAGCATCATCATGGGCGTCACATCAAAAAATGAGTTCAGCGTGTTATTTGCTTGCCACAGTTCATCTTCAATGGCACGCCGCCCGGTAATATCGCGCCCAACGGCTTGCCCTTCGATAAAGTTACCGTCATCGTCATATAAAAATGTATCTGTCCATTCTTGCCAACGGGTGCTGCCATCATCCAAAATCACCCGATGCTGCACAACAGTCACCGGATTTTCTGGCGTAATGCTGGCTAAGCTAGCGTTCAGAATAGGCTGGTCTTCTGCTGGAATCAGCGGCATGAAGCTATGCCCAACCAAGTCTTCACGACGTTTATTGAAATAATCGCAGTAGGCCTTGTTGACATACGTCAACGTGCCATCAGGCTTAAAGCGGCAAATTAGCTCTGTCTGTTGTTCAACAATTTTCTGATATAAATTCATAACTACGCGTATGTTATCCGGCACATCAAGTGATAAAACCGCAAACAATTTTAGCTATTTTTTATCAGAGCTGTGTCACAGACTTAAATTACACCACCTTGTATTACTAAATTGCGTCCTTTTTGTTTTGCCGAATACAGCGCCGTATCTGCACCGCTAATCAGTTCAGAGAGCGTGTGCGCAGCGTGTGTGGTGGTCACATGTCCTAAACTCAGCGTGATATTGAACGCCTCAGCGGAATACGCGACAAACGAATGCGCTGCAACGCGCTTCCGCAATCGCTCGGCAACGACGGCGGCTTGCGCTGCGGTTGTGTTTGGCAGCAACACCAAAAACTCTTCGCCACCATAGCGCATTAACAAATCAATCTTGCGCAGTTCCATGTTTAGAATATTGACCAACGTCACCAATACATAATCGCCCGTCTGATGTCCATACATATCGTTCACCATTTTGAAGTGATCAATATCCAGCATCAACACGCTCAGTGGATTATTGGTTCGCTTGACTCGTTCTAATTCTTGCCGACCATGCACCGTTAGCATGTGCCGATTTAGCGCACCGGTTAGACTGTCAAAACTCGCTTGTTTCGATAGATCGTCTATGCGATGGGCTTGATATAGTAAATTCTCAAATTGCCGGAGCAAGGCTGTCTTAGCATCTGTACTGAGCTGTGGCGTCTGCGCAACTTTGAACAGCACAAGCTCGCCCAAATAGAGATCCCCATGACAAATATCCAGCCGATAGGGTTCTATCTCTGGTGCTGGCACAAAATCCTCTACGCTGTAACTTGCAAGCATTTGGCGCTCTGGGTTATATAGCACCCCACCGCGATGCTGCGAAAAATGCAGGCAAACGGTCTCAATCAGTTGGCGGGCAGTCTTTTCAAGACTTTCATTTAGGCGATTGTGTTGACTAAGCTCAGCTGCAAAGCGCAGATATTGATATTCAGCAGCTGCCAACGAGATAGCAGTCGGCTTCGCTAGAATATCTTGGACAGCCTGCGTCACTTGCGTTAGGTAGGCACCATGCTGGTCTTTTTCCACATAGCTCAGCGCGCCGAGCTCTAGCACTTTTGCCGCTTCGGTTGCTTCAATGCCCCCAGTCACCATAATGATTGGAATATTGCCCGCTTTGGCTTGTAGCGTTTCTAACACTTGCAGCCCCGTTGCATCTGGCAAGTAATAGTCAACAATGCAAACAGTGGGATACGTTTGCGCTAAGACCGTCTCTAGATGATGTAGAGAGCTTGCTTTATAGACTGGCCAATCTGTAAATGTATTTGTCAGCGTGCGGTTGAGCGCGTGCAAATCATGCGGATTGTCTTCTACGATTAGTAAACTGTGCGCGCTAGTTGTATTCATACCTTAGTTATAAACTAGCGGCGGCAGCTCTTAATAGGTCAACTGTCACTGAAACATAGTGACACTGTAAGACTGGTTCAATCTAAGACGATAAATCGCTCACGGATTGCCAGTTTTGAGGCTTCTATTCGATTAGGTACAGCCAATTTCGTACAAATTGAGCTAACGTAATTGCGGACTGTCCCCGCGCCAAACTTGAGCGTTTCGGCAATTTCACGATTGTTTTTACCAGCCACCATTTGCTTGAGGACGCGCTTTTCAGACTTGCTCAACTTGTCAAACACGGTTGGCACAATTCGCTGCTGGATCTGTTCAAACAAGAGTGCGGTCAGTTGTGGGTCAATGTAGCTGCCGCCGCTAAACACGCGCGCTACCGCGCTTAGCAACTCTTTGGGGTCGGTGTCTTTGAGAATATAGCCCTTTGCACCGGCCATAATGGCATCAATCACAAAGTTTTTATCCTCACTCCCGGTCAACATCAGAATACGCTGGTGTGGATTGCTCACAAGCAAGTCTTTACACACGCCAATGCCATCTTGGCCCGGCAGCTTGACGTCCAACAAAATCACATCAGGCTGCACAATCGCGGCTTGTGCTAAGGCTTCTGCGCCCGTACTCGCTTCCGCAGACAGCGCAAAACGCTGATCCCGATCAATCACAGCCCGGATGCCCATGCGCCACAAACGGTGATCATCGACTAACAATATCCGAATAGGTCTCATGCGGTGCTCCTGTATTATGTTTAATCTGTGTGCGATAGCTATATGGTAGTTTGGTGGCAGCGTTGCCACATGCGGCAAATGTCATAAAAAAATATGACACTCAGTTCTAGTGTATTACGGATGGGCGTTGAGAATCAAAAAAGCCGCTATTGCTAGCGGCTTTGCGGTTATAAATTAACTAAATCCGCCTGAGGCTAAAGCCATCAGGCTAGTGTTTGTGGGCAAGCCCGCTGGGCTCAAGTTACAAATAGCGACCTGCC
>JAHDBW010000079.1:9436-13720 GCA_020630175.1 Anaerolineales bacterium
GCTGCTGTGCAACGGGTTTAGCCAGCAGAAATACAAACTTGATGCCTAAGCTCAGTCGCCCCCTTTCAGGCAATTTTCCTTATCCAGAACTCAGGCAATCGTAAGCTTGTATTTGCTACTGTTTGACCACCAGCCATGTGCCAAACATCAGCACTAGAATGCCGATGATTTTTGTCACAGACACTGAGCTTTGCGCTGCACCGAGCCAACCGAAGTGATCAATCACGACTGCGGCAATCAGTTGAAACGCGACAAATAATGTAAGCGCAGCCCCAAGCCCTAAGCGCGGCACGGTGTAGCCAATGGTGCCGATAATAATCAGCCCCATCACGCCAGAGAACCACGTAAATGCGGGTTGGCTCGCCACTTCACCCAAACTGCCTGGGCGGGCCACTAAATAGATCAGCCCCACCAAAATAGCACCAGAGCCATACGTAAACAAAACGCTGGGCAGCGTGCCAACATTACGGTCAACCACCCCCATCATCTGGCTTTGTAGCGTGACCGCAACGCCACCAACTAACGTGAGTAAGACAAGAAAAAGCGTGTTAGACATAAGAGTTATAAGAGGTTGTTGATGGCAAAGGTCAGGATCTTCCAATAGGCTTTGCGCACAAAGTCTGGCAACCAAGAAGGCGGCAGTGGCGGGAAGCTTTCGGCGTCATCATCTAGCGTGACGCTCCACGCGCTGGCATCCCATAGCACGTCAGCTCCCGGCAACCCGAGATCGGTGATCACTTTGTCTGGCGCGAGCCCGTTGTCTGCATACGTGTTGTTGTAAATCCGCACGTTTTCTGGGTTCGGGTACACATCAACTTCTTCAAAGAAGCTGCTGGTCGCAAAGACGGCAATCCCAGCCGTTTGGTTCCCCGTGATCGTATTGCCGTAAATTTGCGCGTTGTCACTGCCCAAAATCACAATCCCACCGCCCGGAGGCGCTAACGCAGCGGCAAAGCCATCTGGCGCGAAGTTAGGGTGATTGTTGTTTTCAACAATGTTGTTATAGACCTTGGTGTCATAAGACACTTTTGAGGCGATATTTGGCAACAGCGGGATAAAGATGCCAAAGGAGTTGTTGTACACGTGGTTGTCATACACTTCAGCATTGACTGAGTTTTCAACTTCAATGCCTAGCACGTTGTCATAAGCAATGGTGTCACGCACAATTACGTTTTTGCATTGCCCTGCATACACGCCAGCATCCGCTGCGCCAGAAACTTCTACGCGCTCAATCAGCACGTCCGTACAGTGCACCGGATACGTGCCATAAATGCCAGTATCGTGCACCTTGAGGTCACGCATGACGATATTGGTTGCCCCATCCACTTTGACACCGTTGGCAGTGTAGTTTCTAAAGGTCATTTTCTCAACAACAAAGTTATCGCCCGTTGCAGAGATGCCGTCAGTGAATTCAAATTGGCCGTCAAAGGTTGGGTACTCACCAGCAGCATTTGGCTCACCGCGCACGGTCAGGTCTTGCACATCGGTGATGATGCCCGTGTTATAAGTGCCATATTCAATTTTGATAATGTCGCCCGCAATTGCGCGGTCAAACACGGCTTGCACATCCATGCCCGGTGACACAGTCAGCACCATCGCCGGACGGTCTTCTTCACTAATAACCGCGCTACCAAGGTTGACCCGATTGGCCGCCGCCCGCGCTGCATTTGATTTTGTTTTTACAACGCGCAAACCTGATGGCACTTCGGATGGAATTTCGACTAAGGTCGATTCATCCGTCAAGGCGTAGAGGAAATTCAGTAAGTCTTGGCGGTCTGAGTCTGTTAGCGTCAGGGGCGACACAAAGAAAGCTTGGTTTTCTACGGTCAGCCCGTGCCCTTCACCACCACCGGCGATGTAGAAGTCGAGCACTTCTTCTAGCGTTTCAAACTGACCAGCGTGCATATAGGGTGCGGTCAAGGCGATGTTGCGCAGGGTTGGCACTGCAAACGCGCCCCGATCGGCAGCATCACCGCTCACCGCTTCTACGCCTAGATCTGTAATTTGATTGCCCGCATCTGGCACGCCAATCACGGCAAAATCATCATTATTGAAGGTTGGTGCAAAGTGGCAAGAATAGCAGCCAGTGGCCCCACTACGCAGCAGGTTTAGGCCACGCCGTTGGGAGGCTGTCAGTGCGGTATTATCGCCAGCGGCAAACTGATCATAAGGTGAGTTATGCGCCACAATTCCCCGTTCAAAGGCGGCAATGGCTTGGCTCACGGTTTCAAGCGAAATCGGCTCAGCCGCGTCTGGGAAGGCTTCGGAAAACAAGTCTACATAGGCGTCGATTGCTTCTAATTCGGCCACCATTTCATCAATATCGGCGTTCATCTCAGCCCGATTGGTCAGCACGTCTACCACTTGCGCTTCAAGCGTGTCAGAGCGGCCATCCATATACAGCGCCGAACGGTATGCCACTTCATACAAGGTTGGCACATTGCGCCCAGCGGCTTCACTAACCGCCTGCCCATCGCTAAAGCCTAAATCTGGATGGTGGCAAGACGCACAAGAGACATCATCCCCACCAGACAGAATTGGGTCAAAAAAGAGCACATGCCCCAAGTCCACCTTGGCTTGTGTTGTTGGGTTATTTGCCGGTTCGTTGCTGTCAGGGAACGCAATATCAAACGCAGACTTTGCGTCGTCTTTTGTTTGCGCGCCAACCACCTGTTCTTCTGGCGGAACGGGTGGGTCAAACGGCGTGGGCAAATTTCCAAGCGTGGTGATTGCCGCCAGTAGCACGGCGACAATGCCCAGTATCCAAAGGCCTATTTTTTTTAGCATGAGGCGTGTCCTTTCCTAATGTAACTGAATAAGTTGTGTGGCAACTTACTCAAGGGTTTGCAAATATGCAACAACCTGATTGATCTCTTCTAATGAAAGCCGCAGCGCGATAGTCGGGTCCATCGCGACATTTTCATAGCCTTCCACAATATAGTCGTTCGGGCGCATGATGGATTGCAGCAAGTATTCTTCAGCAGTTAGCCCTTCAACCCGCGTGCCGGCCACGTCATTGATGCCGCTAAGCGATGGCCCCACAATGCGCACATTGGTCTTGAGCGAATGGCACGTGGCACAGGACCCAGAACCTTGAAAAATCGCTTTCCCCAGCGCTTCTGGCGAGCCAGGGGCTAACGTTGGCGTTGGCGGAACTTCTGGTGCAGGCGTCCCGCAGGCCACTATTAGTAAGGCAATGCCAACTGTAATCAGAAAGTGCAGTGTGTAGTGTTTTGTCTGTCGCATCTTGGCGGTACTCAGCAGGATTGTCAGAGACCTTCAAACAGGTCGGTTTCTTTCGGGTCACCATAGGTCCAAGCTGGATAAGCTCGGATAAATTGCTCGTAGCCAAACAGCCGTTTACGTAAGAATTTCGGGAAATATCCAGCTAAGCCACCGCCACCCTGACTACCGTGTTCAGCGCTGGCGAGGCGTTTTTTATCCCACCCAACGCGAATGTTGATCTTGGTGCCAATCAGCTTTGGATCAAGCCCGATTTTGGTCAGGTCAATATCTTTGTTACGTCCCATTTGGGTTGGATCTTTGCCACGTAATTTCAGAATGGCAATAAACAATTTAGTGCGCGTATTCGGGAACGCCGTGTAATACAGCTTTTTTGGCCCCCAAGCATGGCCTTCGGCCTGCACTTGTGCAAAGGCGGGCGTGGTAATTTCGTAGCAGCGGATATGGTCTGGGTGCCAATAGCCCCCGGTAGAATCGTGGGTATAGACTACGTCTGGCTTCACTTTGCGGATGAGGTCGGCCACCGTGGCCACCGATGTCGCTAGGTCTTGGTTGATAAACGCATCCGGGTGTTTATTGTTGGGATCGTTGATATAACCCGAATCGCGGAAGCCCAGCAAGTGCAACGTCCCGCCTAAAATTTCAACCGCTCGGCGCAGTTCTTGCTCACGTACTGCCGCAAGTTCAGAGCGCTGTTCCTCATAGCCTTCAGCAACAGAGCCAGCCGCCCCGTCCGTCGCGATGGCAATATGCACATCCACGCCTTCCATGGCATAGCGAGCGAGCGTGCCACCCGTCCCAAATGATTCATCATCAGGATGGGCGAGCACACAAAGTAAAGTTTTTGTCATCTGCAAATTCTAATGCGTAATGGAGGTTTGTGGGTAAAGAAATCGTTATGATTTTGGCTCAGGCGTAGTTCCCCTAGCGTGCTGGATCAACTGCTGAGACCGTGTGTGAGCAAATGTTGTGAAATGCCTGTTGCGTCTTGTCAGCAGAATGAATTCTGCGACTAGTGAAAGAAACATGCTGAAGCATGTT
>JAHDBW010000079.1:13820-15919 GCA_020630175.1 Anaerolineales bacterium
AACATGCTGAAGCATGTTTACCCCACTAGCAATGGATTTCAATCCATCAACATAGGTGTTGTTTTCTTCCTCGGAGCCACGGTGACCCCTCTGATACTTCCAAAAACAACCCTAGCGTACAGAACGACGTCATAAATTCCTGTCACAACGTTTGATCACACACGCTGTGAGATGTCATCATCGCTGTGATAATGACATCTGTATAATACGGCGCAGTAGACAAATAAATCGCTCGGTCTGCAATGTTTATTACGCCGCCAACCCCAAAATGACAACTCTTGACCCACAGAAAACCGTAACCTGCGATTATCTAGTCACAGCAGAAGAACTAACCCAGGTGCATCGCACTCAAGGGCTGTATACCTTTCAAATGCAGTTTGGAAACGTGGGCCGTTTTCTCTATTATTCCCGGCTGTTTTCACGCTATCTATTGGGCACGCTAATGGCAATTTCTGGTGGAATAATGGTGTTGGCCGGCCTTTTAGAGCTGCAAAATAGCATAATTCCGTTATTGTTTGGCCTACTCATCACCAGTATTGGTATAACAGCCTTGGCTTGGGGCAAAATCAGAGACCGCATCGCTTACAACCAATTCGCTAGACTGCCTGATATCAACACCCGCACCACCTATACGTTCAATCACTTAGACGTAAGCGTTACCGCAACAGAATTTGAGCAAAAAACATTCGCTTGGTCGGCACTCCCAAGATTTACAAGAGTTCCAAATGGCTTTTTACTGCAGGCACCAACTGGCAACTCGCTTTGGATCCCCGACCATGGGTTTGCCAATCCGCAAGATATTGAATTCGTTAAGCACGTGGCAAAACAGCACGTCTCAACTTATATGACGCTTTCATAAAGACAAACATCAAAACGCAATTATGAAACGGTAACCGCGCTGTAACTTTGCTCTGCGACAATAAAGGCATGAAAAAGTTCAGCCTCCTTCTCCTGTTGCCAATTCTCTTGCTCAGTTGCAGCGGTCGCCCGCCGCAACCCACGCCAACCGCGCCACCGCCTAGCAATACGCCCACCCCGCAGCCAACTCAGACATATACACCAACGGCAACCTCGGTACCAACAGAAACACCGACTCAGCTACCAACCGATCAACCCACTTACACACCAACGCCTGAACCCACTATTCCAACCGATACTGTGGTGGAAGTGGGCACCGTGCCGCCCGGATTTTCTGTCACCATTTGGCACGCCGCCCGCGCTGCAACCTCGCTAGCATTTGGGCCAGATGGCCGGCTATATGTGGCATCAACTGCCTCAACCGTTACGTCTTATGCAGACACAGACAACGATGGCTACGCCGATAGTGAGACCGTGTTTGTTTCAGGCATTCCCATCCCGTTAGGTCTGTTATGGATTGAGGACACCCTATACATTTCTTACACCAGCCACGTGATGACTGCCCGCGACACCACCGGTGATGGCGTGGCCGACGACACGGCCATTTTGTTTGATGATCTGCCCGGTAACGGCTTGCATCAAAATGATCAGATGGTATTGGGCGCAGATGGGTACATCTATTTGGGGATGGGCTCTACGTGCAACACCTGTAACGAAGCCGACTGGCGCAGTGCAACCGTGTTGAAATTCTTGCCCGATGGCAGCGACTTACAAGTGGTTGCGACAGGGTTACGCAATCCGTTTGGGCTGGCATTTAATGCCGCTGGCGATTTATTCGTCACCGAGAATGGCCGTGATGATTTAGGCGAATTTGATCCACCAGAGGAACTGAATCACATTGTCGCCGGGCAAGATTACGGCTGGCCCAACTGCTGGTCCAGCGACACTAGCCCAGACTGCCCAGAGTCGGTAAACGCCGTCTACAACTTCGAAGCCCGCTCCTCTGCCGATGGATTGGTGTTCTACAGCGGCGAGACATTCCCCACGCGCTATCAAGACGATGCCTTTGTGGCCGTGTTTGGCTCTTACGTTTATCCCGACATTCAACGCGGCATCAAGCGCCTCAAACTCGCACCCAGCGGCGACACCTACACCGTCATTGAAGAAGAATGGTTCTTCACCGGCGCCGACCGCCCGTTAGACGTCACCCAAGGCCCAGACGGCGCGCTGTACGTGGCAGA
>JAHDBW010000415.1 GCA_020630175.1 Anaerolineales bacterium
TAATTGGCTAATCGCTGACTAAATTACAGGAAACACACACATGCGATTTGATAGATTTACAGAACGCGCCCAGGATGCAGCCCAGCGAGCATATGAAATTTTGCAACGCTACGGTCACAATCAAGTAGATACCGAGCACATCCTATTGGCCCTCTTGGAACAGCCCGACGGCCTGATTCCAAAGATTCTGGAAAAGCTAAAAGTAGATACCCGCTTACTGCAAAGCCGGTTAGATGACGTCCTACGCGCATCACCAAAAGCCACCATTTATGGCGGCGGTGGCGCTGGTCAGGTTTTCATTACGCCACGCGTCAAGCGTATTATTGACCTCGCAAATGAAGAAGCAAATCGGCTAAAGGATGAGTACATCTCCACCGAGCATATCTTCCTCGCGATTCTATCTGAGAAAAATACCAACGTTGCCCGCCTCATGAACGAAATGGGCATTAAACGTGATCATATTTATGACACCATCCGCGACATTCGCGGTGGCAAGCGCGTTACCGACCAACAAGCCGAAACCAAATACCGCACGCTGGAAAAATACAGCCGTGACCTAACCGCCATTGCCAAGAGCGGCAAGCTTGATCCGGTAATTGGCCGCGACCATGAAATTCTGCGCGTGATCCAAGTGCTTTCACGCCGTACCAAAAACAACCCAGTGTTGATTGGTGAAGCCGGGGTTGGTAAGACCGCAATCGTAGAAGGGCTAGCCCAAAAGATTGCTGATAATGACGTGCCTGAACTGCTGATGGGCAAGAAAGTGATCTCGCTAGATCTTTCCGCCATGATTGCTGGCTCACGCTTCCGTGGTGAATTTGAAGAACGCCTCAAAGCCAGTATTGAAGAAGTACAGCGCGCTGAAGGCCAAATCATTCTCTTTATTGATGAACTCCACACTGTTGTCGGCGCTGGTGCTGCACAGGGCGCACTCGATGCCAGCAACATGCTCAAGCCAGCCTTGGCACGTGGTGAGTTGCAAACGGTTGGGGCCACCACCATGGATGAGTTCCGCAAGCACATTGAAAAAGACGCTGCTTTGGAACGCCGCTTTGCCCCAGTTTTTGTAGATGAACCAAGCATTGAAGACACCATCGAAATGATGAAAGGGCTGCGTGATCGCTATGAAGCCCATCACAAGGTCAAAATCACCGATGGCGCGCTTGAAGCCGCAGCAAAGCTATCTAGCCGCTACGTAACAGAACGCAAATTGCCAGATAAAGCCATCGATTTGATGGATGAAGCCGCAGCAAAGTTGCGCGTGGCCTTGTTCTCACTGCCAACCGACTTACGTGAAATGAAGCGCGAATTGGATCGGCTAACGGCTGAGGAAACCCTTGCCAGCAACAATAGCGATTACGAAAACGCGATGACCTTCAAAGCGGAGCGCTTAGCCCTAGAAGGCGCGTTCCAAGAACAACGCCAAAAGTGGATTGACGAACACCAGCTAGATGAAGTGGTCGATGAAAAAGACATCGCCGAAGTCATTTCAAATTGGACGGGCATCCCGCTCAACCAAATGCTGGAAACCGAATCAGAAAAACTGCTCAACATGGAAGCCCGCTTGCATGAGCGCATTGTCGGCCAAGACGATGCCGTAGCTGCGGTCTCAGACGCTATTCGCCGCGCCCGGGCTGGGCTGCGCGATCCAAAGCGCCCAATTGGTTCTTTCATTTTCCTTGGCTCCTCTGGGGTTGGGAAAACCGAACTTGCCAAGGCACTGGCTGAGTTCATGTTTGACGATGAAGACGCACTTGTCCGCGTTGATATGTCTGAGTTCCGCGAACAACATAGCGTTTCACGCTTGTTTGGTGCGCCTCCGGGCTACGTTGGCTATGAAGAAGGGGGGCAACTCACCGAAGCCGTCCGCCGCCGCCCATATCGCGTGGTGCTGTTTGATGAAATTGAAAAAGCGCACCCTGAAGTCTGGAATACGCTACTGCAAATTCTAGATGATGGCCGCATGACAGACGGACAAGGCCGCGTGGTTGATTTCCGCAACACCGTGCTAATTATGACCAGTAATCTCGGCACCGAATTCGCCAGTAAGAGCGGGTCACTTGGGTTCCTTGAAGCAGGTTCAACCAAAGAAATTGTCAACAAAGACAAAATCGAAAAGTCGCTCAAGGCCGCCTTCCGCCCTGAGTTCTTGAACCGCATCGATGACATCATCATCTTTGCACCGCTGTCTATTGAAGACGTCAAATACATCGTTGACATCCAGCTCAAGGAAGTTCGTGAACGGCTGGAAGACTTTGGCATTCATGTCGAACTGACCGAAGCTACCAAAGACTGGTTGGCACAAAACGGCTACGACAAGGCCTTTGGCGCACGGCCATTACGCCGCGCAATCCAACGGCACATTGAATCGCCGCTATCTGTGCAACTGCTCCGCGGTGACTTTGAAGGCGGCGACACCGTCATCATCGACATTGACGAAGACAAAGGCATGGTCTTCCGCAAAGCAGGTGCAATCGCCGTTGAACTTGGCGAAGCAGAGCCCGCAGACGCGTAGCCAA
>JAHDBW010000416.1 GCA_020630175.1 Anaerolineales bacterium
GCCGCAATCATAATGCCGCCAAGCGGGAAGATCATTGGGTTCATCAGCGTTGCGCCGCTTAGCAAGCCCAGCGCCATCAAAAAAGCGCCAATCATAAAGCTGTTGCGACTGATGTTGATATTGAAGTAGATACGCACCAAGTTCAGTCCGATCAAAATTCCACCGATGACCAAGTTGGCATTAGCCGTTGAAAAGTAAGTTTGTGGCACTGCCCAAGAGATAACTGCCACGCCGATTGCCAAGTATGTTGCGATGTCTGTGATTTTGTCGTTGAGTGATTTTTCGTTAGTCATGATGTCTGTCCTCCAGAACTTGTTTGGTGTCGTTTGTTGATGGCCTAATAGTAAGTCGGGGGAGGTCATATGCATCAGTGCCGATGGTCATGACTGGGTCATATGCTGTTTCAATTGCCAATCCCCAACGCATAATCCACAAGTATGAAGCGCATCTTTTACAGCCCAAGACCACATTCATAATTGACAATTGGCTGTTGTCAATTGACAATTACAGCCCTTATGAAAATATTCCTTGTTGGCGCGGGTCCCGGTGACCCAGAACTTATCACTGTCCGTGGATTAGAGCTGATTCAAACGTGCGATGTTTTAGTGCACGACCGTTTGGTTTCACCCGCGTTGATTGCGCAAGCCAATCCACAGGCGCAGGTAATCAATGCTGGCAAAGGACCGGAAAAGAAGCGCTACCCGCAAAGCGAAATCAATCGCATTCTGATTGAACAAGCGCAAGCAGGCAACACCGTTGTGCGCCTCAAAGGCGGCGATCCGTTTGTTTTTGGCCTCGGTGGTGATGAAGCACTCGCGCTCATCGCAGCCGATATTCCATTTGAGGTTGTGCCCGGCATCTCTTCAATTACGGCGGTCCCGGCGTATGCGGGCATACCCATCACCCATCGCGGGCTAGCCAGTTCTTGCGTGGTGCTTAGTGGGCACTCCTTAGATGGCCCCGAATGGCAACATTTGCCAACGCTCGGCACCATTGTTGTGCTGATGGGCGTGCGCAAATTGGATCAAATTGTAGAGCGCGTCTTGGCAACCGGACGCAGTGCCGAGACACCAGTCGCTGTCATTGAAAGTGGCACTACACCTGCCCAGCACGTAATCAAAGGCACATTGGCAGACATTGTTGAAAAAACGCGTGCCGTACGCCCTCCAGCTCTAACCATCATTGGCGAAGTGGTCAATATTAGTGATGGCATCGACTGGTTTACCGGCAACACAGACGCCACCGTCTGGGGCACAGCCCAACCAGCTTTGCAAGATGATTAGCCACGCCTGCCATCACGCTTCGTGCGCCTTCGTGTAACTTCGTGGATTCCAAACCCTACGATCTCTTCAGCGCGACGTTCAAAGCTGATCCATTCCCAACCTTTGCCCAAATGCGGGCCGACGCGCCAATTTATGCGCATACTGCACCCAATGGCACCACGTCTTGGTACGTCACGCGCTATGCCGATGTGCTGCGCATCCTGAAAGACAACACGCTGTATTGCAAAGACATCCGCAACACAAAACCTGAAGCGCAACGTTCGTCTGGCACGGGCGGCGTGCATACTGCCATCAATCAAAACATGCTGTTTAGCGACCCACCCGACCACACTCGGTTGCGGGCGCTGGTCAACTTAGCGTTTACGCCGCGCCGCATGGCCGCAATGGCACCGCGTATTTCTGAAGTGGCGACGACTTTGCTGGATCAAATCGCGCAGCAGCCAACGTTTGATCTCATTGGCGAATACGCCCTGCCCTTGCCAGTAATCGTCATTAGCGATTTACTTGGCATTCCCAAAGCCGATCAAGATATGGTCGCCGATTGGTCACAGCAGATTATTTCGCCCGGCGGCAAACGCCTCAAAGCCAGTGACCGTCGCCGCCAGATGCGCACCTTCGTCGAGTATTTACAATCCCTTTTCAAAGAACGCCGTTTGCGTCCTAAAGACGATCTCATCTCAGCGCTGGTAGCGACCGAAGCCGATGGCGACAAATTATCAGAGCCTGAACTGTCTAGCATGGTCGCGCTACTGATTGTGACCGGGCATGAAACCACGGTCAATCTAATTGGCAACGGTGTCTTAGCGCTATTACGTAATCCAGACCAACTCGCGTTGTTATTGGAAAAGCCAACCTTGATCGAAAGCGCCGTTGAAGAAATTTTGCGCTACGATGGGCCAGTCGAAACATCGACCACGCGCTGGGTGCGGCAAGACCACACCATTGACGGGCAGCAGCTCAAGCGTGGCGATATTATGCGGGTGAGCTTAGCTTCAGCAAATCGCGACGAAACCGTTTTTGAATGCCCAGCCCATATGGACATCACCCGCACTGCCAATACGCACTTAGCCTTTGGCAACGGTATTCACTATTGTCTCGGTGCGCCGTTAGCGCGGCTAGAAGGCCAAATTGCCATCCTAGATTTATTCCAGCGCTTCCCAAACTTAGCACTTGCAACCGATGCGCTCCCATGGCGCAAAGGCGTGCTGTTTCGCGG
>JAHDBW010000005.1:0-2178 GCA_020630175.1 Anaerolineales bacterium
CAAATTCGGCTGTCTCGGTATCGACTAACGTGCCGTCAAAATCAAAAATTACTGCGTTTAGCATGGTGATACTTAATACTTTTTTAGGATTACTAAAGGTCCAAATGGGAGAAAGTCCATAGTCTCTTTCGTTTTGGAATTTTCAATATCAATTATTCTCAGAATTCGAATAGATGTATGTTCATTAACGAATTCGTAAGACTTGTTGTTCATCCAAACAAATTGTTCTACCCATTTAAATTTTTGCTCTATAAACTGAACGGCACTAGAGCTGATTTCGATTGAACCTGTTTCGTTACTTGTTTTTCCTGAGCGAGTTAGTTCAATCTCGCACATGATTTTTAGCTCGCTAAGCTCAGCAATCTCTTCTAACGTCAGATATTGGAATATTTTTGTATTACCAGACATAGTTCACTAATCCCCATACAGTTTGTGTTTCAAAAGATGAAGAAACGTTTTGAGTATAGACTGGAATTTAGAGTAACTGAATTTTTAAACCCAATGCATGGCCTTACATCCAAATTAGCTAAACTTGGCGGCGGATTGGCACGCCTTGATCTTCAAGATAGGTTTTCAATTCATCCACAGTATAAACCTTGTCATGAAAGATCGACGCTGCCAGCGCGGCATCTGCATTGCCAGTCGTTAGCACTTCAGCGAAATGTTGCGGGGTACCCGCGCCACCGCTGGCAATAACCGGCACAGAGACGCGGTCGGCAATGGCTTTAGTCAGGGTGATGTCATAGCCAGCGGTCGTGCCGTCAGCATCGATACTGGTCAGTAGGATTTCACCCGCGCCGCGTTCGACTGCTTCAATCGCCCATTCAACGGCGTCAATGCCAGTTGGGGTGCGTCCGCCACTCACATAGACTTCCCACTTTGGATCTTCATCCGCAGCAGAGATAAGTTTTGCGTCAATTGAAAGCACAATGCACTGTGAGCCAAAGCGTTCAGCCCCTTGTGTGAGCAGCTCTGGCGTGCGCACTGCCGCCGAGTTGATGCCAACCTTGTCAGCCCCAGCGCGCAGGATACGTTTGATATCGGCCACTTCGCGAATACCGCCGCCGACAGCTAACGGCATAAACACTTGGTCAGCCACTTCGCGCACCATTTCGGCGACGGTCGCGTTGCCTTCAGGCGTGGCGCTAATGTCCAGAAAGACGAGCTCGTCTGCGCCCATCGCGTTATACAGCTTGGCTTGTTCTACCGGATCGCCAGCGTCGCGCAGGCCAACAAAGTTGACCCCTTTGACCACGCGGCCATTTTTGATGTCTAGGCAGGGAATAATGCGTTTTGCCAGCATTACAGCACCTCTGATAAGTGTGCGATGGTGCCTTCGTACAACGCGCGCCCAATAATGCAGCCTGCTAAGCCAGCGTCACGTGCGCCATTCGCGTCTGCGGCGGTATGAACGCCTCCGCTGGCAATCACGTTGAGACCGCTTTCTTGGGCAAGTTCAACGGTCGCTTCGAGGTTTAGGCCAGTGCCAACGCCATCGCGGGCGATATCGGTGAAGATGGTCCATTGCACGCCTTGGGCGACCATTTTAGCCGCCAGATCAAGCGTCTTGATGCCAGAGGCTTCTTGCCAGCCGTGCGTGCGCACAATGCCATCACGCGAGTCGATGCCGACGGCGATTTTGTCTGCGCCATGTTTGGCGAGGGCGGCATCAACTAAGGCTGGATTTTTGACGGCAGCGGTGCCAATCACCACGCGCGAAACGCCTTGGTCGATGACGCGGTCAATATCTGCTAGCGTGCGTAGGCCACCGCCAAATTGAACGGGCGTGCCACGGCTGGCAATGTCGGCAACGGCAGCCAGATTGGGGCTGTTGGTGTCACCAAATGCGCCGTCAAGATTGACCACATGTAGCCATTCGGCACCTTGACCAATCCATTGGTCAGCCATGCTGCCAGGGTTTGCAGAGTAGGTGGTTTGTTGATTTGGGTCGCCGAGTTTGAGACGAACCACTTCGCCATTGCGTAAATCAATCGCGGGATAAATTTGAAAATTAGTCATTTTGAGTTCAATTAGCAGTGCTCAACGAAATTGCGCAAGATAGCAAGCCCAACGTGTTGGCTTTTTTCTGGATGGCACTGGATGCCGTATAAATTGCCAACATTCACCACTGAGCAAAAGTCGGTGCCGTAATCGGTTGTGGCTAAGATGTGTGCTGAA
>JAHDBW010000005.1:2278-58999 GCA_020630175.1 Anaerolineales bacterium
CACCACTGAGCAAAAGT
This sequence comes from Anaerolineales bacterium, assembly GCA_020630175.1. Classification (GTDB taxonomy): domain Bacteria; phylum Chloroflexota; class Anaerolineae; order Anaerolineales; family UBA6668; genus JAHDIM01. The sequence continues at coordinate 2,296 of JAHDBW010000005.1, forward strand.
CGGTGCCGTAATCGGTTGTGGCTAAGATGTGTGCTGAATTGGCTGGTCGACAGACATAACTGTGATTGAAATACGCGTAGCGGTCAGCCGGTAAGTTGTAAAGCAACGGATTGTCCCGCACTGGATTGAGCTGATTCCAGCCGGTGTGCGGTACTTTTAGCGCGTCCACTTCAAACCGCGTGACGTTGCCCGGTAATATACCGAGGCCGGTATGTTGGCCGAGTTCTAAGCCTTCTTCAAAAAACATTTGCATACCAACGCAAATGCCAAGCAGCGGTTTTTCAGCAGCCACTTCTTTGACCGTTTCGATGAGGTCAAATTCACGCACGCCGCGCATACAGTCGCCAAACGCACCAACGCCCGGCAGCACGATCTTATCTGCATTCAAAATCGTTTCCCGATCTTTAGACAAGATAATGTTGCCGCCAACGGCTTGGATGGCTTTCTCTACGGAGCGTAAATTGCCAACGCCGTGGTCAATCATCACAATGGTTTGCATCTAGAGCGCTCCTTTTGTTGATGGGATTGTGTTTGCGCGGCGCGGGTCTAATTGGGTTGCTTTGTCTAACGCGCGGGCTAAGGCTTTGAAAAGCGCTTCGGTTTTATGATGATCGTCACGGCCATAAGGCACGGCGGCATGCAGCGTTGCGCGGCAGGTGACGGCAAACGATTCAAAGAAGTGCTCAACTAAGCTGGTTGGAAATTGCCCCATCATTGGCGCACGGAATTCAGCATCAAATACTGAGTAAGGCCGACCAGAAAGATCAATCACCACGCGGGCTAAGGCTTCATCCATTGGCACAAAAGAATCGGCGGTGCGGATAATGCCAGCTTTATCGCCTAAGGCTTCGTTGAACGCTTGGCCAAGCACTAATGCAGTGTCTTCAATGGTGTGGTGCGAGTCGATGTGCAGATCCCCAACAACGGCTACGTCTAAGTCAAATAAGCCGTGAACGGCGAGGGCGGTGAGCATGTGATCTAAGAAGCCAACGCCGGTGCTAATGGTGTGCTTGCCGGTGCCATCGAGGTTGACACTGATATTGATATCGGTTTCTTTGGTTTTGCGAGTAATGGTTGCAGTGCGCATGGATTATTCCAATTCTTTGAGAACTTGAATGAGCTTGTCGGTGTGTTCCGGTTTGCCCACTGAAATGCGGATCATATTGTTGACGCCAGTCTTGTTGAAGTGGCGCACTAACACGCCGTTAGCGGCTAGCGTTTGCTTCAGGTCGGCGGCTTGCTTATCACCGGTGACGTCACAAAGCACAAAGGCCGATTGCGACGGGAGCGGCGTTAGGTAAGCAATGTCGGCTAGTTTTTCGGTCAGGCGGCTGCGTTCGGCAATGAGCAATTGCAGGTTGTGCTGCAAGTAGGCCATATCCTGCAATGTGGCGATGGCCGCAGCTTCAGCCGCAACATTGATGTTGTAGGGCTGCTTGATGATTAGCAAATACTGCATCAGTGCTAATGGAAACGCGCCATAGCCAACGCGTAAACCGGCTAAGCCAGCCCACTTGCTAAATGTGCCAATCACCATCAGGTTCTCATAGTCAGGCACCCAGTGCATGCGGCTGGCGCCCGGATCAGCATAATCAATATACGCTTCATCGAGCACGATCAACATCGGCAGCGCTAATAAACGCTTGAGGTCAGCGTCTGAAATTAGCCCACCGTCTGGATTGTTGGGCGAGGTCACAAACATGATCTTTGGCTGGTGCTCGGCAACGGTGGCTTCAATGGCGTCTAAGTCAAGCGCGAAATTTGGCAAGCGCGGCACAGAAATCACGTTGCCAGCATTGATGGCGGTATCAAAGGCGTACATGCCAAAGGTTGGTGGGCAATTGAGAATGGCATCGTTGGGATCTAAGACTAAGCGCAAGATCAAATCGATCAGCTCATCCGCGCCCGCGCCACATAGGATGTGCTCAGCAGAGACCTGTAAGAAGTCGGCTAATAGGGCGCGTAGCTTGCGGCTTTCTGGGTCTGGATAAATGTGCGGAAACGGCAAATCCTGAATGGCGGCTATCGCTTTCGGGCTTGGGCCATATGGATTTTCATTCGCATCAAGTTTGATGATGTCTTCAATGGGTAAGCCTAACTGCTCAGAAAGTACATCAAAGGGCACAATCGGCGAGTAGGGCGCTAACGTACGAATATGTTGGCGGACAAAGTTAGTGGCAGACATAATCAGCGTTGGGTTGGGTTGGCAAGCTCGGTTTGCAAAGTGAGGAAGGTTTCTGGCTCTTCTTCAAAGATGTAGGTGATGGGCAATACCACCACGCCAGTTGCGCCAATCGCACGCAATTCTTTGACTGCTACCGCAATGTCTGGCTTTGGCACAATGATATTGATGGCGTAAGTGTCAGCCGAGTTTTGGCGGTCAATAACGCGCGCAATGGTCGGGCCACTGAGACCGCCGTAATTGGTTTTCTCAAACAAGAGTTTCCCAATTGCTTCCGGCGAGTCGCCGCGCATATTGCCAATGAGGTGGTAATAGCCTTTGGCACGTAGGTTGGCTTCAGTCAATTCTAGCAAGGTGTTTGCTACTGCAAGTACGGCTGGGTTAGACAGATTATTGCGGTTCCCGATCAGTGACGCCTGTGCTTTCAGCATGCAGCCGCCCGCAATGGTCTTCATGCGGTTGTCTTTTAGCGTTTGCCCAGATGAGACCAAATCGACAATAAAATCCGCATAGCCAAGTTCGGGCGCAATTTCTAGCGTGCCTTCTGGCGAAATGATTTGGCAATCGCTTAGATCATTTTCTGCTAAATAACGGCGCGTGAGGGTCGGAAACTTACTGGCTAAACGCGGTGCGCCAGCGATTCCGTTGAGTTTCGTGCGTAGCTCTTCTACAGAGTCGACGTCTGTCCATGCTTCAGGGACGCCTAGCTCTAGGCGGCAGCGGCCAAAGCCGAGGGCGTCATGCATGACCACAACGCGCTGCTTTTCACCGCGATATTCTTCAACAATATCTAGACCAGTAATGCCAAAGTCTAGGCTGCCACTACGCACGCCAACGACAATGTCGCCCGCGCGCTGAAACACAACTTCCAAGTTAGGAATGGCTGGCACGTTGGCAATGTACTGGCGTGAATTCGGTTTATAAACTTTTAGGCCGCACTGTTCTAAAAAGTCGAGTGCTGCGTCTCTCAATCGGCCTTTGCTGGGAATGCCCAGACGAATGGTTTCACGATTTGTCATGTTGATCCTGTTTAAGTTGAGTTGTCTCACCGAAAGCGGTGTACGTTGCTTAAGAAACAAAAAACCCACCCTCGGATGAGAGTGGGTTTTAGATTACAAATATCTATGCTGAACTATCCCGCTGCATCCTATGCTATCGTCATTTAATATGATGGTGGGTATGATGCAGGGTGGTGTTCATTGACAAAATCATAACATGAATTGTTTGGTCTTTCATAGCGTCAAACGCCAAATGAAATCCGATGTTGTTTGTGCTAAACTCCGAACTTATGAATACGCTAATCCCTATTTATACCGGTTTATACAACACAGCATTATTGTTTTCTGCCTTTATGGCGATCTGGAGTTTTTGGCTTTGGTTCCGGCGTGAAGACCTTAATGCAAACTTTTGGGGTGCGTTGGTTATCAACGCGCTGTTGCTAATTGTGCAGCTTATCTTAGGCGGCGTTTTGTATTTCAGCGGGATTGCTGCTGAACGCTGGGTGCATTACCTGTACGACATTATGATGGCAATTACCATTCCCGCAGTATTTGGCTATACAAAAGGACGCACCTCTTATCAAGAAGGCTTGGTCTATGCGGTGGCGCTATTCTTTGTGTGGGGCTTGGTGTTACGCGCTGTTATTACAGGTGGTGGGTTGCTTGGAGTGTAGCTAAATGCCCCGAAAATGGATCTTAGTGCTGTTATTGGCCGGGATTGGTGTCACGCTGTTGGCACTCCGGTTTCCACAAGATCCACAGTTGGGCGTGCAGTCTGCGCCGACGTTACCTAATCCACTGGTTGTGTTGCGTGATAGCGCTCCGATTCAGTTAGATGTTGTGCGCTACGCCCATCCGTCTGGTTATTTTGCCGCTTCATTGCCAAGCCAATGGCAAACAGAAACCGCGCCGCAAGGGGCGACATTCTTTGCTGAAGATCGCAGCATTGAAATGCAAATTACAGTTATTGAGAGTGCCACTACGGTAGAGTCTGTTGTTCAAGACTACACGCAGCACGCGTTGCAAAAGCAACGTGAAGTGCAACAATGGTCGCAGGGTGCAGGTAGTACAGTGGTTGCGTACAGTGTGCAGGTAGATAGTAAACTAGTACAAACGCTGCTGTTTATCGACGTGTTTACTGAGTTTGCATATGTGCAAACAATAAAAGTTGATAGACTTGAGTACGAGAAGCAGTATGCTTTGATTGGTCATTTGGTCAACAACGTGGAATATATAAGGGTATTAGATTGAAAGTAGTAATACGAGTTTGGAGTGTTATTGGGCTTACCGTATCGTTAGTTGCGATTATTGCAAGCGCCGTATTTGCGCAAGATGAGGGTAGCCAAGCTTACACGGTACAGCCTGGAGATTCATTGGCACGCATTGCTGCAAACCATAACACCTCAATTGATGCTCTAATTTTATTAAACGCGTTAGATAACCCCAATCAATTGTCTGTTGGGCAAGTGATACGGGTTCCTAGCACAACAGGTGTCCAGCCAGAAGCAATTGACGAGAGTGACTTAGGTGACGTGGTCAACCTAAATTCGCAGCTTATTCATACTGTAGAGCAAGGGGATAGCCTTGCTAAGATTGCCAAAGATGCCGGAATTACCATCTCAGACTTGATCCAGATCAATCAGCTTTCTAGCGATGTTTTGCAACTTGGGCAACAATTGATTGTTGGTTATGAAGAGGCATTGGTAGCACCTACGACGGTGCCACCAGTCGTGCCAGTATATGCTAACCCGCCACTTGCTAGTGAAATTACAATATTTTTCCAAATGCCAAAGGCAGCTGAAGGTTGGATTTCTGGGCCACCAGAATTTATTGCTGAAACGAGTGAAGCGTTGGGGTGGTTAGCTGCATATGACCCCTCGATTTATACATTGGCTCAGACCTACATTACTGAAATAGTGCCTAGCACGCACCCAACGCGTGCAACAGCGACTCATCAAATCTCCAATGGCACCTGTAAGGTTGGCATGATTCAGGGGGATAGGATTGTGGTTGCGTCGATGATTTACCACGAAGCTTTGCACTGTGCGCACTTTATCCGGGGTGTATCTCTGACTGAAGAGCAGGAAGAGGCTTACGCGTTTGCACACCAGTTGGAATTTGCGAAACGTCACAACATGTCACAAGCGTTCATCGACTCGGTCGAGCAACAATGGTATTTATTTGTAAATGGATTCAATCCCTATAAAAACCCGAGTAACGGTTCAGATTAGTAAGCACAGCGCTTGAATTAAACAAAAAAGGACGCATTCGCGTCCTTTTTTTATTTAACTTAGGTGTTGCTTACTCGATGGGCGGCTCTTGCTTCAAGATTGCATGTACTGGCAGCGAGAACGAGAAGGTGCTGCCCTTGCCAACTTCAGACTTGACGGCCACTTCACCTTCGTGCGCTTCGATAATTGATTTCACAATTGCTAAGCCCAACCCATGGCCTTCGGCGTTTTTACCACCGGCCTTGAGCTTCGTAAACTTCTGGAAGAGCTTGTTTTGTTGCTCGATTGGAATGCCAGGGCCGGTGTCAATTACATGAACCCAGACCTTGTCGCCTTCGCTTTCGGCCTCAATTGAAACATGCCCGCCAGCCGGCGTAAACTTGATCGCGTTGCCCACAAGGTTGTTGAGCGCCAATTCAAGCCGCATATCAGCCCCAAAGACCAACGGCAGTTCGCCGTGAACCTTAGAGCTAAGATTGACCTCTTTCTGGCTAGCGATTGGGTGATTTTGTTCCATCACCTCGCGAATAACCGGTGGGATTTCGGTAACTTCGAATTCAGCACTAATGCCCATTTCGATGCGACCAATATCCAGAATGTTTTCAATCAAGCTGCGCATGCGCTCTACTGAGCTAATAATTTGCGCAACGTATTCTTTTTCCTCTGGATTGAGGTTCGGAACTTCGTTTAGCAGCCAGCCGTAGCCGTAAATTACGCCTAGTGGTGCCTTCAGGTCGTGCGCAACGTGTGACACAAACTCATTCTTCATCTCATCCAAATGTCTAAAGGTTGAGATGTCATGCATGCTCAGAACTTTACCGACATTTGGTAGCTGAACAAGTGCGCAATCAAACACGCGGCCATCATTCAATTCGATTTCACGGGTAATCTGTTCTTCTTCGCCAAAGGCTTGAAAGAAGTTCAAAATAGCCGGTTCTGTAACGGAATAGTTAATCGGATTGCCAACCGCATCGGTTGGAATCGACAAGCTGCTTTGGGCGGGTTTATTGGCCAAGAGCAGGCGGTTATGTAAATCGGTAACAAGAACGGCATCATGGCCGCCACCAACAATTGCGCGCAAAATAGAGCGTTCTGCATTTGCTTGCTGGCGCACGGTGGCATTCTCAAGTTTTAGCGCGACTTGCACACCAATCATCTCAGACAACGCTTGTTGCGTTGTGTCAAAATGATTTGGCGTTGCGCTAATAAAGGCAAAACAGGCCGGTACGCTTGCTTCTGTCACAATCGGAACGATCAGAGCAGAGCGCATCAGCGGCACATCACTACCTAACTGTTGCCAGTTTGGGTCGAGCGCGGTTTGGTCCACAAGAGCACTTGTCTTTGCCGTCTGGGCCCAATTCTTGAACGCGCCAACAAGTTGTTGGACAGCCGTATCAGAAGGGCCGAGCATGCCTGTTTCTGCAATGCCAGCGGCTTGGAATGTTGTCCGAACGCTGCCACGGGGTGAGAACAACATTAAGAATCCAGTGTCGGCACTGAATAGGCGTGTGGTTTCATCCGTTACAGCTTGCAACGTGCTTTGTAGCGATTGCTTGCCGGTAATAAGTTTCGTTAGGCGTTGAAGAGCTTCCATCTTCAAGCCTGAACGCTTAGATAAAGGTTGGTTTTCATCGATGTCTGTAATTGTTAGCATTGCTCTCTCATTATAAATAGCGAGCACTGACAAATAATTGAGATTAGAGAATGGTTTATTTAGAAATAATTGAGGTTTTTCGCCCCTATTTATATTTACCTGTTTTTGTGGTTGCAATGCAAGTGCTATAATGCAAATAAGAGCTTAGAGATAAGTTTCTTAAAGGAATTATGCAGCGAATACGCGATAACATATTCATCGAATCTAATTTCTTTGGTGTAACAGTTGGTGCAATAGTTACGCCAAAAGGAATTATATGTGTTGACACGCCTACTTCACCGGGGGATACCCGAAAGTGGCGCTTGCAACTGGCGCAGCTTGAAGCTGGGCCAATTTTGTACGTCATCAATACAGATCATAACCGCGACCGGATTATGGGCAACCAATGGTGCGAGGCACCGGTTGTTGCGCACAGCAATACGTATGAGCGTATTGCGGCCTATCCAGACGTGTACAAGGCGCACTCCAGCCAGTCTGGTGGTGAGCATGAGCTTGTCAATGACCTGAGCGGCGTCCGCACGGTCAAGCCGACACTTTGTCTGTCTGGCGAGATGGCACTGATCAAAGATCGGGTAACCTGTAATCTCATCCACATGGGTGGGGCGGCAGATGGCGCGATTTGGGTAGATGTACCGTCAGATAAGGTCTTGTTTGTAGGCGATACTCTGTTTGCTGGGCTGCACCCGTTCTTAGCCGACGCAGATATTGACGTTTGGCTAAACAATCTAAGTGAATTAACACAACCGCGCTTCAATGGTTACACAATTGTGGCAGGGCGCAAATCTAAGCGATTTGAATATTTGATTGATGAAATTGAATATTGTGTGTCGTACTTGACGTTTTTACGTGAACAGCTAAGTACAATCGCAGATGGCCCGATGCCGGGGTATGCGGTAAGCGATGTTGTTCGTAAATTACTACAGCGCTATCCAGTTGAAAACAATTGGATGCCCTTGATGTCTCGTAGGCTGACATCTGGGCTTGAACAAATGCTCGTGCAAAGAGCAAATCTGTAGTAAATTCAAATTGACCTTTAGTATTCTGTATGATAATATTTTGGGTCGCTGTTATTAGACAATATTTGCCGCTGTTTTGGCGGTTTTTAGCCTATAAGGATCTGCAAAATTAGAAGAAGACGAAGCAATACACAACGACGGCCACAAGCGCCAAAATTCAGGATCAATGAACGCATTCGCGTCCCTGAAGTGCGGTTGATTGGTCATGATGGCACTAACTATGATGTTGTGTCTACTGATCGTGCGCGTGAAATTGCGCGTGAGGCCGGCTTGGATTTAGTCGAAGTATCGCCAACAGCGCGACCACCAGTTTGTAGAGTTCTGGATTATGGCAAGTTCCTATATGAACGCCAAAAGAAAGAAAAAGAAGCTCGCAAACAGCAAAAGCAGATCGAAATCAAAGAAGTTCGTCTTCGGCCAAAGACAACGGAACATCATCGCAGCTTCAAGGTGCGGGATGCACGCCGTTGGCTAGAAGATGGCAAGAAGGTGAAGGTTCGCGTTCGTTTCCGTGGACGTGAAATTCAATATCCTGAGATTGCCCGTCAAGACATGATGGAAATCAAGGAAGAATTGTCAGATATCGCCCATGTGGAAGTTCCACCCAGTATGGAAGGGCGCACAATGCTAATGGTGCTTGCACCTGGCGTAGAAGATAAAAAATCATAAACGAGCCCCTTTATGGGGCTCTATTACTGGCGGGAGAATCAGATGCCGCGTAAAAAAACAAAAACAAAAAAGTATAAGTTGAAGACGCATAAAGCTACAGCCAAGCGCTTTAAAGTAACTGGCTCAGGCAAATTGATGCGTACAAAAATTGGTAAAGGCCACTTGCGCCGTAATACCTCTAAACGCACTAAGGCTGTATTGGCAGAAATGTCAGAAGTGCAAGGTAAGAGCATTGCAAAACGTGTTCGCCGCCTAGCACCTTACTTGCGTAAATACAAAGCTAACCCACCTGGTTAGGTCGGAGTAATAAAAAATGACTCGTGTAAAAACCGGCTTTGTACGCCGCCGCCGCCATAAAAAAATCATTAGTATGATGTCAGGGCAACATAGCACTCGCCATCGCTTGTGGAAACGCGCAAACGAAGCAATGCTAAAAAGCCTTTGGTATGCATACCGTGACCGCCGCCAACGCCGCCGCGATTTGCGACGCCTTTGGAATACGCGCATCAACGCTGCTGCGCGCCAAAACGGCACAACCTATAGCCGCCTGATTCACAGCTTGAAGAACGCTAACATCGACCTGAACCGCAAGGTTTTGGCTGACTTGGCAGTTCACAACCCAGAAGCATTTGCTGCGGTTGTTCAAGTTGCTGACAACGCATAGCGCTGTACTTGTTTGAATTGAGAAGAGCTGTCTTTATAGGCAGCTCTTTTTGTTTCCCTAATTAATTGTCGATACGCTGCTATGGATTTGATTACAAGCCGCCAAAACAACACTATCAAGGCAGTTCGTAAGCTGCAATCAAGCCGTAAGGCGCGCCGCCGGGCTGGTCAATATGTAATTGAAGGCAAGCGGCTGGTTACAGAGGCGCTTGCTGCACAAGTGTCGCTTGCTGCAATTGTGCTGTGCCCTGATTATTTGGCAGAGACAGCGCCATTTGTGGTGCCGCAAGTGCCAGCGTTGTACGTCACTGCGGATGTGTTTGATAGCTGTTCAGATACAGCGCACGGGCAGGGCGTCCTTGCCATTGTGGCCGATGTGCGTGCTGCGCCAGTGCACAAGGCATTTGCTTTGGTTGTTGATGGCGTTACAGACCCCGGTAACTTAGGCACAATCTTACGCACTGCGGCTGCAAGCGGGGTGGATGTTGTGTACCTAAGCCCAAATAGCGTCGACTTTCTAAGTCCCAAGGTGTTGCGGAGTGGGATGGGCGCGCACTTTAGGTTGCCGATTGTTGAGGCAGACTGGGCAATGCTAAGCACAGAACTGGCCCAGCATCAGGTTTTGCTGGCTGATGTGGCGGCTGGAACGGCCTATGATGAAGTGGCCGTTGCCAGTAATGTAGCGCTAATCGTAAGTAGTGAGGCGGATGGGGCAAGTTCGGCCGCCCGCGCGCTGGCATCGGCACTGATTCACATCCCAATGAAAAGTGATGTTGAGTCGCTAAATGTGAGCGTAGCGTGTGGCGTGTTGCTGGTGCAATTAATGCGGGCCCGTGGGCGGTAAATTCGCTAATAAAATCGCTTTGGCTTATGTGCCAACTATGATAGAATTTGGCCGGCGAGGACGTATCCTCGCCAGTTTTATGTCTGACTAATAGACAAATGACAAACACACTTTCTGACTGGTACGTCGTTCTAGCTGTTGCTAGTGTCCGGCTGGGTAGACGAAAGTGAACGACAAAACGACGAGGAGCAATCGAATATGTCTGCTGTTTCCATGAAATCCCTTCTAGAGACGGGCGTCCACTTTGGGCACCGCACTCGCAAGTGGCACCCGCGCATGAAGCCATATATCTTCACTGAGCGGAACAAAATCCACATTATTGACCTTCAACAATCAATTAAACAAATTGATGTTGCGTATAACTTAGTACGCGACACTGTTGCTGGTGGTGGCACCATCTTGTTTGTTGGCACTAAACGCCAAGCGCAAGACGCTATTCAAACCGAAGCCGGCCGTGCAGGCATGCCACACGTAACCACACGCTGGTTAGGTGGCACGCTTACCAACTGGCGCACCATCAAAGAACGTATCTCTGAACTAGAACGCCTAGAACGTGGCCGCGACACCGGCGCATGGGATAGCCTAGTTAAGAAAGAACGCTTGATGTTGCAACGCCGCATCGACAAATTGGAAGACCGCCTCGGTGGTATCCGCAACATGGGCGACCTGCCGAGCTTGTTGTTTGTTGTAGACGTGCGTCGTGAAGAAAATGCAGTCAAAGAAGCTAACAAATTGGGTATTCCAGTTGTTGCTATGGTTGACACCAACTGTGACCCATCAACCATCGACTGGGTAATTCCAGCGAATGATGACGCAATCCGCGCAATCAAATTGATTGTTGGCACAATGGCAACCGCTGCACTTGAAGGCGAAGCAATGCGCAAAGACGGCGAAGCTGTTGCAACCGGTGGTTCAGAAAGTAAGTCTAATGAAGTTCACGCACTAGAAAGTGAAGACGATGCTAACTTGCTTGGCGAGTCAACATTGCGTACACTGAACTCAGGCGAACTTGAATTTGAAGACGATGCCGCCGCAGCACCAGCTGCAGACGCGCCAGCAGCACCAGCCGCTGACGAAGCCGCATCAGAATAAATTTCGTTACTAAATTCCATAGAGGGCAGCTTATTGGTTGCCCTCTATCCTAAAAAATAAAAAACTAAATAGGAGTACAAAAAATGGCTGTAACAGCTGCTGACGTAAAATCACTGCGCGAACGTACTCAGGCCGGGATGCTGGACTGCAAAAAAGCGCTCGTTGCCTCAGACGGTGACATTGAAAAAGCAATCGAATTTCTTCGCGAAAAAGGGCTTTCAAAAGTTGCAAAGAAAGCTGGTCGTGATGCAAATGAAGGTCTTATTGAATCATACATTCACCAAGGTAACCGCGTTGGTGTAATGGTTGAAGTGAACTGCGAAACTGACTTTGTTGCGCGTTCAGAAGACTTCAAGCAATTTGTGTATGACTTGATGCTGCACATTGCAATGTCAGATCCGCTCTACAAAACAGTAGAAGACGTGCCTGCTGCCGACCTTGAACGTGAAAAAGAACGCTTCAAGAAAATGGCAATGGAAGAAGGCAAGCCAGAACACATCGCTGAAAAGATTGTGGCTGGTCGGATTGAAAAGTTCTACCAAGAAACAGTTCTCATGAAGCAAGCGTTTATCAAGGACGAAGATCAAACCGTACTTGACTTGTTGAATAACACAATCGCCACCATTGGCGAGAATATGATCATTCAACGCTACGCCCGCTTTGAACTGGGTAAGTAATTGATGATGGGGTCAACTTCGGTTGGCCCTTTTTTTTGCGTAAATTTAGAGCGTAACCCGAGCGTTTCGCAGCGAACTCTTATCACTAGCTTGAAATTTTTTACATATGACTAATTTGAAATACAAACGCATTTTGCTGAAACTGAGCGGGGAAGCACTCGCAACAGCCAATGGATCTGGAATCGATCCAACTGAAGCTGAGCAAATTGCTGCTGAAATCAAGGCAATTCACGACTTAGGCGTTGAAATTGCGATTGTAATTGGGGCAGGTAATATTTGGCGAGGCCAACAAGGCATTGAGCGCGGCATGGAGCGTGCCACCGCTGACTATATGGGCATGGTTGCAACGGTGATGAACGCCATTGCACTACAAGATTCGCTGGAGCGAATTGGCGTGAAGACCCGTGTTCAGACTGCAATTGAAATGCAAAAAGTTGCTGAGCCTTACATCCGCCGCCGCGCGATGCGACATTTGGAAAAGAACCGCGTTGTGATCTTTGGCGGGGGAACCGGAAACCCATTCTTTACAACAGACACCGCTGGTGCTTTACGGTCGATGGAAATTGGCGCTGATGTTGTTATCAAAGCAACGAAAGTTGATGGTGTGTATGACTCAGATCCAAAGAAAAATCCTGATGCTGTCAAATTTGATGAGCTGACTCACATTGATGCACTGCAACGGCGCTTGAATGTGATGGACAGCACCGCGCTTTCACTGTGCATGGATAACAACATGCCAATTCTTGTGCTCAATATGTGGGCCGAAAATTCACTTCGCAAAGCAGTGACGGGTGAAAAGATCGGAACCCTGGTGCAGTCAGAAACAACCAACTAGCCTAAACGCCGCAAAGCTTGTTAATTCATTGGCTAGAAGCCATCTTTTTGAATGGTGAGACTTGCGGCGTGACTTCGTTCAGTGTATTCTAGTGTCGCTGACTGAGTCTGTCTCACCTCACTAAAGAAGAACAAGCCCCACGTCAGAAATTAGTGTGTGCCTGCATTTGAATGCCACGCACAGATACACTTACCCAAAAAAGTAATTAAGGAGTAATACTATGGTTCAAGATGCATTAGATGATGCTAAAGAGCGTATGCAAGCCGCCATCCGTGTGCTGAAAGATGCCTTGACGGGCGTTCGCACTGGGCGGGCAGCTCCTTCCTTAGTAGACCGAATCGACGTTGAATATTACGGTGTGCCAACCCCACTGCAACAAATTGCAGGTATTTCTGTTCCAGAACCACGTGTTTTGGCAATCCGTCCGTTTGATCAATCATCACTAAAAGAAATTGAACGGGCAATTTTCGCATCAGATTTGGGGCTTACCCCAAGCAATGATGGGAAAGTCATCCGCCTAATTTTGCCGATGCTAACTGAAGACCGCCGCCGCGACCTGATCAAGGTGAGTGGGGCGCGGGTAGAAGATGCTCGGATTGCGGTGCGCAATATTCGGCGTGATGTATTGAATGATCTGCGTGATTTTGAAAAAGAAAAGATGATCACCGAAGATGACCTCTCACGCGGTCAAAAGAAAGTACAAGAGCTAACCGACTCAATCATCAATGAGATGAACGAAATCGGGAAACGCAAAGAAGAAGAGATTATGCAGGTTTAATCCCCTGTATTAGATATTCCTAGCGAGTTGCAATTGCACGTTAAACAAAAAACAAAGGCACCTGAACCGTTGACAGAACAGAGATCGGCCAAGCATGTTGCTATCATTATGGATGGCAATGGGCGTTGGGCAAAACAACGTGGCTTGCCGCGGTTAGCGGGACACCGCGCTGGAACTGATAACTTACGCCGCATTATTGAAGCGTGTGTTGAGTTTGGTATTAAGCGTCTGACGATTTACGCCTTTTCCACAGAAAATTGGAAACGACCGAAGCTTGAAGTACGCGGCCTAATGCGTATTCTTGAAGAAGTGTTGGATAACCAACTCCAAGAGCTGCACGAAAATAACGTGCAAATTCGCCATATTGGTCGCACTGATGGCTTGAGTGAACGCCTAGCAGGCAAAGTACAGTCTGCAACAGCGTATACAGCTAATAATGACGGGTTGATTTTGAATGTCGCATTTAATTATGGTGGGCGTGATGAAATCGTACATGCCGTACGCCGGATTGTTGCGGAAGGCTATCGCCCAGAAGATATTACAGAAGAAACCATCAATCGGTATTTATTTACCGCTGGCCAACCTGACCCAGATCTAATTATTCGGACGAGCGGCGAAATCCGCGTGAGTAATTTCTTGATTTGGCAAGGGGCATACTCTGAATGGCACTTTACAAACTTGTACTGGCCAGAGTTTACGCCTGAAGAACTCCGCAAAGCACTGGATATGTACCAAACGCGTGAAAGACGGTTTGGCCTAATCTCTGAGCAAGTGTCCTAGCAAGGACTAACTGCAACATCCATGTTAAAAGATCGCTTGCTGGTTGCGGCAATGCTGGTGCCTATTGCTACCATCCTAATGTGGCTTGGCGGCTTGCCTTACCAGATTGCCATCTGGGCCTTGCTGGGCGTTGGCGCATATGAATATGCGCGTATGGTGCCTGACCTGCGCGGTGATTATGCGGCTATCGCGTTGCCAATTGGCGTATTAGCCCTAGCGATTGTAAATACGCGCATGCCGTATTACACCAACGTTACAACCGTGCTGGTGCTTTTTGGCATCACTGTGCTTTACTTACGCCGCTATGAGCAAGGGCACCCATCATTGCATGGCTGGGCCTTCATGATTGCAGGCGTGTTCTACATTGGCGTGCTAGGCAGCTATCTAGCGTCTATCCGTGGGCTAGACGCGGGGCGCAGTTGGACGTTTCTAATGTTGTTTGCGGTGTGGGTGGCTGATAGTGCTGCTTATGCGGCAGGCCGCACGTTTGGCAAGCATAAACTGGTGCCTAGGCTAAGCCCCAATAAAACTTGGGAAGGCCTAATTGGCTCCCTGATTATTACAACGCTGTTTGGCGTGTTGTGGGCGTGGCTTTGGCCGCAAATTAGTGCTGGTGCGGCATTTTCATGGCAAGCGGGCGCGCTGGTTGGATTTCTAGTTGCGCTAATTAGTCCGTTTGGCGATTTAGCGATGTCGATGTTAAAGCGTCAGGTGGCGGTAAAAGATACCGGAACACTAATGGGTGCGCACGGTGGCGTGCTAGATCGGATCGATTCTTGGTTACTCGCTGCGCCGCTTGTATTCTTTTTAATTAGCCTGAATCTTTTGAGTTGACTTGCATTTTTTAGGGTGCTACAATCTTTCTAGATTTGCTCTTACGTAGTAAGCCACAGCAAATCACTTGTTCCTTTACCCACATAACGATAAAAGTACGAACAATACGTTTTTTGCAGATTTCGTCACTATCTGACGCATTTGCATTATCTTGCTTATTTTGCAACTGATACCCAATTCACGCCTGTATTTGGCATTCCCATCATATTAAATTTGTCTGGACTGAAAATTGAAAACTCGAAACGCTGCTAACTCTGATCGCCAGCCCTCTGGTCGCTATGAAAAAATGGAGATCGCTGGATTGGAAGCCCAAACGCTTAGCCAATTACGCGGTAAGGCCAAAGAAATGGATGTTGCTGGCTATAGCCGGCTCAAGAAAGAAGACTTGATTTTGCAATTGCTGCGCGCAAATGCAGAGCGTCAAGGCCTTAAGCTGCGCGGTGGCGTCCTTGAAATTGTTGAAGACGGCATCGGCTTCCTGCGTGCCTCTAACTATTTGCCGGGACCAGAAGATATTTATGTGAGCCAATCGCAAATTCGCCGGTTTGGCTTGCGTACGGGTGACATGGTAATTGGTCAGGTGCGACCACCAAAAGACTCAGAAAAATATTTCGGCTTGATCCGCGTAGAAGCTGTGAACGGTCTTGACCCAGAGCAAGCAAAACGCCGCCGTAATTTTGAGCATCTAACGCCGATTTTCCCAGAAGATCGTTTCAACCTAGAAACAGATCGTTTCACACTCTCTACCCGGATGCTTAACCTAATTGCACCAATTGGGATGGGGCAACGTGGGTTGATTGTTTCTCCACCAAAGTCTGGTAAAACCACAGTTCTCAAAGAAGTTGCCAATGCAATTTCCCGTAACTATCCTGGTGTGCACCTGATGGTGGCGTTGATTGGTGAGCGTCCTGAAGAAGTAACAGATATGGACCGCTCAGTAGACGCAGAAGTAATTGCCTCTACATTTGATGAGCCAGTCAAGTCTCACGTGCGCGTGGCAGAAATGGTGCTAGAGCGGGCAAAACGCTTGGTAGAAACTGGGCGCGATGTTGTCATTCTGATGGACTCAATTACCCGTCTTTCACGGGCCTACAACTTAGTGGTAACCCCATCTGGCCGGACATTGTCTGGTGGTTTGGATCCTGCGGCGTTATACCCACCAAAACGCTTTTTTGGTGCCGCGCGTAATATTGAAGACGGTGGCTCACTAACCATTGTCGCAACGTGTTTGGTTGATACTGGCTCTCGGATGGACGATATGGTCTATGAAGAGTTCAAAGGTACCGGTAACATGGAACTGCACTTGTCACGTAAGTTGCAAGAACGTCGGGTCTTCCCAGCCTTCAATATTGAACGCTCTTCAACGCGTCGTGAAGAATTGCTGCTTGGGCCAGATATTACGCCACGCGTTTGGCTCATGCGTCGCATGTACGGCCAAATGACCTCACAGCCGCCAACCGGGGCTGGGATGGATCAAATCCAAGCAACCGAAGCCGTTATGAATCAAATGCGGCAAACCGATAACAATTACGAATTCCTAGAACAGCTAGGGAAGATGAAATAACGTCTGTTCTTTGTTAGAAGATATTACGAAAACGGCTTGCCTATGCAGGCCGTTTTTGCTATCTACTCAGTAGCACGCTGACTCCACGGACGGGCTACTCAATGTAGACTATTTACAGTAATTTGACGCAGTAGCGAGTATGATTTGCCAGTAAAACTATCGTTGCGTTTAAATTTATATGACAGAAACTCCAACCACTGACCCTGTAACTGAAGAGACCACGCTGCTCAATCGTGTATTGGCATTAGGCGGCGTTGGCCGCCGTTATTTGCCGCACACCGCCTTATTGATGAGTGCTCTGGCCGTTTTATTCTTTATCCGGCTTGATCCCATTGGGCGCGTGCAGGCGCTTGATCTGCAAACAGCACCACAGGTTGAAGCGACCAATAGTCCAGAAGATGAGCAAGATACGCTTATTTTTGCAACTCCGGTTGCGTCAGGACCAGAAGCCAATGCCAACGCAGATGCCATTATTGTGCGCGATGTTGATCCGATTACAAATATTCCGGCGCGGGCACGGACAGCACCGATTGCTTACCAAGTTCAACCGGGCGATAGCTTGTATGGCATTGCTGAAAAGCATGGCTTGAATGCGGAAACAATTCTATGGAGTAATGTTGGCGTCTTAGCGGATGATCCGCATAACCTAAATCCGGGGCAAGAGTTGCTAATTCCACCAACGGATGGGGTGTTGCACTTAGTCCAAGAGGCAGATGGGATCAATGGTGTTGCGAAGGGGCTCAATGTTGATATCGCGACCCTAATTGATTATGAAGGCAATGATATTGATAAAGAAGAGCCAGAACTTATTCCCGGCACGTATGTAATGGCCGTTGGTGGCTGGCGTGACCTGAAAATTCCGGGGCCAGTTCTGCAAGAAACTACGCAAACAACTTCAACCGGTCAAAAAATCTTCCGCGCATTTTGGAGCTCTGCTGGCTCTGGCGCTTGTGCTGGTGAAGGCAGCTACCGTGGCCCAATTGGCAACACATCTTTTGTCTGGCCAGCGAACAACCGCTCGATCTCGGGTTATAACTACTCCGGTGTGCACCAAGGGCTAGATATTGCAGCTGGGATTGGCGATCCAATTTATACATCTGACAACGGCGTGGTTGTATTCTCTGGTTGGAGCCACTGGGGCTATGGCAACATGGTTGTTGTGGATCATGGTAACGGCTTCCAATCGGTCTATGCTCACCTTTCACAGATCAACGTTGGCTGTGGGCAGGGCGTTTCACAGGGTGGGCTAATTGGGTTAGCTGGCAGCACGGGTAACTCTAGCGGACCGCATTTGCACTATGAAATCCTATTCAATGGCGCGCGTCAGAACCCGTGGTCATACTTGCAATAGAGGCGAGCAAATCTAAGCCCTTTTCTTATTGGGGCAAAGCTTCTAAAATGTGTCGGCTCTTGGCATAATTGCCAGCCAACATTTTACGCAAATTGCACTTACTAGTTTTATGAAATTATCAATCATCATGCCTGTGTTCAACGAGGCAGACACCATTCACGCGATTATCGAAAAAGTGCGTGAACTGCCAATGCCGTTTGAATTAGTGTTGGTCAATGACGCATCGTCTGATGGGTCTGGTGCGATTTTAGATACCTATGGCGCAGATGAAGGCGTTGTGGTGTTGCATCATGATGTCAACCGTGGCAAGGGTGCGGCGTTGGCAACGGCGCTGAAGGCCGCAAGTGGCGATGTCGCCGTCATTCAAGATGCAGATCTTGAATACGATCCGCAAGACTTTGTGCAAATGCTGGCAACAATTGAAACCGGCAATACAGATGTGGTGTATGGCGTACGTGACTTAGCCAGCCAAAAAGTAATTATGCGCTTCGGGAATAACCTGATGAGCTGGATTACAAGCGTGCTGTATGGCACCCGCTTGCATGACATGGAAACTTGCTACAAGATGATGACACGCAAAGCATTTGAGCCGCTCAACTTAGAGTGTAAGCGGTTTGATGTTGAAGCAGAAATCACCGCAAAGCTGCTCAAAGCTGGCCACAAAATTGTAGAACAGCCTATTCACTACGAAGCCCGCTACGAAAACAAAAAGCTTTCGCCGCTAGATGGCTTGCCAACCTTGTGGGCATTGCTCAAATACAGGTTCTCATAAACACACACAAAGCCGATCAATTGATCGGCTTTTTCTTTCCCTGATCTTATATTCACACTGAAGGCTGCATTGCATGTGCGGCGTTCAAGACCAGTGCTTTACGGGGAGCCCGAGCAAGCAGCGCTTGAAAATTGGAATTATGTTTACGGCACTAGGCCAGGGTGGCCTTGCTGAGTATAAAAAACGCTTTATTTATCACGTAGCAGAACGTTGCGTTATCCAGACTCAGGTTACATAAGCGTTGTTGGCAATAAGCATGGGGTTTGCAGACACACAATTGGCATAGACTGCCACAACTTGATCACTGATATACTGCCCATATGGATCTGTTTGACTACGCACATAAAGAACGAATGACGAATGAAGCGCCGTTGGCGGCCCGTATGCGCCCACGTACGCTCGATGAATTTATTGGCCAAGCGCATGTGATTGGTGAAGGGCGCTTATTGCGCCGCGCCATCAAGGCCGACCGCTTATTCTCCTCATTGTTGTTTTGGGGACCGCCGGGCGTTGGCAAAACAACTCTGGCTAAACTGATCTCACGGCATACAAAGGCGCACTTTGCCACGCTAAGCGCGGTGCTAGATGGCGTGCCAGCGTTACGGGAGCAAATCAAGCTCGCGAAAGATCGGCGTAAAATGCATAATCAGCGCACTTTGCTGTTTGTAGACGAAGTGCACCGTTGGAGCAAATCGCAGCAAGATGCATTGTTGCCGCACGTTGAAAACGGCACCTTTGTGTTGATTGGCGCGACAACCGAAAACCCATACTTTGAAGTGAATGGGGCGCTGGTCTCGCGCTCACGTGTTTTTCAGCTAGAGCAGCTAACCCAAGCAGATATGGCAAATATCCTGCGGCAGGCGCTAACGGACAAAGAGCGCGGCTATGGTACGCGCCAAATACAGATAGATGAAGACGCGTTTACACATCTTGTGCAGATTGCAGACGGCGATGCCCGTAATGCGCTGAACGCGCTTGAACTCGCCGTGGAGAGTACCGACCCTAGTGCTGCTGGTGTCATTCATATCACGCTAGATGTGGCGCAAGAGTCTATTCAGCGCCGGGCAGTGTTGTATGACAAAGATGGCGATGCCCACTACGACACAATCAGTGCCTTTATCAAGTCGGTGCGCGGGTCTGACCCGGATGCGGCGCTGTATTGGTTGGCAAAGATGCTCTATGCCGGTGAAACGCCACGGTTCATTATGCGCCGCTTGCTTATTTTGGCCTCAGAAGATATTGGCTTAGCAGATCCGAACGCGCTGGTTGTGGTAAGTGCGGCAATGCAATCTTTAGAGTTTATCGGGATGCCAGAAGGTATATTCCCGCTTTCACAGGCAACGTTATATTTGGCAACGGCGGCAAAATCTAATACCACGACGCACTACTTTAAGGCGTTTGAGCGCGTCTCAAAAATGGGGCAATTGGATGTGCCGCGTCATTTACAAGATTCGAACCGAGACGGCAAGGCGCTTGGGCATGGACAAGGGTATGTTTATCCGCATGATCAGCCAGAGAACTGGGCTCCCCAACAGTATTTGCCAGAAACCCTGTTAGGAACATATTTCTATAACCCAACTGGGCAAGGGTATGAGGCCGATATCAAAGACCGCTTAGCCGCGTGGCGCGACGCCCAGCGTGATGCCTTAGGTATTGAACGTGAAGAGCATATTGCTGATTACTCAGAAGAAGGCCTTGTTAATATAAAACGCACACATGGCAGCGCATTGCGCTAAACACGTGTGCGTTTAGAAGTCTAGGTTGTGGATTGGGGCGGCGTTAGTTCTCTTCGTCGTCTAAGAATGAAAGATCGCTAAACGCTGTAATTTCAATTTGATTTTCGGTTAGGTAAGTATTTGGAATGACTAACCGCCGTCCATCAAGGCTTACTTCACTGTTGAGTGTGCCGATGGCTTCTAGCATGCCTTCTTTGCCGTCAAAACGGATCGTATCGCCGGTAGAGAACGTGTCACGTGCATAGTGCCCGGCCAACACGTTCTTGGCGACATCGCGGCCACCTAAGGCAAACGTTAGCCCAAACGCCGCTGCGATTATTGCAATAAGCGTGCTGAAGGTGTTAGTAAGCAGCGTAACATCCATCCCCAACTGACCAAGTGCCACAATCGCGACAATTATCGTAATTAGGCCTTGGACAACATTGCCTAAGGTTTGATAAAACTCAACGCCAATCCCATCCATGGCTAGCGCCACCGCCCGACCTAAGAACTTGCCGAGCATAATACCCACAATGATTGTGATGAGCGCAGAGATTACATTTGGCATGTAATTGATCAGGCTGCGCAGGCTGTCAACCAGTGGGGTGATGCCAAGCACTTCCAGTGGCACGATAAGCAGGTTCAAGAAAATAAACCAGTAGGTTAGTTTGCCTAGAATGTCACTGCCGCTCGAGGTGATTCCGGCACGCTCCATATTATCGGCAACGCCAAGTTTTTCTGGCAGGCCATCTACGCCAAATCTGGTACCCACAGATTGAACCAAGCGGGCAACAAACTTCGCACCGAAGTGGAAGATAATAAGAAAGATGATTGCTCCTAATAGCCGTGGAACAAACTCGATTACTGTGGCAATTAGCCCGTTAACCGATTCCTGAATAGTTTCAACAATTTCCATTGTTATTTCCCTTCGCGCTTGCGGCGCTCATTTAGCGAATTCCGCTGTTGTTCTTTCCGCCGGAAGATGGGCGAAAACAAGTTCAATACAACTTTGAAAAAACCGGCTCCAGCAAAAGAGAGTGATCGCTCAGTTAAGGTGTCACGTCCTAAGCGGCCCAGGACCCGGCGTTCAATTGTGCTGGCTTCAAGCGTGTCTAGGTCAGGAATGTCTTCTCCGAGCTCTCCCAGACTGGCTAATAGTGCTTCTAATTCTGCATCGGTAATGTCAGCTTCAGGCACTTCGGTTGGATCGGGTGGGGCAATATTATGTTGATCTGTCATTGCACGTCTCCGCTTTGCAACTTGTGATAGACCTCTTTCAGAGCAGATCTAGCCCGTTGCACTCGCATCTTTGCAGCACTTACACTGATATCTAGTGTTTCTGCAATTTCTATATAAGGTTTTTGATGAATATCTTTAAGATAAATAATTTCGCTGTCTGCGGGTCGTAACGCGGACAGTGACTTGGCTAAGAGCGTCATACGTTCGTTCTGTAACCAAATCGACTCAGGGCTGTCTTTTTGCGGTAATACTTCTGCAAGGTCGTCTATTGTGGTGGAACTTTGTTGTGGACGACGAGAACGGCGGCGAAGTTCATTCTGACTGGTGTTGATTGCAATACGATACAGCCAAGTTTTGAATGAAGCCTTGCCCTGAAATTGCGCCATGCTACGGTAAGCTTTGACAAACACATCCTGTGCTAAGTCTTCGGCATCTTCAGCATTGTGGACGAAACGGTAGCAGGCACGCCACACCATATTTTTATGACGGGCAAATAAAACGCGAAAAGGACGTTCGTCTTTCCCTCTGCGCTTTATGCTTTCTTTAACTAACTCTTCGTCAGTTAAGTCTGAAAAATCTGTAATTACAGTCATTCAATCCCGTGATATAAAAAATGGTCGTGACGCTCACGCCACGACCATTTTACCGCCAAGTTGAGAATTCGTTGTAAACGCGTTTTCAACTTGGCTTTAGGGACTTAGATCTAAATCTAAATTGGTGCGACTTAGCTTAGGCTGTCGTCAAAGCGTTCTAGTTGCTTTGCTGCCCAATCGCGGCCACCAAGGCCGAATGCGATTGCGCCACCAACTGCGAGTGCGCCAACAAGTGCCATGAATGCTGCGTTGACAATGTTGTCTGCCAAGCCCATGCGGCCAAGTGCCATCGCGCCGAACAAGATCAATGTTGCGTAACGTGCGATGTTTGCGGCAGTGTTAGCGTTTTTAGCACCACTGCTTTTGATGGTTGTTGATGCCAAGTTAGCCAACCACAGACCAATTACCAAGATCACTGAACCGAACAGCAAGTTGCCGCCGAACCCAATAACGGTAGAAACAATGTCGGTTAGGCTACTGAAGTTGAGCATGTCAACTGCTGCGTTTACCGCGATTAGCATCAAGCCAACCATGGTGATGGTACCAACGATTTGTGATGGGCTTTGTGAGCCGCGATAGTTCAACCCGATAGCAGTTGGAACGCGATCAAAACCGATGCTGGTTAGTGCGCCTGACACGATGCCAGAAAGCAAGCTACCAATGAAGTAAGCGATGTAGAGCAACAAGCCTGCGCCGAATACCTTAGGTACTGCACTCATGAATGAGTTGAGCATATCTGAAGCAGGAGCGGCGACTTCTTCCAAGCCAACTGCGCCTAGAGCAGAGATGATGCCTGGGATCAAGATCAGTGCGAACACCAATGTTGAGACCAAGTCTGAAACTTGTGGTTTGGTCATGCCAACGCGTTCGCTCAAGCGATCTGCGCCAACAGCGCTTAGCAAGTTAGCGACAATGTTGCTAGCAACTTTTGCGACCAAGTAGAACACACCTAAGATGATGGCACCGTTCAACAGGGCAGGGACTGCACCGAAGATCTTGCCGATCATGTCTTTGAGTGGGTCTAGTACGCTTTCCATACCGAGGTAGCTTAGAAGCACCATTAGTACAAACAGCATCAAAACGTAGCGGACAAACGTGCCGATACCTCTTTCAAGTTCCATGCCGTTGTCAGCATCTGCACCCATTGCAGATGCAACACGTTCATCAAGGCTTGTGCGCCCCAATAGTTTTGTTGTCATATTGCCAACTGCTTTTGCAATCCAGCTACCAATGAAAAAAATTGCTGCTGCAATTAATAAGCTGATAATCCAGTTTGAAGCTTGTGGGATCATTGCTTGTAATGCATCCATGTTTTATCTATCTCCTCTTATCTTTGAGTAAAATTATTTTGTAGGTCATAGCCTTACTAGTCTAGACCCCACGTTTCGAGAAACGTTACATCTGAATCTTAAAATATTTAGTTTGGTTACAAAATGCGTGACCTTAGATGTGTATTACTACTAATTATTTCCCCATTTATTCTACTAGTCACTAAAGTAAGTGTAAATGGCGACATGGTAGAATTTTTTAATATGAAGATACTTCTGATCCGCCATGGCGAAAATCAATACACTGCGACCGGAAAATTAGCGGGCCATCTGCCCGTTGAACTTAATGAAAGAGGGCATGAACAAGCAAAACAGGTTGCTGAACATCTAAAGGATGTTAAATTAAAAGCAATCTTTGCCAGCCCACTAGTAAGAACAATGCAAACGGCGCAACCGTTAGCAGATTTAAAAGGCATGCCAATTCTGGAATGTCCCGGCATTATTGAAATGCGTTTTGGCGATTGGGAAGATAAATTGCTCAAAGATCTACGCAAAAAGAAGCTGTGGAAAGCGGTACAAAGTGCCCCATCAACTGTGACGTTCCCTAACGGCGAATCGTTTCGAGCCGCCCAAGCGCGGGCAGTCGATACGGTTGAAGCACTTGCCAAAGAATATTCTGGCAAAAAAGACACTATCGCGATCTACGCGCATAGCGATATCATTAAGTTAGTAATGGCACACTACCTCGGAACCCCATTAGACATGTTCCAAAGAATCGCCATTAGCACCGCAAGTATTTCTGTATTGCACTTTATGAAAGAAGCACGCATGGTTGGAGCAGTAAATAAGACCTTATGAGTGGCAACACAATTGAACTCAAGCCTGTAGATCGTATTACGGCGAATTGCAAAGGGGAACCAGGAAACCGGACTTTTTTCATTCAAGGCCGCCAAGACTTTCAGCTGGTTACGCTGCTAGTTGAGAAGTTTCAAGTACAACAGCTTGCCACAGGCATTGCGCAGTTTGTGCAGCAATTGCAAGAGAAATTTCCAGATCTAACGCCAGCAACAAGCGATTACTACACGCCAAATATGCTACTAGAGCCGCCAGTTGACGCAATGTTCCGCGTTGCGCAAATTGGGCTTGGCTATGATGAAGACGCTGACTTGGTTGTACTTGTTGCGCAAGAAAATGACCAAGATGAAGACGATTCGCGAATCGTACGCTTTTGGGCAACGCGCTCTCAAATGCTAGCTATGGGGGCTTATGGCGCTTGGGTGGCATCACAAGGGCGTCAGATCTGCGGTAACTGCCTTAGTCCAATTGATGCGGACGGCCACTTCTGCCCGCAACGTAACGGACATCGCCACTAATTCCATCGCGATGACCGATGCGCAAGACACAGAGCAACCGCAAGGCGTTGCGCTTACAGCTGATGAAGTCCTAACGCTAATGGCTGAGAGTGAGTTGGACCTTGAAGGGCTGATGCCGCATGGTTCCAACTATACGTTTTTAGCCTACGCCCAAACAGAGCAGCACAAGTTGCCAGTTATCTATAAACCCATTCGTGGCGAACAGCCGCTGTGGGATTTTCCAACTGGCACGTTGGCATTGCGAGAGGTATGCGCGTATCAGCTTAGTGAAGCGCTAGGCTGGAACTTTGTACCACCTACAATCTTGCGTGACGGCCCGCACGGCCCTGGCTCTGTGCAATTCTATGTACACTGTGACCCAGAAGTGCACTACTTCACCTTAGAAGACTCAGAAAAAGAAAGCCTGCGCCCGGCAGCTCTGTTTGATTTCATCGCAAATAATGCTGACCGGAAGGGTGGGCATGTTCTGAAAGCGGAAGACAATCGGCTGTGGCTCATTGATCATGGGCTGTGCTTCCATCATGAGTACAAATTGCGCTCTGTAATTTGGGAATTTGCTGAACAGCCTATTGAGCCAGAACGCTTAGCTGCGATTTCAGAATTCCGCACCAAATTAGAAGACACCGCACTGCGTGAGATCTTCGAAGACTTGCTGAACACCGTTGAGATGAACGCCATGAAGGCGCGCATTGACGACCTGCTAAGCACCAAACAATACCCCGCACCTGGACCAGGACGCCATTACCCTTGGCCGCCGGTCTAATTCAACACCCATCTAATTCACCTGCAATACTTATCGGTTCGTTATTTTCCGTTAAGCTTTACACCGCCAAACCTCGTTATACTGATTGCATCTTGCTATAGAAATCAGCTACGCTATTACCGCGTTCAGTGATTTTTCCTACTGTAGAGTCAACAATTTCTGAGCCAACTAAATACTGATTTAGTTTGAAATTATTGAAATATGTAAGATTTCTACCTACCGTCGAGTCAAGAGATACATAAGACAAAGTGTCAATAAAAAGGTGAAAAGATGAGTCAAAAAATCCGGTCTTCCGAAATTACATCAGAAAGTACATACCTAAGCCGCCGCGAGTTTATCCGAACTGCGGGTGTGCTATCGCTAGGCGGCGCATTTTTAGCTGCTTGTGGAACTTCAACGGCTGAACCAACTGCTGAAGGGGCGGCTGCTGAAGGCGGCGCAGAAGCAGTTGCGTCTGATGTGCCTGTAGATGAATTAGGCAGAGCATCAAACACGTTTGAAGAAATTACAAACTACAACAACTACTACGAATTTACGACAGATAAAGAAGACGTTGCCAAAGTGGCAGAAGGATACGTCACATCACCTTGGCAAGTAGAAGTTGGCGGTTTGGTAAACAACCCTGGCGTTTATGGTATGGAAGATCTGCTCAGCCAGTTTGACCAAGAGGAACGTATTTACCGCTTGCGCTGTGTAGAAGCATGGTCAATGGTAATTCCTTGGAACGGGTTCCCACTGCGTAAGTTGCTTGAACAAGTTGAACCGACTTCAAAAGCAAACTATGTGCGATTTGTCACAATCCAAGACACGGAAAACATGCCCGGGCTTAGCTCTCCATTCTATAACTGGCCTTATCAAGAAGGGCTGCGCCTAGATGAAGCGATGAACGACCTCACATTGCTGGCAACCGGAATTTATGGCAAAGACATTTTGCCGCAAAATGGTGCCCCAATCCGCTTAGTTGTGCCGTGGAAGTATGGCTTCAAGAGCATCAAGTCCATTGTGAAAATTGAACTAGTTGAAGAACAACCATCAACGCTCTGGATGGATGCCGCCCCTAACGAATATGGCTTTTACGCGAATGTAAATCCTGACGTAGATCACCCGCGCTGGTCACAAGGCTCAGAACGCCCAATTGGACAGTTCCAACGCATTCCAACCCTTAAGTTCAATGGCTACGAAGAAGAAGTGGCCGGTCTATACACGGGTATGGATTTGAGCGTCAACTTCTAAAGCAAATTCTATTACTGAGTGTTGTCATTACTGCTGCCATAATTGTCTCGCAACACTCAGTATTCCTAACACTAACAGGCTAACTGCTCATGAAACTCCCTAAAAACTGGCTCAACATTCTGGTGCACATCGGTGCGCTTTATCCAATTTACTTGATGTGGCAAGACTGGCAGACTGTCAACCCGATTCAAGCAATGACGCTTACCACAGGAACATATGCATTGGTCTTCCTTGTTTTATCGTTGGTCGTGACGCCATTGCAGTCTATGTTTCGCTTCCGCAAGTTGCGCGTTGCGCTAACGCGTAAGCCGCTTGGGTTATGGGGATTTGCCTTTGTAACTGCGCATATGCTGATCTTTATTGGGCTTGAATATGGGCTTTTCCTTGGTGGCTCACTGAGCGACTCGCTAAGCCTTATTTGGAAAGACCTCTC
This sequence comes from Anaerolineales bacterium, assembly GCA_020630175.1. GTDB lineage: Bacteria > Chloroflexota > Anaerolineae > Anaerolineales > UBA6668 > JAHDIM01. Next base: position 29,853 of record JAHDBW010000005.1, read on the forward strand.
TAACAAGCGCTATATTGTGGTTGGCTTTGCAAGCTTCTTGCTGATGGTGCCGTTGGCAATTACCAGCACAAAAGGCTGGCAAAAACGCCTGAAGAAAAATTGGCGTAAGCTGCATAAATTGGTTTACATCGCCATTCCGTTGGGTGTGATCCATTTCTATTGGCTGGTAAAGGCTGATACAACGAAGCCAATCCTCTGGGGGATTGCGGTGGCATTACTGCTGATTGCACGCATTCCAAGTGTGAAGAAAACGCTCAATACGCCTGTGAAGTGGGCGCAAACAAAGTTCGCTTAAGCACAGAGCCTAACAAAAAAGCCGCTTGATCAAGCGGCTTTTTTTGTTAAACATTTGAATTGTGATCCCGTCGGTAAACAGCACTACCCACAGGTTGACGTTATCTGGTTCCACAGCGCCTGTAGCTGATCGGTTGGGAAGATGATGGTGCTGTCCCCTTCAGAGGCACTGGTATAAGTCTTGATTGAGAAGGGCGCATTCGACGCTTCGTCAAAGCTCCACGTGAACGTTTCGGCTTGCTTGATGACAGACCCACCATAGTCTGAGGGTTGGCCTTCTCCATCGTACACAAGGTTTAGAGTTTGACCATCTGCCAGCGTGCGGTTAGCAAAGCGCTGGCCGCCGAGTATTAGCTCCACCCCTTCAAACGTCCAAATATATTTGCCATCATCTGGCTCGGCATTGGTTACGCGCACTAACATGCCGCCCGCATCGCCAAATTGCCGCTCAACTTCCAAAATATCTAGATTTTCAACTAAGCCGCGCACATCTTCTAATGGATCAGACATATGTTGGGCACGTAAACTGCCATCACTGTTCCGGACTTCCCACATCCTTTGCGCCGGATCAAGCACTAAGGTTTGGCCGGGCTCAAATAGCTCTGGCAGTGCCATTTGGGCTGGCAGCGGCGCATTGTGGATAATCAGCACCCGTCGTAGCCCACCGGGGAACGTGACCGGGGCGCTAAATTCGATTGGACCACCTCTGGTTTCCAATAGCTGAGTCTCTTCAGTCTGCCGCCAGACGAGTTCGTACATCACCATCTCAATGATGCCGTTTTCAACGGTGATGGGGCTAAGGCAGGGCAACGAGCGCGGAACAGGCGTCGGCGTATTGATCACACGGGCCGCTTCTTCGGTTGGATTAACCCACTCCGTGCCAAATGGGGTGGGCACAGAGACGGGCGTGGCCGGAGTGTCTTCTGTGCTAGGCAGTTCCGTACTTTCTGCATTGAGAAATGGAACACCTTCTGGCAAGTAGGGCGTAATTGCGCTACACCCAACGGTTGCCATGCTTAATAAAACGATTACAAAACGATTGAATAGTGTCATAGAAATATAAGACAAATTCTACCTGCATCTGGTGAATGACCGCTAGAATTGGCCGGTGAATATGAAACTAAGACATGTGATCGTTGCCTTCGTGGCCTTGGCGTATAGTTGGCCGCTAACCGATAAGCTCATTGAAGTGGGGCCACAGCATACCGTGGCGAGCGCGCACCCAAATGTCTGCTTTCACACGCGCCTGACAGATGAAGTTGAAACGATAAAGATCCAAAAGACGCTTGCGCTCGTTCGCGAAGCTGGGGCAACTGCAATTGTTGAGTACTTCCCGTGGGCTTACGTAGAAGCGGAGCAAGGGCAGTACAACTGGTATCACGCCGATCGCATTATTGATATTGCGCACCAAAATGGCATTACTGTCATTGCCCGGATTGGGGTTGTGCCTGCTTGGGCACGTTACGCGCCAACCGAGCCAATCCCCAGTACAGGCGTTGACCGCACAGATACGTACCTGCCGCCAGAACGCTATGAAGATTATGCAAATTACATCGCCGCGTTTACCGAACGTTACCAAGATCGGGTGGACTATGTGATTGCTTGGAATGAGCCGAACCTCGCATTGGAGTGGGGCTTTCGGCAAGTGGACCCTGAAGAGCACGTTGCGTTGCTCAAAGCCGCGTATGCAGGAGCCAAGCGCGGCAACCCTAATGTCAACGTGTTGGGCGGGGCGGTTGCGCCAACGCTAGAGCCTGTTGGTTCACCCAATGGGATGCACGATCTTACGTTTTTGGAACGCATGTATGCTGCGGGCTTTGCCGATACCTACGATATTCTGGCAATCCATGCGTATGGACTGGGGCAACCGCACGCGCAAGCACCAGATCCGCAGCGGCTTAATTATCGCCGAGTGGAAGTGGTGCGCGACCTTATGGTTGCTAACGGCGATGGGCATAAACAAGTCGCAATTACTGAATCTGGCTGGAACGATTCTTCCTATTGGCTGTATGCCACAAACCCCGCAGACCGCATTACACAAACGCTAGGGTCTTATGCATATGCGGAAGAAAACTGGCCCTGGAACACTTGGGTGTGCTCATGGGCATTTCGCTACCCACAGCGCTATTACAGCTATTTTGATCAATATGCGTTTGTAGCTCCAGATTTTGAACCATTGCCCATTTATCTGGCGATCAAGGACTACACCCAATCACAATGAGAGCCAAAATAAGCGCTGTGCTGGTGATGCTAATCGGCACAATTGTGTTGATTGCGCAGCCCGTGCCGCAAACCGATGAGATTTGGGACTCTGTCCAAGCACGCGGCACGCTAGTCTTTGCTGTCGATGCGACGTTTCCGCCGTTTTCTGCACTGGATGGTAATGGCAACTATGGCGGATTTGATGTTGAGCTAGCCCATTTGATTGCTGCCGAATTACAGCTAACGCCGCAGTTCAAGCTGGTCAGTTTTGACAGCTTGCTAGGCAGCACGGTTGTCCGTCAAGCGGATGTGGCGATCTCTGCGCTCGTTCCGCAGCCAACGCGCACTGAAGAGGTGTTTTTTTCTACGCCATATTTCAACGCTGGCACGCGTTTAGTCACGCACGATAAGGTGCGTTATACAACAGTAGCGGCTTGGTTAGCGGGAAAAACGTTAGTCGTGGAGTTAGGCTCCCAAGGCGATGTGATTGCGCGCCGTTGGCAAAAGCATGACGCTACATTACAAGTCGTGCGCGTTGCGAATAATGCCGAAATCCATAATGCGCTGCAAAACGGTATTGCGGATGGCGGGCTGACAGATGTCGTTGCGGCCTTTGAGATGACGATAGACACCGCCAGCTTGCACACAATCCACGTGGAAACGGTGCCGTACGTATTGGCAAATGCTAGCCAAGCGCCAACGCTACACGCCGCAATCGAGGCTGCGTTGCAGCAATTGGAAGAAAATGGGGAACTGCCAGCCCTGCGTCAAAAGTGGTTTGGAACGCAGGCGCGGGCGTTACAGTTTGATGTTGTAGAAGGCCTGCCGTAAGGCTTACCAATCTTCAGCTGGCTCTAAAATGACAAACCCTGTTTGCCCAGAACTAAGCGTTACTTCTGTTGTGACGGGTTGCCGGTCGATGGTTGTTTCTACGGTGCAAGTGCCAGACGGCAAGTCGCTAATCACAAAATTTTCGAACAGCACATCATCGGCGGGCGTGCCTTGATCCCAGTACGTACTTACCCGGCGTTTGATTTTGTCACCGCAAGTTACAAAAACATCATTTGCTGAGACTAAGCTGCCATTTTTATCAATGACCCGGCCTGCCAACGCGGCATAGCCATTCAGCGGTACATACCAAAGCTCTGGATTGCGAACTGCCCAATAAGAATCGGGTGAGTTTAGGCGGATCTCAAAGTGGAGATGGGGTGAGGGTGCCACGCCCGTGCTGCCAATTGTGCCAACGGTCTGGCCAATTGCAACAACGTCTCCGGTTTGTACCAGCACTTCGTTCAAGTGCGCATACACGGCATAGACTGTATTGCCACGCCAGCCGTCATTCATTTGTAATATAACTAGATTGCCAAAGAAATCTGTGCGTGGGCCAAACTGACGTTCAAGATCATTCCCTGCAAAATACACGCTGCCTGTGCCGATTGAGGCAACTGGCTGGCCCGTGCTACCGGCAATGTCCACTCCGTGATGCGGTGGCAACACGCCACCAAATGTCATCCCAAATCGATACTGAGAGCTTGGCGAAGAGTTTCCGCTGGTAACAGGCCGCCCAAACCAAAGGTGCTGATCAAGCGTGACGCCTTCTGGCGGTTTGATCAACGATCCGCGCGGCGCTGGTTCGTAAATTGGTGCCGTGGTTGGCGTAAAGAAAACGTAAGCGGCATCGACCAAATCGCGCTTACCAAATACAGAAACATCGGCCAACAGCGAGCCCTCTTTTAAGTCCGCTGGGCTAAGCGTCGGCGTTGGAGATGGGGTTGGCGTATTTGTGGGCGTGGGTGTTGGCGTATTTGTTGGCGTCGGCGTTGGCGTTGGTGTTAAGGTAAAGGTTGCCGTAGGTGTGGGCGTTGGTGTAAGGGTGTGCGTGGCCGTAAATGTAATGGCCGGCGTTGGAATAGCTGCAACAGGGGCCGGCACATTAGCGGCACACGCTGCAACAAACATTGCAGCGGTAACCACTAATAGTCCTAATAAAAAGAAACGGGATGTTAAAGCGTTCAATACAACTCGGAACTGCGGCGCTAGTTGCTACCTGAAGATTCGACTGCCGGTAAGGCGGGTGGCACAACGTCGCGGAATTCAACCCACGCTAGCTTACCGCGTTCCACAACAACGGTTGTGGTGCGGCTTGTAAAGTCTGTCCGGACGCCTACAGAATATTCGCCCGGTGGCAGGTCGGTAATGCCAAAGTTTTCGCCATAATCATCATCCGGGTTAACCGGCCCATGATAAGTATCAACATAGCGCGTAATGCCGTTGAAGTCGGAATGTTCTAGATTTTCACCACGAATGATGATTTGTGCGCCGTATACCAATTGACCGTTTTCATCGACAACGCGTCCCGCCAGAGCGCCCCAGCCAGGTGCCGGACGTAACCACAACTCTGGGTTGCGGGTCGACCAATAGTCGTTGTAGCCAATGCGCACTTCAAAGTGCAGGTGTGGCCCACCTTGCGCCGCACCAGAGCCACCAACAAGCCCAATAACTTCATTCGCGCTGACTTTGTCACCTACATCAACAAGCGTTTCGCTCATATGTCCGTAAAGCGTATAGATAGGTTGCCCTTGGTACGCTGTCGTGTGTTTGAGCACCACCAAGTTGCCATAGAAAAACAGCATCGGACCAAATTGATCTTCCCAGTCTGGGCCGGAAAAGATAACTTCGCCATCTCCAACGGCCAAAATTGGCGTGCCAGTTGGGTTTTCTAAATCAATGGCGTAGTGCATGGGTAGCAGATTATTTTGCGTTTCACCGTATCGATAGTTTGGTGAGGCAAAATCCTGATTGTCTGCGCCAATTGGGCGACCAAAGATAAAGTGCGATTCTAATGTGCCGCTAAATGGCGCATAAGTTGGCACTGGTGTATCTGTAACGCCCGGAACCTTTGTTGGGAACGGCGTTGGCGTTGCGGTAGGCGTTGGCGTATATGTTGGCGTAAACGTTTGCGTTGGCGTCGGTGTGTTAGACGGCGTAAGCGTCAACGTGGGCGTTAGGCTTGGTGTAAGCGTTGCCGTAAACGTTAGCGTATACGTGGGAGTTAGGCTTGGGGTTAGCGTTGGACCAGTGGGGGTCGGCGAAGGCGTAACCGTTGGCGTATCTGTTGGCACAGGTGTGGGCGTAAAGGTGCCCGTTGCCATTGAAACCGCAGGAGCTGGCAGCAGCGTTGCTGTGGCAGTTGGTTCAGCTTCAAATACAGCAATCAAGTCGCTTGCAGTTTGGCAAGCCATTAGCATAAGGCCGCTACAAATAATAAAAATAAAAACCGACAAATTAGGCTTTTTCAAAGAGCGTTTTCTCGTAGGTGAAAAGGTAGGAAGTGGGTTAGTCATTACGTGACACAAAAATAAAGCCGACACGTAGGTCGGCGCACGGATTATACCAATGGGCAAGAACTCATGGGTTATAAAATGGCAATAGTTCCCAGAGCGTCAGGCTGGTTATACCAAGACAGATATATTGCGGCTAAACAGGCACAGCAGCACTGCTAACCTTATCAATTGACGCCATTTTTCAGTATAAGTCTCAAACTTTAATTCGTTTCGGGTAGAATTTAGTTAGATTGGGTGCGTGATGTTTGAATTTACAAGCCGCGTGCCCGTTTACGCATTGAATGACAAATACGCAGCCTTCTCTTCCTATTCGTAAATGGTTGGCGCTGGTGATCCCAGCGTGCGCCTTATTTTTTAGCACCTTAGCGTGTGCTCGTGGCGTTGGCCCAGATGGCAACGTTGAATTGCGCGGTCGTGTGACCCTAGTTGGTCCAACTGTTCAGGTCGAGGAAGATGTGACCCCGCCCGCCGTGGTAGAAATCATTGTGCCACCAACGGCAGTGGTAACGGTTGAGGTTGCTGGCACGCCAACGCCAAATCCAAGTGAAGCAGATGCCAGCAGCGATGTGCCAGATCAGGTCTATTTTATTGAGCCGGGCGATACCTACGCAATTATCGCCGAACGCTTTAGCATCCCAGTTGAAACGCTGCTTTCCTATAATGAGATTTCTGATGAAGCGTTGTTATACGCGGGGGAAATGCTGCTGATCCCAAATGATGTGCTGCCAGCAGGCCCTACGTTCAAATTGATTCCAGACTCTGAACTTGTCTATGGTCCTGCAACTGTCAATTTTGACGTTGAACGCACGGTAAATGGCTATGGTGGCTATCTTGCAACGTTTACAGAAATTGATCAGGGTACAGGCGAGGTACGAACTGGTGGCCAGATTGTGCAGGTCGTTGCCAACCGTTATTCCGTAAACCCGCGCTTGCTACTGGCAATTATTGAATATCAGAGTGGCTGGCTAACGAACCCAACGCCTGCGGAAGAGACGCTAACCTATCCTTTAGGGCAGGTTGAAGCAGGGCGCGAAGGGTTGCTAAGGCAGCTTTCTTACGCAGCCAATCAACTCAATTTTGGGTATTACAATCATTATTATGATCAGCTCAATACAATCAATGTCCTAAATGGCCCTGTGCTGACCGTAGCAGATGGAGTAAATCCCGGCACAGTCGCATTGCAGCGCTATTTAGGGTTATATTATGAAGAAGACGCATGGCAACTTGCGACCAGCGGCGATGGCGTTTATCGGACGTATTCACAGCTGTTTGGTAATCCTTTTTCATATACTGTAGATCCCTTGATCCCTGACGGCCTCGGCGTCCCAAGTTTGACATTCCCTTGGACCGTTGGCGAGACATGGTTCTTTACAGGCGGCCCGCACGGTGGCTGGGATACTGGTAGCGCGTGGGGGTCTGTAGACTTTGCGCCACCATCGCAAGTAGGCTGTAGTATTGCACCGGAATGGGTGCTGGCTGCCATCGATGGCGTTGTCGTGCGCTCTGAAGAGGGTGCTGTGATGCAAGACCTTGATAGCGATGGCAACGAGCAAACCGGTTGGGTGTTGTTCTATATGCACATTGATGCAGAAGGGCGGGTGCCCGTTGGAACAATGCTAAACCAGGGTGACCGCGTTGGGCATCCCTCGTGTGAAGGCGGTTTCTCTTCGGGGACGCACTTGCACTTTGCTCGGAAATATAATGGAATGTGGATTAGAGCAGATGACGGTCGGTTGCCATTCAATCTCAATGGCTATCAATTAACGTCAACTGGTAATGAATATGATGGTTACCTTGTACAGGGTGAGGAGTCAATCGAAGCTTGGAACGGTCGCGGTGAAATCAACGCGGTAATTCGGCGCTAATATATGACTGATTCGATCCCCACTGTCCTCGCGACAATTTATGCCCGCCTGCCGGACGAGCGCGTCATGGTCTATGACCTTTATTCGACGCCGGTGACTATTGGCCGCGGCATTGATGCAGAAGTGGCACTGCCACACATGTCTGTTGCGACCCGTCACGCCTTGTTGGCCCAACCTGCCAAAAGCCTTGCGATTGAAGACCTTGGCTCTACGCTAGGCACAGAACTCAATGGTATCCGGCTAGAAAAAGGCGAACTCTATGAAGTGTTGAGCGGCGCCACCGTTAAGCTTGGCGACGTAACGCTCTCAATTGTTGGCGCTGGTGAAAAGCACCCAAATTGGATTCAGCTTGCTGAACTGAAGTCGCGTCCGACCAAACCAACGGCCATTACCGCTGCCTTATTGGTTGCTGAAGGCAAAGTTCTAGAAGAAGCATTAGCGCAAACCGCCGAACAAGTTGCGGTCACCACGCCAACTGAAATCCCAGAACCGCCACCCGAAGAAATTCCTGAAGTAGAAAAACGCCAACCCATTCAAGCCGTCGGCGCGGTTGGCACAGCTCCTGTTGAAGATCTACCGCCAGAGCCGGTTGTCACTAATCCAACTGCAGACCTCTCAACTGATGACTTTGGGCTTGATGACCCTGATTTTTCAGAGCTTGCGCTTGAAATTGACCCATCCGAAAGCGGTGATACGTTCAATGTGAAGGTAACGAATACAAGTAATCAACCGCTACTTGTTGAGGTCAACGTTGCCGATCAACACGGGAAACTCTCGTATAGCTGTAACCCTAATATATTTGAACTAGACGCTGGCAAAAGCGATGTGGCAGCGCTTAGCGTTAAATGCCTAGAGCGGCGGTCTAAACGGCGGCGCTATCCATTTAGAGTATTAGCACTAGTTGATGATCTGCCCTTAGCTGAAACAACTGCCGTTTATGTCCGGAAGCCGCTTTCAGTGGGCTGCTTGGCTGGAATTTTGGGCGGGCTAGCCTTGTTGCTGTTAGGTGCCTTTGGCGCGGGAACAGCGGCGCTTTGCCCAACCGTGTTAGACAACAACTGTCCAATTGAGGTGCCAGTCAATCAGTTGAGCATGATGGTGGCAACGCCGCAAACGCCGACGGCAACATTGCCGCCACCAACGCAGCTGCCTACCGCTGAGCCCATTACACAGGTGCCAACTTTCACTTTTACGCCAGTTGCGACAGCTACGCCTGCAGTCACCGCTGAACCTACGATTGAGCCAACCCCAACGCCCGGTGCGCGGCTCGCTTTCTTCAGCTATAAGATCGCTGAAGACGATATTGTGACGCTCTATGGCAGTGTAGATGGCGCTGAAGCCGTGGCCTTAGTCTCAGGTGTTTCCGATGCGCAAGTGTTGGGAACAACGTCGGAACTAGGCGGCAAGTACGCGGTGCGTGTGTCTCAATTTGGTGAAGAAACGCTCTGGCTGGTCGACGCGACTGGCACAGTGTTAGCGAGCGATATCAATGTCAATTGGGATACGGTGTTAGATGCCCAGTGGGCGCCAAACGGACTGTGGCTAACGGTGACCGCATCTTCAGCAGACGATGATCGCTTTTTTGTGATTTTTGACGGTGAGGACGGCACGCTATTGCGCGAACCAGACTTAGTCGCTGAGTTTCCAACGCTAACGCCTGCGCCAGCAGATACGCCTGATCCCGATGCTGAAGCCGATACTGAAACTGAAACAGATGCTGAGACCGCTGAAGATGCAGTTGACCCAACCGAACCCGTAACAGAGGAGGACGAAGGCTAGATGAAACTGCATAAATTTGTCATTGGCCTATTGAGTGTTTTTCTCGCTGCTTGTGGCGGGGTTGGCATTAGCGGCTACAGTGCAACCAGTGAACTGGTCACAATTGTAGATTTTGACGGCCTCTATGCTGTCTCTCAAGCGGATGGCGCTGTAATCTATTTATCCGATGATGTGAATCCGCATTACGGCACGCTTGTTATTGACGATTTGATTGTGTTTGTTGATAGCGACGGGCGATTATTGACAGTCCCGAGCACGGGCGGCGACGCGACCGAATTACGTGAAGAGCGCGTCTCTCCTGATAGTGGCTTTATCTTTGCGCTGCCTTCAAAAGAAGTGCTGTTGCTAGATGAACGCGTAGTCGGTGGCAACCGTTACGCCCAAGTCATTGACCCTACGACTGGCCAAATTGTGAACCAAATTGAAGGGATTGCGGGTGTTTTTATTGCAGATGCTGCAATTGTAGAGCGCACAAATGAAGCAGGTTGGTATACGCCAGCGCTGGCCGACGGGCAGCTGCGCCTGATCTTCCAAGCCGAAGATGACCCAGACTTGTTGTTTTTGTACTCTGCTTACCGCGATGGATTTGCCTTTGATGAAGTGCTGCCACGTGAACTCAGTGAGAATGATCGAGCGCTGTTAGATCTGCGCAACTTAACTGACTTACGCAGTGGGGTGCTCACGCCAGATGGCCGCAACCTTATTTTGCACACAGAAACAGAAAGCGCTCCAATCACGCATGGCCTGTGGCTGCTGCCGCTTGATTCAGATGCGCCAGCGCGGAATTTATACACTGGCTTGGGCGAGCCGCCAGACTTTGCCGTTTCGCCGTTAGCTAATCAAGTTGCGTATACCTCAAGTGCCGGCGTGTTAGAAATTCTAGACATTGACTCAGGCACAGTCACGCAATTACCAGCCGGTGCAATTGCGCCCGATTGGCGTTAATAAGTCGCACCCCATTCTGGCCCGTAGAGTGCTAGAATCCAACTCATGACTCATTTATCTGGAACCGAAAGAGCAGAATACGTACAGGGCATGTTTGCCCGCATTGCTGGACGCTATGACTTAATGAATCGCGTCATGACGTTTGGTCAAGATGTTGGCTGGCGCAAGATTGTGCTTGAAAAAGCCATGCTGTCACCGGGCGACTCATTTTTAGATCTTGGGACAGGCACGGGTGACATCGCGTTTGCTGCTATGCAACACACGCCGCTAGACCTGTGTGTTGGTGGTGACTTTACTGTTGAAATGATGTATGTCGGTCAAGATCGGCCGGGCGGGTCAGACGTGAAATGGTCTGGCACTGATGCGCTGAACTTGCCATTCTCTGATGAACAGTTTGATGTGGTCACGTCAGGATTTCTGATGCGTAATGTTATTGATGTTGATCGAGGCTTTGAAGAGCAATTCCGCGTTCTCAAAGACGGCGGTCGGGTTGTGGTGCTAGACACCACGCCACCAGCCGATAACATGCTAAAGCCGTTTATCAACTTCCACATGCACACCGTTATTCCAGCCATTGGCAAAATTCTTACCGGTGCCGGTGATGCGTACAATTATCTGCCAGATTCAACGCAAGGCTTTTTGCGCGCAGAACAGCTTGCAATCCGCATGCGCAACGTTGGGTTTCGCGATGTTGGGTTCAAGCGGCTTAACTTTGGCACCATTGCCATCCATTGGGGCGTGAAGTAGGGCACCTGTTAGCCTTAAATTGCGATGCATAGCGATAAAGCAGCCCTCCGGGGTGAACCGTCATATGTATGGCGTGACGGCCAGCGCCGCCGCCTAAAAATGATTCTAGACGCAGCACCAGACCTAACGGGCAAGCGCGTTTTGGTCGATGGTTGCGGGGTGGGCAGCTATGTCCATCATCTACAAGAGCACTGTGCCGTTGCGCACGGTCTTGATATTGAATTCGACCGACTTGCCGCGCCAGTTGCACCCCTCAAACATCTCACGAATGCCGTTGGTGAATATCTGCCATATGCCGACAACGCGTTTGCACTAATTCTCTCGCATGAGGTGCTAGAGCATGTGCAGGACGATCGCCTTGCCGCAGAAGAAATCGCTCGAGTTTTAGAACCGGGCGGGCGTTGTGTTGTCTTTGTGCCTAACCGTGGCTATCCGTTTGAAACACACGGTATTTACTGGAAAGGGAACTACAAATTTGGCAATAAGCCGTTTGTAAATTACCTGCCAACCCCTATGCGAGACAAGCTTGCCCCGCATGTCAAAGTTTATTCCAAACGCGACCTAAAAAATCTGTTCGCAGATTTACCCCTCAAGCAAGTGTCGCATCAAGCCATTTATGGTGGTTATGACAATATTATTGCGCGCCTTGGTGAAAACGGACGCCGCATGCGTAACGCATTGTACAAATTAGAAGGCACGCCGCTGCAATGGTTTGGCCTGTCTCATTTTGCTGTTTGGGAAAAAGTGTAGGCCTCGTTGTCTTCTCCAACCACATTTATTACTGCTGTAAAACAAGTAAATAGTTTTAGCCGCAACATCAAACTGCTGTTTTTAAGCGCCGCCACTGCGGGGCTTTCTTTTGGCATCTTTCAGTTTCTCTTCAACTTTTATATTCTCAGCCTGCCCGCCAACTATAACGAACAGTTTATCGGCACGCTGCAAACCGTCTCCTCTTTGGGCGCCATTTTGGTGGCCTTGCCCATTGCTTGGCTTGTAGAACGCTGGTCGCCGCGCAGCATGCTGATTACGAGCGCAGCCTTGAACGTGCTGTCAATTCTCGGGATTCTATTGTTCCCGACGACGGTTGCGTTGGTGGCGTTTCGCATGTTGGCAGGCATGTCTATTGCGGCGCAGAACATTGCGCGCGCCCCGTTTTTGATGCGCAACACCAGCGCTGAGAATCGGCAGTGGGTGTTTAGCTTCAGCTTTGGACTGATGACGGTTGCGGGCTTTGTTGGCAACTTGTTAGGCGGCCAAGTGCCCACTTGGATGGCACGCTTAGTAGACGCAGCCCCAACCGACACGATCTCTTACCGCTTAGCACTCGCCCTGATGATGTTGCTATTGTCAATTGGCTTACTGCCACTGAAGGCGATTACTGAAGCGCCGCGTGACCCAACCCAAAAGCCAGCGCCAATTTTTCAACTACTGCGCGTACACGGGTCTAAGCTCATGCGCTTTTTAGCCCCGCCGCTTATTATTGGGCTTGGCGCAGGTGCGATGATGCCGTTTATGAATATCTATTTTCGGAACGTCTACCTTAAGCCAGATCCGCCAATTTCTACGCTGTTTGCGCTTGGCGCGATTGGGATGGCACTTGGTCAATTCTGTGGGCCGCCGCTAGTCGAGCGCTTTGGCAAGATCAAAACGGTGTTGCTCTCGCAATATTCCTCAGTGCCTTTTTTGCTATTGCTTGGAGCGGGGGCTTACCTTGTTCCGGTCGGCTTAGTAAATGCTGATATTTTCTTTTTGATTGCAGCCTTGGCTTACATCATGCGGCTAGCCCTGATGAACCTAGCAAACCCAATTTATCAGACGTTTATGCTAGAAAACGTAAGCGAAGATGCGCAATCGCTCACCATGAGCCTGAGCAGCATCTCTTTTCAGTTTGGCTGGTTTATCATGCCGCAAGTCAGCGGTTGGTTACAGGTCAACTATGCGCCGTTTGGTTTCGTGTACGTGTTTGGGATAGTTGTCGTGTTGTATCTGATTGGTACATCGCTGCAATGGTATTTGTTTGGAACGGATTAGAGTCGGCTAAAATAGACGTATGCGTAATCCTATCGCACTGATCACTATTCGTCGGAACCGCCGCGCTCGGCAGCAGGGCAGAGGCCGCTCTGTTTGGGGCTTTGTGGGCCTTGGCTTCTCTGGCATCCTGATTGCCGTGCTGGCCGCTATTATTTTGCTGCTGGGCGGCGCTGCGTCTGTGTTGACGCAAATCTACAGTTCCTACCTGAGCCAGTTACAAACCCCGCGTGAAATTGAAGCGGCGTTCAACACCTCTAACGGCGCATTCTTCCAAACGACAAAAATTTATGACCGCACAGGTCAGCACCTGCTTTACGAAATCATCGATCCGCGGGCTGGCGACCGGCAGTGGTTAGAAATCAACGCCGTGCCGCGTGAGTTTATCGCGGGCACGATTGCCATTGAAGATAAAACCTTCTATGAAAACCCCGGTTACGATTTAGAAGGGATTGGGCGCGCCTTTGTTAGTAATTTACAAGGTGGGCCGATTCAGGGTGGTAGCACTATCACGCAGCAGCTCATCAAAAATGTGGTGATTTCTCCCAATGAAGTTGCCACGCTGAGCTATGAGCGCAAAGTGCGTGAAGTGTTGCTTGCCAACGAAGTGACCACACGCTACAGCAAAGACCAAATCCTTGAGCTGTACCTCAACACAAACTTTTACGGCAACCTCGCTTATGGCGTCGACGCCGCTGCCCGCGTTTACTTTGATAAATCGGCCACCGAACTTGACTTAGCAGAAAGCGCCTTGCTGGCTGCAATTCCACAGTTCCCCGCGCTCAATCCGCTTGACGCCCCAGAAGAGTCGAAACGCCGCCAAGAGCTAGTGTTAGACGCCATGCAGCAGCAAGGGTTCCTAACCTTAGAACAGGCTGAACTTGCCAAAAGCGTGGACGTGTTAAGCCGCCTCAAGCCTGCCCGTGAGCGCTTCAATATTGTTGCACCGCACTTTAGTTTTCATGTCTTGCAAGATTTATTAGATCAGCTTGACCCACAGTTGGTGTATCGCGGGGGGCTGCGGGTTTACACAACGCTAGATTACAACCTGCAAGAGCAAGTGGAGTGTGTGGCACGGACGCATATCAATCATTTGAGTGGCGGTGACCCGAACACTATTGTGCAAACGGAAACCGGCGGCGTTTGTGAGGCTGCCAATTTCTTGCCGCCGCTACGCGCCGCTGATGTTGGCGTCGATCACAATGTATCCAATGTCTCGGTCACGGTATACGACCACAATACAGGCCAAATCATGGCCATGTTGGGCTCACGTGATTACTGGGACGACTCAATTGACGGAAGCTTTAACGTTGCCGTAGATGGGTTGCGACAACCGGGGTCTTCCTTCAAGCCGTTTGCTTACATTACGGCGTTTTCGCAAGGCTACACGCCTGCAACCATGGTGTTAGACGTCCGCAAAGGCTTCAACGCCGGTGTGGCCGAACCTTACGTGCCAGAGAACTATGATCGCCGCTTTCATGGGCCAGTTAGCCTCAGGCAGGCCTTGGCGCGGTCGTACAATGTCCCTGCCGTTGAAATTACCAACTGGGTTGGCGTGGAGAACGTAATCCGCACCGCGCACCAAATGGGCATTGATACGCTGACCGATGATTCTAGCCAGTATGGCTTGGCGCTTAGCCTGGGCGGTGGTGAGGTGACGCTGATGGATATGACCATGGCCTACGGCGTAATGTCCAACGGTGGCACGATGGTTGGGCAGCCAATTGACCCCAGCCAAGCCCGCCGTGGCTTTCGCGTATTAGATCCGATTGCGATTTTACGGATTGAAGACTCGGTTGGGCAAGTGCTTAGTGTGTGTGGCGTAACGGGTGATCAGGCCTGTGATTTCAGCGCACCTAGGAGCCAGCAGGTGCTTAGCCCGCAATTGAGCTACCTCGTTACGGACGTGCTGTCCGATAACGAATCGCGTATTGCAGCTTTCGGTAGCCCAAATCCATTAGAAATTGGCCGCCCAGCTGCAGCAAAAACCGGCACCACAAATAATCTGATTGATAACTGGACGATGGGCTATACCCCACAGCTAACGGTTGGGGTTTGGGTTGGTAATACAGACTCCACGCGCATGGAAGATATCTCGGGTCTTACTGGTGCTGGTCCCATTTGGAATGCGGTAATGAAATACGCCACGCGTGACCTGCCGCCGATTGGGTGGGAACAACCAGCAGGCCTAACTGAGCTGCAAGTGTGCTATCCATCAGGCTTGCTTCCGTCACGCGAGTGCCAGCAATATAAAAACGATATTTTTGTACAAGGCACAGAGCCAACGCGCCCAGATAACATTTGGCGGACGTATCAGATCAACCGTGAAACGGAAAAGCTAGCCACGATTTATACGGCGCCAGAGTTGATTGAAGAACGCACTTATCAAGTCTTGCCAGATGAAGCCAACGATTGGCTGATTGCCGCAAATATCGCGCAGCCGCCCACAGAATATGACACGCTCGGGCCACAGTTTGATGGCAGCCAGAACGTAGTGGTGACCTATCCCTTGCCGTTTGACTACGTGCGCGGCGTGTTTGATATTACTGGGGTTGCCAAAGGCAATGGATTTGCGCTGGGCAAGGTGCAGTTTGGCGCAGGGCTGAATCCCACTGAGTGGACGCAAATTGGACCCGATAAGGAAGAACCGCAGGAAGAAGAAGGGCGCTTAGAAACGTTCAACACTGCTGGGTTTGAAGGGCTGTACACTATTCAAGTGTTGGTCTTGCGTGAGGATCAGCTGTTTGAGCAGGTCAATGTGCCAATTACGATTGATAACACTGCGCCAACGGTTGAGCTGGTGTCGCCAGTCAATGGCTATACCATCAAGCTGGAAGACGAGTCGCTTGTGATCCAGCCTAACGCCGCAGACAATTTGGCGTTGGAAAGCGTTAACGTTTACGTCAATGGGGGGCTGGTAGAAACCAGCAGCGTTGCGCCATTTACCATGCGTTGGAAATTGCCAGCCATTGGGGATTACGCCGTATATGTTGAGGCGGTCGACGCCGCTGGCAATATCGCCCGCAGTGAGACTGTTTCGATCAGTGTGACCGAATAACGCGCAGCATTAGACAGTGCTCTTGAATCAAAAAAGCGGCTATAGCCTCACATTGCAATGTGCGCCTACAGCCGCTTTTTATTTTTAGTAGCGCTTTAGTTTATTCGACCCAAATATCAGCCGCTAGTTCAGCACCAACCACTTGTTCATCGCGACCGTTGATTTTGACGCGGATCGGACCATTGAACGGTGCCCGGTTAATCACTTCGATGGCCTGACCGGGGATCATTTGAATTTCTGACAAATACAGCAATTTATCCGCAGAGTGGCTTTTGATGCGGCTAATTTTGCCAGCAGTGCCCGGCTCTATTTTTGCCATGCTGACATCATTGATCACTTCAATCTGCCCATCTTTGGTTGGGATTGGCTCGCCGTGCGGGCAGCGGGTGGGGTGCCCACAAAGCAGATCCATCCGATCTTCAACTTCTTCAGAAAGATCTTCAAAATCGTGCGCATATGCATGGGCTTCATGCCAGCCAAAATTCATCACGTCTACTAGAAAACGTTCGACCAAGCGATGGCTGCGAATTTCACGCAGAGCTTCGCGCACGCCTTTATCAGTTAGCGTTACGCCTTTATAAGGCTCGCGGCCACAATAGCCATCACAAACTAACCGGCGAATCATTTTGACCGCCGCTGGTGGAGAAACGTTCAGCCGTTCTGCCAGCAGATTGGTAGGCACATTGCCACCATTTTCATCGTGAATCCGATAAATTTCCGCCAAATATTCGCGTTGCGGTTGCGTAAGTGGCGGCTCTAAGCCGGGCACAACTGGTTGATCGTGTAGATGTGAGTAGTAAGTTTCCATCAATAATACCTATTCAATTCTAGCAGTTCTAAGGGCGAAGTGTATACCATTTGCCCTAATATTCGCTGCGATCAGCGGATTGTGACCGGTTTCGTTTCTGAAACTTAGACAGTCGGGATTACCCACGGTTAACTTTTGATTAGATTTAGTGCAACTTCAAAATACAACGTCTGTCATTGTGTGCAGCCCAGAACCGCTTAAACTTCTTATACGATGGCCGGATTGCGCATGCCCTTTAAGCGAACTCAGATGCTATCGATCAGGTTAAGTTACTTGTCGTTACACAAAGTTCAACCCCGTTATGTGCTGCTTAGTGGCTTGGCAATTCTTGTTGGGCTGCTTTTGCTATTGCCGCCTGTTTACATTTTTGTGCGGGCCGCAGAAAGCATACCGGATGCCATCAAAGTCTTGACCAAGGTTGGCACCTTTTGGACACTCCTCAGAACAATTAGCCTTTCGCTTACGGTTACCTTATTTGCTGCACTCATTAGCATTCCTTTAGCGTGGCTCACCACGCGCACTAATTTACCGGGCCGCCGTATTTGGGCGGTATTGCTGGCGTTGCCGTTGGTTATTCCAAGTTACGTTGGTGCCTATTTGTTTGTGTCTGTGTTTGGCCCTTACGGCATGGTGCAAGGCTGGCTAGAACCTTTAGGAATCGAGCGCCTGCCAGATGTACATAGTTTCTGGGGCACCGTTTTGGTGCTTACCCTGATGAGCTATCCTTACATCCTGCTATCCACCCGCAATGCGCTTAACAAAACCGATCCAGCGCTAGAAGAGGCCGCACGCTCGCTTGGCTATACTCCGTTTGAAACCTTCCGGCAGATTGTGCTCCCGCTGATCAGGCCCGGTATTGTGGCTGGCGCGTTGCTTGTTGCCTTGTATGTGCTGCGTGATTTTGGCGCGGTCTCTGTCATGCGCTACAACACGTTTACGCGCGTAATTTACATTCAATATCAGTCCTTTTTGAGCCGTTCCTTGGCGGCAGCGTTGGCAATTCCGTTGATTTTGATGACGTTAGCCTTAGTGATTTTTGAACTCCGCTTACGACGCCAACATGAACAAACCCATAAAGAAAGTGGTGCGCAACGTCCGCCGCCGCAGCACGCTTTAGGCGTTTGGAAGTGGCCAGCCTTACTGTTTTGCGGCCTGATTGTATTTTTAGCCTTGGGCGTGCCAGCCGGTGGCCTTTCTTTCTGGCTGATCCGGGGCGTGCTCAGCGGTGAGGTGATTTCTGATCTGTGGGCGGCATTGCTAAACACAATGCTTGCTGGCAGTGGTGCGGCAATGCTCACGCTAGTCTCGGCCCTCATCGTGGCGCAACTGATGGTGCAGCGCCGTCGCACCTGGCTGGCTAAAAGCTTGGAACACATTGTGTACATTGGCTTTGCATTGCCGGGAATTGTCGTGGCCTTAGCCTTAGTTTTCTTTGGCGCACGCTATTCACGTTTGCTGTATCAATCGCTGCCAATGTTGCTAATCGCGTATATGATTTTGTATATTCCGCAGGCGGTTGGCACGCTGCGTACATCGCTGTTGCAAGTGCGCAAAAGTTTGAACGAAGCCTCGCGCAGCTTAGGCAATTCGCCATTGCGCACCTTTTTCAAGGTCACGTTTCCACTGATTCGCTCTGGGTTGTTTGCCGGTGGGGCGTTGGTGTTTTTGACCGTTGTCAAAGAATTGCCAGCCACGCTCTTGCTAAGCCCGTTTGAATTCCCAACGTTGGCAACATTAGTGTGGGCTAACGTTTCCGAAGCATTTTTTGCCAAAGCTGCTGCTCCGGCGTTACTATTGATTCTGTTGTCTTCGATTCCGATGGCAATTCTCACCTTCCGTGAGCAGACGTAGCAAGCGTATTTATAAATGGCTGTAATTGAATTCCGTAACGTAACTAAGACATTTCCCGGGCGTGATGTAACGGCCGTCCACGATGTTAGCTTTGCCGTTGGGCAAGGTGACCTTGTCATCGTTATTGGGCCGTCTGGTGCGGGAAAAACAACCGTGCTGCGGTTACTGGCTGGATTTGAAACGCCTGATTCCGGTGAAATCTTGATCAATAACGCCGTTGTGGCGTCAGATCGGAAAATGGTTGCGCCAGAAAAACGCGGCATTGGCATGGTGTTTCAAGACTATGCCCTGTTTCCACATCTCACCGTTGCAGAAAACATCTCATTTGGGCTTCGCAAATCCACAAAGGCAATGAAGGCGGCGCGGGTTGCTGAGTTGCTTGAATTGATTGGACTGCCAACCATTGCCAACGCTTATCCGCATGAGCTTTCTGGTGGGCAGCAACAGCGGGTTAGCATGGCGCGTGCTTTGGCACCTAAGCCAGTTTTACTGCTGATGGATGAGCCATTTTCTAACGTGGATGCGGAATTGCGTGCTTCTCTGCGCGAGCATGTGCGCCAAATCCTCAAGGCCACAAACACCACCGCGTTAATGGTGACGCATGATCAGCAAGAGGCCAGTGAAATGGCCGACTACTTGGCGATCTTGCACGATGGCGCTTTGGAGCAGTGGGGCACACCGCAAGAAATCTACTGTAAACCAACCACGATGTTCATCGCTAACTTCTTTGGTGGGGCGATGATGATCCCCGGGCAGGTTAATGGTGACATGGTGGAAAGCGAACTGGGTGCCATTGCTGCGCCCAATGATGTTGTCGATGGTGCTGCAATCAAACTGGTTGTACGCTCAGAGAATATCGATATTACGCCTAACGAAAATGGGATCGCCACCGTCACGCAGCGCCGTTATTGGGGTGGTAACCATTACTACGCCTTAAAACTCGAATCTGGACTGTTGTTACAGTCTGCCCCGACCAGTACACCGCTAGAAATTGGGCAGCGCGTTGATATAAACGTTGCGCTCCAAGATATCAATATTTTTCAGGAATAACCTGCCATTTACTGCGGTTGCTAGGCCGCAATTGCAATCGCATAGGAGTTATGATGCAAAAACGGCTACTCGCTCTTTTACCAGCGTTCGCGTTGCTGCTGCTTGCCTGCAACTTAGCTGAACTGGTGCTTAGTGACACTTCCCCCACAGATAATTCATTGCCAACCAGCGCCCCTGAAGATCGGCTTGACATCCCAATTCAAGATCCAGAAATGGCAACCGAGTCTGCCGTAGTGCAGGCAACCGCAATTGCCACCAACGCGCCAAAACCAAGCGTCCCAGACGTGGCGCCCGCAGACTTAGCTGGGTATGAAATTTTAGACGTGCAGCCGACGGCCTATCCAGCGGTGTATACGGACACCGCCTTGCAAACCACAGTGTTTGACGAGTTCTGGTCGCTAATCATGACCGAGCACGTGTATCGGCAGCAGCTAGCACCGCAGTTAGCACCGTTGAAGGCACAATACGATGCGCAAATTAGCGCTGGCCTCAACAACGCCGAGTTCTGGGCGTTGCTGACCGAAATTACTTATCAACTCAACGACGAACATTCTTATCTGGTCTCGGCGGATAAAGCGGAAGGCGTGCGCAATTTACTGCGCGGCGATGCTGGTTATGCAGGGATCGGCGTGGCGCTAATTGGTCAGCCTGAAAATGATAGTGCACTTGTTGGCTGGGCAATTCCCAATAATGCGGCTTGGAATGCGGGACTGCGTAATGGCGACCGGATTATTGCGGTCAATGGTTACCGCTTATGCTGTGCGCCAAATGGCGAGGCCTTTGATTTTATTAGCGGACCCGCAGGCACGACCATCGATCTGCTGGTGCAAAAGCCAGATGGCACGTTACAAGAGCGCACCGTTACCCGTAGTCCAATCGAAGTGCAAGATGCCATCGTAACAAATCGATTTGGGGATACGGGTTATATTCAAATCAATACGTTTCTAGACCGTGACATTGATGATAAGTTCGCGGCGGCGTGGGCGAGCTTGAATGCCAATCAGGATCTGACGGGCTTAGTTATTGATCTGCGCACCAATACCGGCGGGCTAATTATTCAGTCCAATGCGATTTTGAGCTATTTTGTAGACGGCGACTTATTTTGGTATTACGAGCCGTATATTGAAAAAGGCAACCTTGTGCCGCGTAATATGGCTGGGCAAGACGTGCTAGGGTCGCAATCCATTCCGCTAGCGGTGTTGGTCAGCAGCGCAACAAATAGCATGGGCGAACGGTTTGCCGGTTTTTTACATGATAACCAACGCAGCCAAGCGCTAACCATCGGGACCACAACGCACGCAAATATCGAGGAAATTACCCCGTTCAATCTTGCTGATGGGTCTATCCTCTACCTAGCAACCGATACAATTTGGCCAATTAGTGGCGATTGGGAAGAAACTGGCGTGCCAATTGATATCCCAGTTTCTTTTGACTGGCAACACCTTGGCGATCCAAACTTAGACGCCGCCTTGCAGACTGCAATCCAGCAGTTACCTTAGCTTGATGCATGTTATTCGCGACGAATAGTCGTATCAAAACAGTGTGGCCTAATGCGCGTAGAACGCACCTTAGGCCATACTGGCCTCATTACAAAAATCAAACATAAAAATTGCGATATCTAACGGCGATTGTTGTAAACTCTAAGTAAGCCACACATCAATTTGTCAGAGAAGAGTCTACGTTTGCAGCGCT
This sequence comes from Anaerolineales bacterium, assembly GCA_020630175.1. GTDB lineage: Bacteria > Chloroflexota > Anaerolineae > Anaerolineales > UBA6668 > JAHDIM01. Next base: position 51,516 of record JAHDBW010000005.1, read on the forward strand.
GTATTTCAGCGGTAGCGTAGTTTTTTGGCTGACAGCTACATTCAGTTGAGGATACGACTATCGCTGCTAAAGTCACGCTGCCGCCGCCGTCAATTACGCTAAGCAATTCAGATGCTCGCCGCTTTATGCTGGCGCATCAACGGTTGCTCACGCCGCGCCAATTGCAAGGCAAACAAGGCGTTATGGACTTTATTCAGCATGTTGGCTGTATTCAATATGATCCAATTAACTTGGTTGGGCGCAGTCCAGACTTAACCCTACAAGCTCGCGTTGGCGACTATACCCCCGCCTACTTAGATCAACTGCTCTATCAGGATCGGCAGCTTATAGATGGCTGGGATAAGATGGCGTCCATTCATGCAATGGCCGACCGACCTTATTTCAATCGGCACCGCAGCGCGATGCAAGATCGGCATATCAAAAGCCCCTCGCGTGAGATTTTGCCCAATATCCTCCAAGCGATTGAAGAGAAAGGTGCAATGCCCGCGCGCGAGTTTCAACACACCGGTCAAGTGATTGGCGGCTGGGGTAAACCGATTCGCATGGTTCGGCAAGCGCTTAACGTGTTGTATGACGTTGGCGACCTCTCAATCCATCATCGTCTAGGCGCAATTCGCGTTTTTGATTTATCAGAACGCCTCGTGCCGGATGACATACTGCATGCGCCAGACCCAAATCCTAAAGATGTTGACTATCAAGATTGGCACATCATGCGTCGCGTTGGCAGCATGGGCATTGTGCAAGCCTTTGCAGGTGAGCATTGGGGCGGGATGACAAATGTAAAAAGCCTGGCGCGCAAAGCCACTTTACGGCGTTTAGTTGAAAAAGGCTTGCTAACCGTGGCTGAAGTCGAAGGTATACCGCAGCGGCATTACTTCTTACGCACCGCAGACCTCGCTCGGTTGACGTTGTTACGCACAATGGATGTTGGCAATAACGCTAGTTTGATTGGTCCGCTTGATAACTTGATCTGGGATCGGGACCTAATGCGGCAGTTGTTTAAGTTTGACTATGTCTGGGAAATATACAAGCCCGCAGACACGCGCCGCTATGGGTATTATGTTTTGCCGGTTATATACAAAGATGGCTTTGTGGCACGGGTAAATTTAGCCTTCAATAAAAAGACGCGCATGCTAAGTATTGAAGATTGGTGGTGGGAGCAGGGCGTTACGCCAGACGACGCAATGCGTGCTGCATTAATTGCTGCCTTTCAGGCGTTTATGCGGTATTTGGACACCCGGCAACTTCAGCTAGGTGAATCGTATGCAGGTGAAAAACTGCTAAGCAACGTTGTTGCGCAAGCAATTGTGGAATAACGTTATTGTTTTTGCGCCAAGGTCGGTGCAATTTGCAGCTTTGCCAGCACGGCATGATGGTCCATGCCAAGGCCACCGTCTAAGCGACTAGTGTCTGGGGTCATGCCCAGTACAACGCTATCCCCAACCGCAAAATTCGTTACGATGTGATCTAACGTTAGGTGGCGCCACATAAATGAGTGGGTCGTTTCTGGCTTATTGTTGGCCAAAACTCGGCTGTGATGCCAATAGTCTTTGTTTGCATCAAGCGGCCCAGCGTATTGTCGCCATTCCTCGGCTGAAGCATCATTAGACCGGAACGGGTCCATATTGAAATCTCCTAAGATCAAATTGTATTTTTGATCTGCCAAAGGCGAAACGCCATAACGGTCATCAAAGATGCTGCGGATGGCATTAACTCGCCAATGCACGCTGCGGCTTGAAAAGTGACCGTAGATGATGCCAAATTGAAAGTCCCCTAAATAGGCATTGACCTTAGAGACGCAGAATTTTCCAAACGGATCTGGCGCGAAAGATAACGTACGGGCGATGCTGTCGCAGTATCCGCCCTTTGCGCAATTTTCAAAGCCACCATAATCCACATGAATGCCGATACACGTGTGATGAAACGTGCTATCGGTCACGATGGAGTAGTTATCCCCTAGTAGCCGCCTTGCTTGCGGGCCAAGCGCAGCACGCGCTGGGCGTGTCTGATCTGAATCGCGATGATCTAGTTCTTGAAATGAAACAATTGTCGGTTGATGATGCCGAATACGTTTTGCGATTTCACGCTCAACCTTCTCTTCACAAAGATTGTATTTATATTTTCGACATTTGAGACTGATATTACCTACGTTGGCGGTGAGTACTGTAAATGTTTTAATACCTAATTACCTATATGTGTTGTTGCCCTTTCTTATTACACTATAAATTTAGTTTGATTGCTGTTATAAGTTAGGTGTAAGGTCGTGTGAAAATGAATAGATTACTAAAAATCATAATCAGAGCTGCTTTTATACTGTGTTTAAATGCATTTATTTAATGAAAAGGCTCTTGGGAAGTAAACGGCTTGAAAATAGTTAGGTAAATTAATTCAAAATGTAGTGTTAGGTCAAGCAAATTTTACAGCAATATTAGCGTTGTAAACCTAAAAAGTTTATAAATGGTTGGCTGGGTTGTTTTTTCGTATTTTGAGGATTTGTGAAGGGTTTGCTATATCAGGTAGTGAAGCAAATAAGTACTCAAAAACAGTACTGTAGATAATATTATTTTATTGCCTGATGTGTGCAGCTAGTAGAAGTACTTGATTTATATTTATTTTGATTAAAACCTCGATAGTTGAAAACACCGTATTAAACAAAAAAAGCGCACAACCACTGGCTTTTTAGCGGTTGTGCGCCTGCAATAATCAGTCTCAGGTTAGAGCGTTGTTTAGTCGCCCATCGGCGTCCAGATATTTTTAACTTGAGTAGCTGCCCGCAGAAAGAGCGCTCCCTCTGCTGCAGTACTATTAAGCCAGTCGATTTGTTTACCGTTACTGACCCAGGTGCGTTTCATGTTGTCAGCAGACCGATATTCTACTTCGCGGCTGCCTAGTGCATCGCCAAAGTACCACATCGCGTCCACATCATCATGCTCTACAAGCGTCTTTGTCAGATGATCTTGATTACCAGTCACGATATTGATGACACCAGCCGGTAAGTCAGATGTTTCTAGAATCTGATAAAGATCAGTTGCTGAGAGCGGGGCGCTTTGGCTTGGGATTGCAATGACCGTGTTGCCACGGGCAATTGCTGGCGCAACCAAAGAGATAAAGCCGAGCAATGGCGCGTCTGCCGGACAGGTAATACCAATAACGCCAACAGGTTCAGTAAGCCCTACCACAAGCCCATAAAGTGGCGTTTCTTGGACTGTGCCACCAAATTTATCGGCCCAAGCGGCATAACTGAACAAGCGCGAGATAGACAGCTCTACCTCTTGCTCAGCCGCTTTACGCGTGGCACCAGTTTGCGCCCGTAAGCGGTCTACAAATTCAGCCTGCCGGATTGCCAAGTTCTCTGCAATGTAATACAGGATCTGCGCCCGATTGTGCGGCGTCCGATCTGCCCAGCCCTTGGCAGCGTGTGCCGCCGCAACCGCGTTACGGATATCTTTGCGATTACCATCACTTGCATAACCAACCAGCGCGTTCTTAGGATCTAGCACGGCATAGCTGTAGTGCCCGTCTGGACGGGCTTGCTTGCCGCCAATGTACATCTTTGAAGTGCGGTCTACACCAGTAGTCGCGCCATTTGCGGGAATTGGGAAGGCGGGCGTATGCGCGCCCCAATTGGCGTCCCGCTCCGGTAACGTACTGAGATCTAAGCGCGTTTCAGCGGCGCTGCGAACGTATTCATACAGGCCTTCTTTGCCACCTTCGCGTCCAAAGCCGCTTTCGTAGTAACCACCGAAGCCTGCGGCCGCATCAAATTGATTGGTGCTGTTGATCCACACGGCACCGGCCCGAATTTTTGTGGCAACTTCCAAGGCTTGGTTGATGTTCTCGCTCCAGATGCTGGCTGCTAACCCGTAACGGGTATTGTTCGCCAGCGCGATAGCTTCACTTTTCATGCGGAATGTCATACCGACCAGAACTGGCCCGAAAATTTCTTCTGTTACTACCGGGCTGGCTTGGTCAACATTGGTCAACAGTGTGGGGGGATAATAAGCGCCTTCAGTTGGCACAACGCAATTTGCTTGATAGCAATCGGCGCCGCCGCTAATTCCAAGCTGCACCCAAGCCTCAATCTGTTTGTACTGTGCTTGATCAACCACCGCACCCATGTCGATGGTTTTATCAAGCGGGTGACCTAAACGGAGCTTGTCCATACGGGCTTTGAGTTTCCGGAAAAATTCAGGCGCAATGCTTTCCTGCACTAGTAAGCGTGAGCCTGCGCAGCAAACTTCACCTTGATTGAACCAGATGGCATCAACTAATCCTTCAATGGCTGCGTCTTGATCGGCGCTAGCAAAAACAATAAAAGGTGATTTTCCACCTAGCTCTAAAGAAAGTTTGATGTCACGCCCGGCGGTGGCGCGGCGAATGATCTTGCCAACCTCGGTTGAACCGGTAAAGGCAATTTTGTCAAAGCCTGCGTGGGCAGTAATGGCTTTGCCCGCTTCATCGCCGCCCGGCAAAATATTAACAACGCCTTTTGGCAAGCCAACGCTTTGGCAAATTTCGGCAAACAAGAGTGCGGTCAGTGGCGTGGCCGGTGCCGGTTTGATGACCACGGTGTTGCCCATTGCTAAGGCCGGCGCGATTTTCCAAGCCAGCATTAACAGCGGGAAGTTCCACGGGATCACTTGCCCCACTACGCCCAACGGTTGATACCCCGCCATTGTTTGGCCCATTAACTGTGCCCAACCTGCATGATGATAGAAGTGTCGGGCAACAAGTGGCACGTCAATATCACGCGCTTCGCGGATCGACTTGCCATTGTCTAAGGCTTCTAAAACGGCAAATAGCCGATCATGTTTTTGCACGCTGCGCGCAATGGCATATAAATATTGGGCCCGTTTGTGGTCGCTTAGCTGTGACCAGCCTGTAAAAGCTGCGCGGGCGGCTTGATAGGCATTATCAACATCAGCTGCTGTGGCGCTGGCAACATCTGCCAAGTGCTGATTGTCTGCTGGGCAGTGAATGGCTAAGGTTTCGTTGCCTTGCCCGACCATTTCGCCGTTGATAAACAGGCCAAACTTACGATCGTGGGCGTCTAACCAGGCTTGCGCGGTGGCATCAGATTCCATTGCTGGGACGTACGCTAACGTTTCGAATGCAGTTTTGAGAGTCATAGGTCTCCTTAGCTGCTAGGCATATAGCGCCCAGACGCATAACGCCCGGTTGCATGGTGTGAGAGTTGCTTTTCCAGATCGCCCAACAGGCTGCTGGCACCAAAGCGGAACAATTCTGGTTCCAACCATTCATCGCCAAGCTCTTGCTTTAATAGCGACATCCAGCTTAGTGCGTCTTTTGATGTGCGAATACCGCCAGCGGGCTTAAAGCCAACTTGGAAGTCTGTGCGGCGTTCATAATCGCGAATGGCACGGCACATCACATAACCAACGGGCAGGGTGGCGTTAACCTTGGTCTTGCCAGTGGATGTTTTGATGAAATCACTACCGGCCATCATTGCCACAATGCTCGCTTTGTAAACATTCGCCAAAGAGCCAAGCTCGCCGGTTTCAAGAATTGTTTTCAAATGTGCGGGGCCACACGCGTCACGGTAGGCTTTGATTTGGTCATAAATTGCCTGCCAGTTGCCCGTATGGACGTACTCACGTGAGATCACAATATCAATTTCGCGCGCGCCGTGCTCAACCACCTGATTGATGGCCTTTAACTGCGGTGCGACCGGAACTTGCCCAGTTGGAAAGCCTGTAGAAACGACTGCTACCGGAATATCGGTGCCTGCCAATGCCGCAACAGCAGCCTTGACGCGGTTGTGATAGACACATACAGCCCCAACGGTCAGTTCGAGATCGTCCATCCCGAGACCGGCCAGAATGTCTTTGCGCAGCGGCTGTTTGGCTTTCGCGCACAAGCGGCGTACGCGGTCATCTGTATCATGGCCGTCTAGTGTCGTCAGATCGATGAGCGAAATCGCTTTTAGCTGCCATGCGATTTGCGCATTTTTCTTGGCGGTGCGGCGTCCGGCGAGCGTTTTGATATGCCGGGTTACCGCGCTTTTGTTGATTTTTGTGGCTTTTACCCACGCTAGGTCTAGCGGGGTGCCATCATTTCGAATATGCGTTGAAGTCATAAATTAGATTATAGTGGATTGTCAATTCAGGCTTCAATCTTTCGTAGCGCCCAGAACGCAGCGTGAAGCAGCTTGTTTTTGCCAGTACACGCTTTGTGAACTTGTACATAGCGCTCAATATGGGGAATGGCCGCAACCGCCTTGAGTTTGCCGAGGGCGCGGATTACATAATATTTGTCTAAGTCTGTCGTTTCTGGCGCGTTGAGCCGCGCGATGAGGGCTGGGATGGCACGCGGATCGTTTAGCTTGCCCAATGATGTTGAAAATGAGGCGATGCACGAGGGGCCGTTTTCTAAGCGCTGAATCAATGCTGGTGCGATGCGCGGATCATCCGCATCGGCCAAGGTGCGGGCCGCGAATCGGTCAAGAGCTGGATCGTCCAACAGCCGTAGCAACCGCGTTATAACGGCCGCATCTAACACGTCTTCATAGTCTCGGATTGCTGCTTGTTGGTCAGCAACTGCGCCTGTCTGTAGCGTGTCCAAAAGGGTCTGTTTGTCGATCATAGCCGTTGTTAGCGTTTGTTATAAGAAATAAAGAGCTGCCCAACATCGTGCGCATCTAAATAAATGCTGTTGAGTGCCATATCAATGGGGTGTTCAAATAAGGGGCCATCGACAATGCCTGCATACGGCGCACCGCCTAACAGGCGATTGACCTGTGTCAGATACAGCCGATCTAGTGCGTTATCTGCCAATAATAAATGCAACACTTTAGGGCCGGTGGCATTGTAAATGTATTGATACCCGCTCTCTTGAAACGCAGTCACAAGCGTTTTGCCTGTGACAACATCACCGACAACGATCACGTTGACACCTTGCTGCGCTAGATCTTTACGCTTTTGCACCGGAGATGACGCCGTTGTAATCACAACCACCTGCCGCTCTCCGCTTAGCAACTGCGCTGGGACTGGAAAATTCAGGCTAGCGCTAACCACTGCAATATCAGGCTGCGGCGAAAGCCCCTGTGCGCTGCGCCAAGTTTGCAAGTCGGCAAAGCGCGGATCATCGTACACTTGCAGAATCTCTTGGGCGCGGCCATCGGCGTAGTCACGCAGGTACCGCCCGCTAGAAATGAGCACATCAGCCTGCACGGCCAATTCTTGAAATAAGCGCCAATCACGGGCGTTGGCAACGTTTTTTGGCACAACTAAGCCAGGTTTTGTAGGGTGGGGCACGGCAATCCGTCCGTCTAAACTGGTGACGTAATTGCTGTAAACAAAAGGCGCTTCATTGCCTAAAGCGCGAATATTATGGCTCAGATAGAGGCCTTGTAGTGAAATGTCGGCTTGATGTTGGGGATAAAGTTGCGTAAGTGCTGTCATAGCACCTAATTAAATCACGAACTTGCCAAATTGACCGCGCAGCGAATTCGAGCGCGATTATGT
>JAHDBW010000005.1:59099-70116 GCA_020630175.1 Anaerolineales bacterium
TGTTTTACGAAGTCTATGTAGCGCCACCCTGCGGGGGCACTACATAGATGGTAAGTCTTAGACTAGCGCGTTTTCAATGGCCTGAGTGGCTTCTAATACAGCGGCAACGCTCCATGCTTGGGCGTAAGCCCCGCGTGGGGTGAAGGGGGCATCGCCATCAAAGATCTCGCTTAGGGTGCCAACGCAGTGATTTTGCATATTGTTGAACATTGGCGCTAAGAAGCTTCGGGCGGCTTTTTTATCTTTGTAAACGCGGAGGTGCGCTTGGATAAATGGCAACATCAGCCAACCCCAAACGGTGCCTTGATGGTAAGCACTGTCACGCATGAATTTATCGCTGCCATAATCGCCCACGTATTCTGCATGCCGCGCAGAGAGTGACCGTAACCCATGTGGCGTAACCAGATCACGGGCGCAGGCATCAACTACTGATTTTTGCTGTGCTGGGGTAAGCGGTGAAAACGGCAAGGACACCGCAAAAAGCTGATTAGGGCGCAAAGCGGGGTCTGGCGTGCCCATTGGGGTTTCGATGACATCGTAGCAGTACTGGGTTTCAGGGTTCCAAAATTTAGCAAACCCGGTTTCAGCTTGTTTGGCCAACGTTTCATAAGGCAGTCCATCTTTTTCGAGCTCATCCGCAAAGAAGGCCAGAATGTGGAGCGCGTTGAACCAAAGCGCGTTGATTTCAATCGGCTTACCAATGCGCGGCGTCACCACAAATTCATCTACTTTAGCGTCCATCCACGTCAGTTGTACGCCGTCAGAGCCTGCATATAGCAAGCCGTCAGCATCTTGTTGAATGTTGTAACGGGTGCCAGTGCGGTGCCAGTCTACAATCTCAACCAAAGTGTCATATAACTGCGCAATTAGATCGCGGTCATCGGTTGCCATGTAATAGGCGTAGATTGCTTGAAAGTACCACAGCGTGGCATCGACGGTATTGTAGGCGGGCTGAGAATTGTCATCCACAAAGCGGTTTGGCAGCATACCTTCGTCTACAAAGTGATGGTAGGTCAGCAAAATTTGGCGCGCGATTTCTGGGCGGCCGGTGGTTAGTGTGAGGCCGGAGAGGGCAATCATCGTATCGCGCCCCCAATCTGAAAACCAAGGATATCCCGCAATCACTGTTTTGCCATCTGGCGCATCCGCGGTTGGACGGTCCACAATGAATTGGCTGGCTGCTAACGTCAACTGTTTTTGTGCGGCAACGCTATTGCCTTTTAAACCGGCTGTTTTCAACAGGTCTTTTTCATAACGCTGTTGTGCTTTGAGTGCTTGGCTGCCATTCAACTTTGCATCTGGATTTGTAGAAAGTACCAGCGTGCAGGCTTTGCCTAGTTTGAGTTCACAGTTGAACCAACCGGCGTAGAGATAATCATCAAGCTCATCTAAGCCACGATAGGCTTCCGTTGCTAAGTAATAATCATGAAACCAAGTGTGTTCTGGCCAGGCTTGGGCGTCTTGGCTAAGCAGATACAGCGGCTTCGCTTCATAAAATGCATCAACTTGCAGCCCTTGATCTACGCGTTTGACTTGCATTTGCCAATTAAGCGCCCGCGTCGTGGTGTGAAAGTCGCGGTGGTTGACCAGCATTTTTGCGCCAAGCGAAAAGGGCGCAGTGCCTTGTAGCAATTTGTAGCGCACATAGGTTGTATTTTCGCCTTGCTGCATCCAAATGCGTTTCTCAAGCAGCGCATCGCCTAAGCGATAGATCCACACGGGGATGGTGCCATCTAAGTAAAACCGTTCGAGCAGAGCTAGACCGGGCGCTTCAATCGCGTCTGCGGCCCATTGGTTGGCGTATAGCTTGTAAGGGCGGCCAGCGTAGGTGACTTGTTCGTCAATGCTGGAGACAAGCACGTGCCGATCAAGCGGCGGATCAAGCGCTGCGATTAGCAGCCCGTGATAAGTGCGCGTATTGATGTTGCTAAGCGTGCCAGACGCAAAGCCCCCAATGCCGTTGGTAACTAGCCACTCGCGCGCGCTGGCTGTACTTGAATTGTTGAGTATGTCGCGGCCAAATTGAATCATAATTTGATTATCGCATTGTGATTTGGTTTGTAAGTTGTGCGGATTGCCGTGAGTGTGGGCGGGTTAATTGGTCGGTTAGTGGCAAAGCGTGCGAACTTGACGGGCCCTGATTGTTAGGCGCGTCAAGTTCGCTACTAAAGGTGAACTATTCGTGTTCTGCGCAGCCGTGTCGCCATTTTCGGCGACTGCGGCCTAACAGCTCATCGGCGGCGTCTGGCCCCCAACTGCCGGGTTTGTATGAGGTCATGCGCGGCGCATAGTCGGTTTCGAACCCTTTGATGACATCATCCATAAATGTCCACGCGGCTTCAATTCCGTCACTGCGCGTGAACAGGGTGGCATCGCCTTCTAGCGCTTCAAGCAAAAGCTTCTCATAGGCTTGCGGCATGATGATTTCGCCAAATTCATCAGAGTAATGGAAGTCCATCAGTACGGATTCCATGTCCGAGTCGGTATCAGGCACTTTGGCTTCAAAACGTAGGTGAATGCCCTCATGCGGTTGGATACAAATCGCCAAAAAGTTAGAGCTAATGACATAGTCTTTGCTCAGTGGAAACATCATATGGGGCGGTTTTTTGAATTGAATGATGATCTCTGTCGCCTTGGTTTTTAGTGCTTTGCCTGACCTCAGGTAAAACGGCACGTCTTTCCAGCGCCAGTTATCAATGTAGACCTTGAGTGCCGCATAAGTTGGCGTTTGTGAACCTGCTGGCACGCCGTCAGCGTCTAGATAGCCTTCATACTGGGCGCGTACGGTTTGTGTGCCCAGCCGTGAGGGGATCATCGGCCGCAGTGACTGCAAGACTTTTGCTTTTTCATTCCGCACGGCGTCAGCGCTAAAGCTGGCCGGTGGCTCCATCGCGGTGAGCGCCAACAGTTGCATTAGGTGATTTTGGAACATGTCACGTAACACACCTGCGCTGTCGTAGTAGCCAGCGCGGCTGCCCACGTCTACAGATTCAGCGGCCGTAATTTGCACGTGATCGATGAAATTGCGGTTCCAGAGTGGCTCAAAGATGGTATTTGCAAAGCGGAACACCATCAAATTTTGTACGGTTTCTTTCGCCAGATAATGGTCAATGCGGTAGATCTGATCTTCATCTAAGTAGCTATGCAGATCCCGATTGAGCTGTTGCGCAGATGCAAGGTCATGCCCGAATGGCTTTTCGACAATCACGCGTTTGAAGCCTGCATCTGATTTTTGCACCATGCCGTGCTCGTGTAATTGCTGGGCAACGCTGGTAAAGAAGCGCGGTGCAATCGACATGTAGTAGAGGCAGTCGCCTAAATTATCATCGCCATCGAGAACGTGTGTTTTTAGGCGTGAAAACGCAGCATCATCATCAAAGACACCGCTAACATAACTCAGCTTTGGCTCAAATTCGGCCCATTGTGCCGCGTTCCAAGTTTTGGCGAACTGTTCGGCATAGCCGCGCATAAACTCTTGATACGCAGTGTGCGTCATTTCTGAACGTGAATAGCCAACAATGCGCGCATTCTCTGGCAGGCGGCCTTTCTGATACAGGCTAAATAAGCCCGGCACAAGCTTGCGGCGTGCTAAGTCACCAGAGCCGCCGAAGATAACAATAGTTGTAGGTGTTGTCATAGGTTGAAAAGGTGCGATGGGGGGCAAGTGCGCTGTTAAGTGCGTTGCTGCCGCGCCATCTTGGATAGTCGGCTAATAAATTAGGTTAGGGTGTTACGGCTGGATGTGAGATCGAAGTGGGCGCAGTCTTTTCAGAAACCACGCCCATCCATAAGTGTTAGTCGGCTTTCTTCACCGCATGGCCGCCGAATTGGCCGCGCATTGCAGAGAGCATCTTAGCCCAGTATTGTTCGCTGTCGCGGCTGGCGAAGCGCATCTGGAGCGCGAGCGTAATCACCGGGGTTGGTACTGCTTGCTCAATGCTGTCGATAACAGTCCAACGGCCTTCGCCGCTATCTGGCACAAAGCCATCTAAGTCAGTTAGGTCTTGATCATCGGACAAGGCATTTGCGGTAAGGTCCAGCAGCCAAGATTGGATCACGCTACCAAAGCGCCAAATTTGTGAGATTTGGTGCATGTCTAGCTCGAACTCTTCTTTGTGGCGCATCAGGTCAAACCCTTCTGCGTAAGCTTGCATCATGCCGTATTCAATGCCGTTATGCACCATTTTTACATAGTGCCCCGATCCATTAGGGCCAACGTGACCCCAACCTTTGTCTTTGCCGGGCGCAAGTGTTTCTAGCGCTGGCGTGATGTACTTAACCGCATCGTCTGAGCCGCCAACCATCATGCTGTAGCCATTGGTCAGGCCCCAAACGCCGCCACTTGTGCCAACATCGATAAACGCGATGCCATGCTTGTTGACGTCTTTTGCGCGCGCTTTGGTTTCGTTGAAGTTGCTGTTGCCGCCATCAATAATGATGTCGCCGGGATCTAGCAAGTCTTTGAGGGCTTCAACGGTCATTTCAGTTGGCTTGCCTGCTGGCACCATAATCCAACAGGCGCGTTTTTCACTGGTGAATTTGCTGACCAATTCTTCTAATGAGTAGGCTGGCACGAGGCCAACTTCTTCAGCAAGGGCGTCGGTTGCTTCTGGATAAAGGTTGTAACCAATAACGGTATGCCCGCCTTTGATCAAACGGCGTGACATATTGCCACCCATTTTGCCTAGGCCAATCATTGCGATTTCCATCTGTAATAATCCTTTTGTGTCGTGGGGATAGCCTTCGCGGGGGCGTGCTATCGACCCAATGCAGTTTGCATAATGTCTTGAACAGCGCCGAATAAATGCTTTGGGCTGTCTACAATGTATTGCGCGGGCAAAAGCCCGCTACTGTGAATACGAGATTTGGTGAACGGCGTGGTAACCGCCAAGGTATGTGCGCCAGACTTGATTGCGGCTTGCACGCCACTGGGTGAGTCTTCAATTGCAATGCAATTTTTTGGAATAACCCCTAACTTGCGCAGCACTAGATCGTAAATTTCTGGGTTTGGCTTGCCTTCTTCAACATCGTCGCGGGTGGCAACAAAGTCAAAGTAATGGCGTAGGTCTAACGTATCTAGCACGCGATTGGCTTGTTCGCAGTGTGACATAGTTGCCAAGCCAACTTTGCAATTGGCCGCACGGACGTGCTTTAGGAGCGCAATGGTGTGTGGCCAGCGATTGTCTAGCAACACTTGCGGATCTTCGATCAACGCGCGATAGTGTTTTAGCCGGACTTGAACAAACGCTTGCCATGGTTCAGCAACGCCAAATTCTGCCATTTTTGCGGCTGCAGCTTCAGTGAGCTGGAACTGTTCCATTAGTGCCGTTGCAACGGCAAAGCGTGGCAAACCGACAACATCTTTGAAGGCTTCAATCACATCTTCTAGCGCGATAGCAGTGGGGCACAGTTCAACAGCAGCTAACGCGTACGAGCGAGCCTTGAGCTTTTCTGTTTGAACGAGCGTACCGTCCAAGTCAAAAATAATGGCTTGAATCATTTCGTTAGCGCAGCAAGTCCAGCAGCAACATCAGCCCCAACATTGATGCGCAATAGGCGGCGGTTGTTATCGATTAGGGCTTGGGCATCGCCAAGTGCTTGCGCATTTTTGAGCGTGTCAAAGCCCATTGCGCTGGCAGCTTCACCGGCATTGTCTGGGATGGCAAGGTCAGTGGCTTGCTGTGACACAATCTGGATAAAAATTCCATTACCAGCATCGCCTTTATGTAACTGGCCAGTAGAGTGTAAAAAGCGCGGCCCATAGCCAATGGTAGTGGCGAGCTTGTACTGATCGCGCAACCGCAGGCGTAAGGCTTGTAGGGCTGTTTCGGCAGCAGGCGTGGGATGAATGTACGCTTGAATCGAGATGTAATCCCCGGCATTGTTGTTGGCAACGAGGGCGTCTATGTCGGCTTCACTTGGGCTAACGCTCGCTAGAACTGGCAGTTGGCCGGTGTTGGCGTAGGCATCAATCATGGCGCGGGCACCAACCTTAGCGGATTCAACGTTTGGTTGATCAAACGGCTGAATGCTGATGCGTTGGCTGGCAACAGCGGTGGCAAACATCCAAAGGAAATATTGGCGTGCTAAATCGTAAGGGCTGCGGAGGCGAATGCGAACAACGGGATGACCAGCTTTTTCTAGCGTGCGCAGGGCTTTGTCCTGACTGGCGTCGCCATCAGAGCGCAAGTGTACAAACAAGCGGTCATTGCCATAGACTGCCGGCGCACCGAGCGCTTCACCGGTTACTGGCAAAATACCAATATTATCTTTGCCCGTGCTTTCTGCGATGAGCTGTTCTGCCCAATCCCCAAAGCTGGCAATATTTTCTGATGCGACCAAGGTCACTTTATCGACGCCGTGCTTGGCAAGTTCGCCCATAATCACGCCAAGTTCTAAGCCCGGATTATTATCTTTAGCGGCACACGCGCAGGCAGTTTCGGCTGCATTGCCAATAAATTTACGCAGATCGATGCCGATTAGCCCCGCAGGCACCATCCCAAATAAAGAGAGTGCAGCATAGCGCCCCCCAATGTTAGGGTCGTTAATAAACGTGGCGCGGAAAGCATGTTTTTCAGCTAGCGTGACTAGCTTGCTGCCAGGATCTGTAATGGCAATGAAATGGGCACCGACTGCGTCATCACCGACTAAAGCTGCGGTTTGATTGTAAAAATATTTGAAGAAGGACAGAGTCTCGGCGGTTCCACCAGATTTTGTTGCCACGATAAACGCAGTTTTGCTAAGGTCTAGCTTTGCTTCATATTCTGCAACGCGACCGGGATCTGTACTGTCTAACACATCAAGCTGTAATTCAGCGTCTTTACCAAAGGTCTTGAAAAAGACTTCTGGCGCCAAGCTAGACCCACCCATGCCCATTAGCAAGACATTGGTATAGCCTTCATTGATGAGCTGCCGCTTGAGCGCATAAATGCGGCGCACCGCTGCGGGCATATTCTCTGGTGAATGGAGCCAGCCTAAACGGTTGGTAATTTCAGTCGGGTCTTCTTTCCAGACGGTGTGGTCATGTTCCCAAATGCGGTTGACGATGTTTGCGGCTTGCAGTTCCGCAAGCGCGGTGTCTACAACAGCTTGATAGTTGCCAAGGCTAGTTTTTAATTGCGTATGGGGGCGGCTCATTTAGATCTCCAGTCGATTGATAAGTCTTTCTTTATAGTAGTTGTGGTTAGATTGAATTTGCTTACGTGTTAGCGTTTTAGCAATTGTTGCCCGGCGCGGGCAGCGCCCAATAAGGCAACGCCAGGTAAGTCAATGACTTCCAGCGGAATATTGCGCATTAGGCCTTCAAAACGGCCTTTATTGAAGAAGCGTTCCAAAAAGTGTTCACTTTTTAGCCAGTGAATAATGCGCGGCGGGATGCCGCCACTTAAGTAAACCCCACCTGTTGCCAAAAAAGTTAGTGCAAGATCACCAGCTTCCGCGCCTAAAATTGAGACAAACATTTCCATCGTTTTGACACAAAGTGGGCAGGGGCGCGTGTCGTCAGCGGCAGCGGTTGAAATAATCGGCGTCCGATCTGCTGCTTTGCTAAGGGATTCAGCCAACCACGGTGATTCTTCAGCATAGCCACTGCTTTTTAGATAATCATAAATATTTGGAATTCCCATTCCAGAGCACACGCGCTCTGTGCTGACATGGTCATACTGTTGATATAAAAAGTTTAGCAACCCCAGCTCTTCTGCATTGGAGGGTGAAAAATCGGCATGCCCTCCTTCTGAAGGATAAGGCCGGTATTGGGTACCATCCCAAGTGAGATAAGCTTCACCTAAACCTGTGCCGGGTGCAATAACCGCAATGCTGGTTTGGGGAATACGTTGCCCTTTGTTTAGCGTAATCGTATCTGTTTCTTCTAGAATTGGGATGGCGTTTGCAATGGCTTCCAAGTCATTGATTAGGGCGACTTTTGGAATGTTGAAGCGTTGGGAAAGCTCCGTTTCCGTTTCAACCCAACTCAGATTTGTAAGTGTGGCTGTGCCATTGACAATGGGTCCAGCCACACCAAAGGCAGCTGCTTCAATTTGCGGGTCTAACTTGCTGGCTAGGAAGTCAGCGATAATATCCTTTAGCGACGCATAGTCTGCACTGCGATAGCGTTTCTGATAGATAGGGTGCCGTAATGATTGATGTGCATTGTAAAGTGCTAGAACGGTTTTCGTTCCGCCAATATCACCAGCTAATAACATTTAATATACTCTCCTCAAGGTCGGGTATTAGGTTGACGTTAGCGCCATCTGCATAATACCGGAAAAGCGCGTCAAATCTAAAGTTAATGGGTAATCGCTGAACCTGCACCGTTTTGAATGCCTCGAAGGTACAGTCGCTCAAAAGTTGAATTTGGTTAGTCTAGGTTTATAGTACAAATTCTAGGGGGCTTCTGGTCTGTACTTAGGGGGATTGCCCGCGTTATACTATTTAAATTAGAATAAACTCTCTTTTTTGTTGCGTGTCTTTATGAATAAAGAGGCCATAGTCTAACCGAATAGAAATTTCTGATACTTTATTAACTTGTCAGAATTATCGTCAGAAACGTATGATGTAATAGAAGCGTTGGTAGAAACTTTATTCAAACGCAAGAGGTATATTATGAGTGACAGTAAACAACAATTAGATTGGCAGGTAAAACGACGCTTACGCGCACTAGAATTAAAAGAATCAGGTTGGACGCAACGCCAGATTGCAGTTGAACTTGGCGTAACAGAAGGCGCGGTAAGCCAATGGATGAAAATGGCACGCGAAGGTGGTCGCGAAGGCTTGATCCCTTCTTCACGTCGTCGTCCAATGCCGGGCCTGAACATGATCCAACTAGAGCGTCTAGCCGCATGCTTAGATTATGGCGCCCGCACATTTGGGTTTGATGATGACCGTTGGGATCGCGATCGCTTCCTTTGGTTGCTGGAAAATAAATTCAGCATCAAAGTTGAAGATGGCGAAATCACAATGGAACACTAATCTGATTTAGTAGAGACTTGATGGGGGTGCCGCCCAACACTTTGGCACAACAGCTAATTACAAGCAATCATTATGCGACCTCAATTGAGGTCGCTTTTGACTTAAATAGTCGCTAACGGTATTGGGTACAATCTAGTTGGTCAAGTGCCCAATTGGATGCGAGAATTATGTTAACGCAATACAAGCACACTTGAATTATCATCAGCTTATGAACCCACGTATTTCAATGATTACGCTTGGCGTTGCCGATATCAAGCGCTCTATAAAATTTTATTCTGACATTGGCTTTCCAAAGCTAGACTTTCCCGGCGAAAACGTTGCCTTTTTTACGCTCAACGGCACCTGGCTCGGTCTGTATGGGCGTGATGCTTTAGCAGAAGATGCTACCGTTGCGGCTGCTGGTAGCGGTTTCCGTGGCGTTAGTGTTAGCCACAACGTTGCCTCTGAGGCAGAAGTAGATGCCGTAATTGCGGAAATGCTTGCCGCTGGCGCAACGCTTACAAAGCCAGCGCAAAAAGTCTTTTGGGGTGGTTATTCGGGGTACGTTGCAGATCCGGATGGCCATTTGTGGGAAATTGCCCACAATCCATTTATGTGGGTTGGCCCAGAAGATGTCGCTTAAGCGCAAGTTGCAACAAATGTTAGGTGTAATCCGTAAATAAGATTAACGACATCGAAATTTTTCTATTAGGAATTCTCCATGAATCTATTTTCTGTTCCCCCTGAAACGCAATATGACCTAAATTTCAGAGTTGCTGGCGTGCCAGTCCGGGTGCATCCGCTCTTTTGGGTAATTGCGTTACTTATTGGCGGCTCAGGCGGGCTTCAATACACATTGGTGCTAGTCTTCGCCTTTTTCATCTCCATCTTGGTTCATGAGCTTGGCCATTCCCTGATGATGCGCCGCTATGGGCAAGATTCCTTCATCATCTTGCATGGGATGGGGGGCTTAGCTGTCCCTGTTGCCTCACATGGATTTGGTGGACGCCGCAGCGTTGCCCGAACCCTGATGGAACAAATTTATATTTCATTGGCCGGTCCATTTGCTGGCTTTTTGCTGGCGGCTATTGTTTGCGGAATTGTATTTGTGCTGGGTGGAACTGTAGGCACTGGCACTGTCTTAGGCTTTATTCCAGTGCCTGAAGCGTACTTAGCCAGTGCGCCACCTTTGGTGAATTCACTGATTGGCATATTACTGTGGATCAACGTGTTTTGGGGGCTGATCAACCTGATGCCCGTGTTCCCATTGGATGGTGGCCAAGTTGCGCGTAGCCTGTTTATTATGGGCGACCCATACGATGGCGTCAGGAAATCGCTCATCCTGTCCGTAGCGACGGGTGCGCTGGTTGCCGTGGGGGGACTGATGTTCTTTAACAGCATTTTTATGGCGTTGTTATTTGGCTTTTTGGGCTTCCAAAGCTATCAACAGTTGAGTGGCGCTGGCCGGTATTAGGGTGATGATGGAGCGCATGAGTGCCAGTTAGTCGTACACTAGCAACTGATGCGTATTATCATCTTTATAATCGTGGCGTAGATGGGCGCAATATCTTTCTACGCCATGAAAATTATTTATATTTTCTGAAGCTGTTTCGAAAGTATTGCACAGCCGATCAAGCAACGTTGGTTGCTTATTGTTTGATGCCAAATCATTATCATATTTTGCTGAAGATTAGATCAGACACTTTTGGCAAAACAGTGATGGCTCCTTTTGGAAGCGCCTATGCTCAAGCAATAAATGCTCAGCAAAAACGACGTGGCCCGTTGTTTCAAGGGCGCTATCAGGCCAAGCATGTGGCGCATGATCGTTATTTAGTGGAACTATCGCGCTATATCCATCTCAACCCAGTCAGAGCACGCCTGTGCAAACACCCGCAAGACTGGCAGTATTCAAGCTATCAAGACTACATCGGCCTAAGAAATGGCTCGTTACCCAATCCTAATATTGTCCTTGATCAATTTCCCTCTGTGCAAGCATACGCTGACTACATTGAGAGCGCTCAACCACGTAGTATGAGCAAGCACCTGAAGTTCGACTGAAGGCACTTGCTAT
>JAHDBW010000080.1:0-13229 GCA_020630175.1 Anaerolineales bacterium
TGTGTTTCCCGAGCTGCAAGATAATAACACCATCCTACAGTTCCGCAAGGGTTTTGGGCTAATGTCCGGATATTAGGAAATTACAGTATCAACAATTTTGGCTAGCGTACGCGCATGTACTGCTCAACGGCCGCTGACTCTTCTTGAATACGCAGACTATCTTCAGTCACTTCTAAAATGAACGTTGTGGTCGTTGTGCCAATTGCAACAGCGGCCTCATTACTAGACTCGGTTACGACAAGCTCAATCTGTTTATTCGTGGCTTCCCACGTCCCGCCAAGTTCGATCTTTGGATTCCCAGGCAAACTCATCTTAAAAGTATTGTCTGCATTGAACTGCACCCGCGTACCTTCAGTCTCTGGCGTGTTTTCAGCCGTTTGAAGCACCCAAACGCCTACGAGCGGCTCTGTGATGTCGCGCGTCACCTGCACTGGCTGCTTGATCACCAATGTATAAACAACAGCCGCAATTGCTAACATCACCAGCCCAGCCAACAGACCTATCCATAATGAGCGCCAGCGCGATCGGGTTGGTTCATTAGTCAAGTCAGTCCCGCATTGTGGGCACGCTTTTGTTTCTGCGCCAACTAAGTTGTCACATTTAGGGCAAATAACAATATACATAGGGTCTTACTGCGTCCGCGAATGATAATAAAGATGCGCTTTGTCACTGTTGAATTTACAACAAACTAAATTCTAATTTCGATTGTACGCTAAATTGGAATGATCCCAAACCAACGCTTTCACTCACATGTCAGCAGTTGCTACGGTTCAATATCAGTTATAGAAAATATGGTTGAAGACTAGCCAGCCATGCTGGCAAAGGGGAGGATGCGGCCAAGCCGCCACAGAAGCGTTTTTATAGACGCGCTAACAGGTCTGCGCGTGACTTGGCGGCAGGCGTAAGGCCCATTTGCTGTGAAACGGCCAGCACCCACGGTTTTTCCCAGCCACAAAGGTCAAGAATAGCTTGATCGGCAAAGACGGCTTCTGGCGCGCCCTGCTGTTGCACTTCACCGTCAGCCAAGACAATCACCTCATCCGCCCAAGCGTAGGCCTGATCTAGGTCGTGCGTCACAATAATGACCGTTCGTCCGTCTTGTACTAGTGCGTCAAACAAATTGAGCACTTGCTGCTGGATAGCCATGTCAAGACTTGCTAGCGGTTCATCGGCCACAATCAACTGCGGGTGCATCGCTAACACACCGGCAATCGCAACGCGCATCTTTTGCCCCCCACTCAAGGCATGGATGGGACGCGCTAACAACGCCTCAATGCCAAGTGCGTCGGCAACCGTTGCGATGCGTGCTTTTACGTCCGCACGATCTAAGCCTAAATTGAGGGGGCCAAAGGCAATGTCTTCTTCAACCGTGGTGGCAAAGAGTTGGTCTTCGGCGCTTTGAAACACCAGTCCCACAGATTGCCGCAAGGCCTGCAACCCTTTACGACTGTAATCAACTGCCTGCCCTTTATAAGAGAGCGTGCCGCTGGTGGGCTGCAAAATCCCGTTAAGTTGCCGCATAAGCGTTGATTTGCCAGACCCGTTTGGCCCGACAATCGCAATCTTCTTCCCAGCATCTAGCGTGAGGTTAATATTACGCAAGGCTGTCGTGCCATCGGGATAGTCAAAGGTGATGTTGTCTAGCTGAAGCATAGGGGGACTCAAATCAACGCTGCGAGCACGATCATTCCCGCTAGTGTTACTAATAAACTATAAGCAGCCTGATGCGTGCGCGTGTGCCAAATTGGCATACTCGTGCCACCAAGGCGCGCTTCCCAGCTGGTGTTGAGCGCATCCATCCGTTGATAGGTGCGAATAAATAATCGCGCGCCCAGCTGCGCCGCAGAACGCAAGCCCACTTTGAAGCTACTGTAGCCTAAGCGCGATTGTTGCGCCGTTCGCATGGATTGCAGCGTCTCATAGAGTGACCAAATAAAACGATACGTCAGCAAGATCAGGTCAATCAGCAATTCAGGGGCTTTATAGCGTTGCGCCAAGCGGATGAGGTCATGCATTGGCGTGGTCACTGCTAAAAAATTGAGGCAAGCCACGGCCGCAACCGAACGCAAGAACAATTCGCCTAGAAACCACAGGCCGCTTTCGGTGACACCAACCCACCCTGGCCACATTGCAACGCCCCACAGGGCATCGGCGGGCTGAGATGCCGTTGTTGTAAAGAGCAACGCAATCAGGCTTAGCCCTAAGAAGGTACTTTGCGCCAACATGATTTTGAACCAAGTGGCAGCTGAGACCCTTGCCCACCCAACGGTGAATAGCGTCACAATTAGAAACGCAGCAATGCTGACCGGTATTTTGTCAAACCCAATCACCACAAATAGCAGCCCTAATGCAAAAAGGACTTTATGGGCGGGGCTATAGCCAACCGCGCGGGACTGGTTAGCAATACGGTCAAGAACATTCATCAGGATGCGTGTTAGTTAGGTCAATGCCACTAACACAGCAGCGCTCTATTTTTTAGATCCACGCCAGTAGCCAAACGTATAGCAAATGATGCCCGCGCCAACTGCTGCTTGTAAAGCGAACAAGAAGCTTTCAACTTCTGGACCAGGTGGTGACCAGAATGATTCAAACCATGGTTCGTAGTCTAGCGTTTCAGTAATTATGTCTACGGCTTGCGCATCGGCACCGCCGAATTCGGTACCAGTCAAGAAAACATATGGAATCACAATTAGAGCAACAACAATTACCCACATGATCCAGTTTGGAATAGTTTTTTCGTTCATCATGAGAAAATTTAGGTGTCTAGTAGTTGGGTATTGGCAACGGCTTCTGGCGCTTGTTTCATCAGCGTTTGCACAATGATGACTGTGAGCGCACCTTCAATAATTGCTAATGGGATTTGTGTCGCCGCAAATAAGCCGAGGAAGCGTGTGAGGCCACCAACAAAGCCATACTGTGGCGCAAAGTTGATTGCTAATTGCAATGATGTTGTGCCATAGGTTGCCAGATCAGCCAAGGCAGCAGCTAAGAAAACTGCTAACCACAACGGGGCATTGCTTTTACGCAGCAGCTTATAAACGAAATAGGCAACAAACGGACCAACAATGGCCAATGAAAACGCATTCGCGCCTAAGGTCGTGATCCCACCGTGAGCAAGTAGCAACGCTTGAAATACCAAGACGATAGTTGCCAAAATTGGCATGATCCACGCGCCGTATAACATCGCACCTAAGCCTGTTCCGGTTGGGTGTGAGCTAGAGCCTGTTACCACAGACGGCATTTTGAGCGCAGAAAGCACAAACACAAATGCCGTGCTCAAGGCCAACATCATGCGTGATTCTGGCTGGTCTTTGACCAGCTGATTGAGTTTACGGTAACTAATAATCCAGAATGGAATACAGGCTACCCACCAAACAATTGCCCAAGTGCGGGTCAGAAACCCTTCAGCAATGTGCATTTCTGCTGGCGCGGCGAACGTTGGTGAGGCAAAGATAATGCTGATAAGGAGTGCAAAAATTGCAACTGGAAATAATCGTTTAATTGAAGTCATCTAGATATTAGGTAAGTAGCGTTCTACAAATACAACAAAAAAGCCATCACAGGGATGGCTCAATATGGCGCAATGCCAAATCAAACTGTCCTAAGAACGCGCAGGAACATGTTCAGTATTAAAAGTGGCTGGTATTCGGACTTCAGCAAAGCTGTTACCGTAGCGCGACTGTACTGGATTTGCACCAGTTTCCCCAGCAGGTTGAATTCTACCTTAAGCCTCTTCTGAAATACCCTTTTGAACCTTAGAGAATAGTGATGTAACTCTTCCGGCTACCTGTTCAGGCGTTACGGTGCCAAAATGGCGGCTGTCTGTACTCTCGGCGCGATTGAGTCCTACTATAAAGAGACTCCCATCTGGCTCGACTGCCAACACGCGCTTGACCATCATGTTCGCCGCATTGCGCGGGTCGGCCACCCACACCATATCGTCTGGGTGTGGTGGCTGGGCCAGATAGGCGCGCGGGTCAATCAGGATCTCGTCCCCCGGCCTAAGCAGTGGCAACATGGAGCGCCCCACTATGCGCCGCCGCACGCGGCGTCTTAAAAGAAAAAGCAGCAACTCAAAGAAGTTGCTGCTTTTCAAAGGTTGCATAAAGCGACTTAGCTAGCGGTTACAAATGGGCGATCTTGACCCTTTGCTGCCCAGAACATGTTGTGGATGTCTTCCACAGCTGCCATTAGGGCTTGTGCGCTTTCTAGGCTCACGTGAACTTTGCATTCTGAGCAAAGTTTTGCTGCTTTCCAGAACTTGTCGTGTAGGTCTGGGTTTGCTTCTAGGTGGGCTGGCTTGAAGAAGTCAGTCCAAAGCACGAGCAAGTGTGTCTTGGTTGAATGTGCTTCTTCTTCTTTAATTGCAATGTAGCGTGACATCGTGTTGATTGTGTCGTGGCTAGCATCGCTTGGGTCCAACGCCAAAATCTTTTTGGTCATTGAAAGCACAGCTTCTGCGTGTACGCGGGCTTGTGCTGGATCATAAACGCCACATGGGCCGTCACAGTGAGCGGCAACGTCTTGTGCAGGGAACAGGGTGCTGATTACATTTGTCAACATAGGATGTTTTCCTTTTTGTAGGTATTGGGGTCAAGCAAGCCAAAACGGCCTGTTATTTTCTAATTCAAATTCTATCGACTTGTAAAGGGACTGTCAAAGGGTCTTCTATTGAAAGCACGCAAATAATGCGCAATTTGTATAGAACTATATTGGACTTTTGTGCAGTTTCGCTGCCTAAAAAATCTTCTACTTGCCTAACGCTCAGAGTATGCCTAGAATCAATTTATGTCTGATACTCAAAAAATACGCCTCAACGCTAAGGTGCTTGCCGCAGTGAGTACGTTTTCGTACCGACTGGAACTTCCCAATGGGCATGTCTTTATGGGCAGCCGTGCAGGTGACGTTCGCGAGCAAGATCTTATTTTGCAACCCGGCAATGAGGTCACCGTCGAAATGACCCCTTACGATATGAGTAAGGGGCGCATTGTTGAACTTGTCAGTTAGTTACTGATTTGGAGATAGAGAATAGAGGACGCGCGTTGCGCTCGGAGATAGAGTTAGACTCGATTGGTGCTAACTATGCAGCACAAAAAGAGACACATCTATCTCCTATCCTCTCTCTTCTATCTTTCTCGCTTTAGCGTCACTTACCAACAAAAAAATTCAGGATAAAAAATGACTTATCGCATTGAAAAAGACACCATGGGCGAAGTACAAGTGCCCAACGACAAATATTGGGGTGCGCAAACCCAACGCAGCCTACAAAACTTCAAAATTGGCGGTCAAACCATGCCGCTTGAGATTGTGTACGCGTTTGCAATCTTGAAAAAAGCCGCCGCCCGCACCAATGCCGACCTTGCTGGCTTCTCCGCTGAAAAAGCAGACGCCATCGGCAAAGCCTGTGACGAAGTGTTAGCAGGCAAGCTTGATGACCAATTCCCATTGGTTGTGTGGCAGACTGGCTCTGGCACGCAAAGCAACATGAACGTGAATGAAGTGATCGCCAACCGCGCCACCGAAATTCTAGGCGCAGACTTCCGTGAAGAAAAGCTGGTCAAAGCCAACGATGATGTCAACAAGAGCCAAAGCTCTAATGACACCTTCCCAACGGCGATGCACATTGCGACCTACGTCAAGATCACAGAAGAAACGCTACCAAAAATCAAATTACTGCATGACACGCTCGCTGCTAAAGCCGCGACGTTCATGAACATTGTCAAAACCGGCCGCACGCACCTCATGGATGCAACGCCCCTAACCCTAGGGCAAGAGTTCAGCGGCTACGCCATGCAACTGCAACGCGGCATGGAAGCCCTAGAAGACAGCCTGAAACGCGTACGCGAATTGGCACTGGGCGGCACCGCAGTCGGCACTGGTCTCAATACGCCAGACGGCTACTCAGAACACGTCGCTGACCAAATCGCACAGCTAACTGGCTTGCCATTTGTAACTGCCGCCAACAAGTTCGAAGCCCTCAGCGCCCATGACGCCATGGTCGAAATGAGCGGTAGCCTGAAACGCGTTGCGGTGAGCTTGCTGCACATTGCCAATAACATTCGGATGTTGGCAAGTGGCCCGCGCACTGGCATTGGTGAAATTGTCTTACCAGCCAACGAACCGGGCAGTTCAATCATGCCGGGCAAGGTCAACCCGACCCAGTGTGAAGCGATGACCATGGCCGCCGCCCAAGTGATTGGGAATGACACCGCCGTTTCTGTATCTGGCACGCATGGCCAGTTCCAACTCAACGTGTATAAGCCTGTGATGGCCTACAACGTGCTAATGAGCGCGCAGCTCATTGGCGACTCGTGCCAAAGCTTCAACGACAACTGCGCCGTTGGAATTGAACCAAACGAACCGCGCATTGCTGAACTTGTCAGCCGCAGCCTGATGCTTGTGACCGCACTCAATACCAAGATCGGTTACTACAAAGCCGCTGAAATCGCGCAAAAAGCACACGCCGAAGGCACCACGCTCAAAGAAGCAACGTTAGCCTTGGGCTACCTCAACGCTGAAGAATTCGACGAAGCCGTTGTTCCAGCGAAAATGGTCGGCAAGCTGTAAACAGACCCAAGCGTAATAGAATAGACCTGTAATAAAGAGACCGTTTTACGTACCAACTGGTATATAAAACGGTCTTCTTTGATTAAGTTGGCGGTAGAGTCGTGATGATGATTTTCACCCCGCTTGCTCTTACATGTGTCCCCCCCTTTCACCCCTGTGAATATTTCAGCGTCACCAAAATTTACAAAACGTCACAAATACTCCGAAAAAACAAGATATGCGTCCTGAGTTAAGCTCAGTACACTGGAGGCATGTTATTCATTCCGCGCATTGTTGCATGTTTGCTTTTACCGGCACTCACGCTGCTGGCACTGTCTGCACTTATCGCCCTAGCCCGTATTCGGCGGGCAAAAAAGAAACAGCGCTGGGGCAGTTGGTTTATTGGCTGGATCTCCTTATCCATCTTTATGCTTGGCTTTGTAGAACTATCAATTCTGACCATTATTTCTGTATACCGCGCTAATTTTTAGCAGATTCCAACACCCCTACAACAACAATTTACAAAATCAAACGCAGGCCGCACTAACTCAGGACTTTATAACCAGATTCGAACGAATTTGTTATTGACGCTTTACACGGCACGCAATAAAGTTACTCAGCTTCAAATTTTGGGTTGAAGCACACCTCAGAGAAACACAATTACAGAGTTTGGTAAATCTGTGGAATCACGCCTAGATGCGCGTGCTTATTCTGCACGCCTATCACCAGACTTGGGGAGTATTGGTATTTGTGAATAAGCGCTTGTGGACATTATCGCCATTGTTATTAACGCTGGGCATGTTTTTATGCTTGCCGAGTTGGACTGCTGTTGCCGCACCTGCGCCACAGCAAGGTGGTATCTTTGTGCGCTTCCGCAATGCGCAGAATCCGGGGGAATGCACCAGCGGTGTTGGCACTAGCGGCCAGCTCATCAACTGGCCTGCT
Organism: Anaerolineales bacterium; assembly: GCA_020630175.1. Taxonomy (GTDB): domain Bacteria; phylum Chloroflexota; class Anaerolineae; order Anaerolineales; family UBA6668; genus JAHDIM01. Next base: position 7,492 of record JAHDBW010000080.1, read on the forward strand.
GAATCTGAGGCGGCTTTCAATAATGTCATCGCCCGTTTGGAAGGCTATATAGACACAACCCAGCCAATTGTGATTGATGCCTGCTATCAAACTGAAACGTATGCTGGCGGCTTAGCTGCTGGCCGCGCTACCGAAAGCCACATTCTTAAATCTCCACTTACTGGGCAAGATCGCGCCTACCCCATTGCACTCGCTAATCATCTAACTAATCAAGACCTAAATGGTGACAAGTCTGAAATTGTTGTGTTCATCAACTCCACCGTGGATTGGGACTACTGCACAGAGGGCTGCGTTGTTGATAATGCCAAGCTAGACTTTGTGAGTACCGTGATGCATGAAGTGCTGCACGGTTTGGGTCTCACTATGAGTTTTTCTGTCAACAATCATTCTGCCCCAACGGCTGGCAAATTCAGCACAACGCCGCGCATTATTGATGAACTCATCACAACAACAAATGGCACGCCACTGATCGACACGCAAGATGGCGGGCAACTCCTCAATCTGTTTCGATCTGGAACTGGCAACATTATCTTTTCAGGCCGCAATGCACGGGATATTCATGATGGCATTCCGCCAGTGATCAAGTCGCCGGTCATGTGGATTCCCGGCTCTAGCATGTCGCACCTAGATGATGATGCAAACGCCAATAAAGGCCGCCTGATGATTGGGGAAGCCAATTACGGCCCAAGCGCCCGCTTATTAGATGCGCTTAGCCTGATGATGCTCAAAGATATTGGGTGGCGCGTTTTAGAGGCCAGTGATTATGGTGATCAAAGCATGCAACAGTACGGCGCCGCGCGGCATATCATTAGCCCGTTTACGCATGGGCAACTGTATTTGGGTCGCGCTGCACTGGCAGAGCCAACCCCGCAAGCAGAAACAGACAACGACGGCATTAGCCCCGTGGGCACTTGGACAATTGGCCCAGAAGGCGGCGCGTTGGCTATTACCATCGGTGGTAATGGCGTGCTCCGTGGCTGCTTCAATGGTTGGGCAGATTGGAACAACGACGCTGACTTTAACGATGCAGACGAAACCCTTTTCCGAATGGAGCCGCTTGCATTTGGCCAGACTAGCCGCCTCATCAACATCCCCCAAATTGCCGGTGACGCACCCGCCGGAACAACGTTCAACTTTCGGTTCCGTGTGCTACCAGATTGGGATAATGACGGCGCATGTGATGATCAGGTCGCAATCTCACCTTCCATTGGTGTTTTGAATGGGGAAGTCGAGGACTATCAATTTAGGCTCTCTTCTGCGCCAGTGGCAGCAGCAATTGCCGCGCCAACAGATACACCAGCGCCCACCGCAACCCTTGTGCCGACCAACACGCCGCTGCCCACGTCAACACCCTTGCCAACCGCAACGCCGCTACCAACGGAAACGCCAACACCAACGGCCACGCCATTGCCTACAAATACCCCCTTACCAACGGCAACGCTTATCCCAACCAATACGTTGACACCAACAGAAACGGCAACCGTTGCGCCAACGTTTACGTTTACCGCAACGCACACACCACAACCAACAGAAACGCCAACGCCTGCCCCCACTGCAACGCTACTTCCAACAGAGACAGCAACTGCCACGTTTACCCCAACGCTAATTCCAACGGTAGGCATCACTAGCACGCCAACAGCCGCGATTAGCGCTCAAGCGGCTCTCGCTACAAATACGCCCGTCACCGTATTAGAGACAAATACGCCCATCCCAACAATTGGCGCTGTCGCAGACGCGGCAGTGGCGGCCACCGCAACCAGCACGCCAGCGCTAACACCTAGCCCTACCGCCACGATTGAAACAGCCGTCCTGGCGGCAACGGTTAAACAACCGCTGTTAGGTTTACCCACCCTTAGCAAACGCGTGGTCAATGCGGACAACACGCGCACCGAATCTGCCCTAGTTATTCGCAATGAAACAGTCACGTTCGAGTTGCTGGCTGAAAATAAAACCGGCAACACGCTCAGCGGCCTGCAACTTACAGACACGCTCGCACCGCAGTTGAACTATGAAGGCGCAGTCAGTAATGATGGCACCATCACATACGACTCAACCTCCCGTGAGGTTACCGTTACGCTGAACGCGCTGGCCCCTAATCAGGTGGCAACTGTCAAGATCTTTGTTTCGATTGTGGCGGATGCCGAGTTTGGCACCGTGATTGAAAATACGGCCGTAATTGGCAACACAGCGGAAACATTGGGGAGTAATGCGACCGCGCTCACCGTGTTACCAGATGCGATTCCAAATACTGGCGTTGGCACGGCAGCAGCCGTTGGTTGGCCGCTTGCTGTTGTAGCAGGCATGTTGTTTTTGGGGTTATTTCTCGCGCAGCGCAGGCTATCGCGCAGGTAAGGTCACGCTTCTTTTACCGCAGCAAAACGCCGCACAAACATAATCTATATTAAGCCTAAATCCGGACTAATTTGATTTACGTATAAAGTAAAAACATCACTTTTAGTCAATGGAAACAGGTATGACTCAAAAATCGAATGTTCACGCAATATTGAGCTTGGTTGTATACGGGGTTATTGTGATGGCAATTGCCATCGTGAATAACGGACTGTAGATAATTTAGCCGCTACGCACTCTCAACTACTCTTCTAATAACTTCGCTGGCGGAGCGTATGGCAGCGTAATCGTGAAGGCACTGCCTTCACCAAGCGTGCTTTCTATAGAAAGTGTGCCACCCAAAAGCCGCACAAAACGCCGCGTCACATGTAGGCCTAAGCCCCAGCCCTGCTTTGACCGCACCGCGCCAGACTCTGACCGGAAAAACGGCTGGAATAGCTGCGCCTGGTCTTCTTCACTAATCCCAATCCCATAATCTTTTACGATTACCGCAACTTTATCGTCTGCCGGACGCACTGTAATATCAATTACAGGCCCCACGGGCGAATATTTATTTGCATTGCTAATTAGGTTCGTAAATACTTGCCCCAATCGCATCCGATCTGTTAATAAGGCCGGCACACCCGGTGGAATTTGCACATTGACTGCGCGCTGATTTTCAACAAGCTGTGCTTGTAAGTTATTAAGCGCATCGCTAATTGCTAGCGCGAGTTCAACTTTTTCAAGTTCGAAACGGATCCGGCCAGTTTCTATCCGAGCCACATCGGCCAAGTCAGAAATCAAGTGCGACATGCGCGTGACGTTGTTCGTGACGGTTTCAAGGAATTGGCGCTGCTGATCTGTAATATCACCTGCCATTCCTTTTAGCATTAGGTCGGTATAGCCTCGAATAGAGGTCAGTGGGATTTTGAGTTCGTGGGTAACCGTAGACACATAATGATGCTTGTCATAATTCGCATCATTGACGCGCCCCTCAACGGTTTCGTACGTTACTAACCCTACTAATTGGCTAGCGATGATCTCCGCAATGTCCAGTTGCGCTGCACTGAATTCACTTGGATGATCTAAGATCAGCACGCCGTACACATCATGCCGTAAACGCAGTGGGATGCCGACTGTGTCACTGCCACCATTGGCGCGTGCTTGGGCTTTTGTCCGCAGCGTTTTATACGCTAAAGAGAGAAAATCAACCTCATCTTTTTCGGTGAGGCCATCCACTAATTTAGCATCGTTTTGGACGACGCTTGTTGTCAGCTCTAATGTGATGGGGGGCGTTCTTGATGCTAGGAATAGCGCAACTTGCGAAGCATCGGTTAGACGCAGCGTGAGCGCTAAAACGTCACGTACGCCAGCATTTAAATCTGTAGCATTGCTAATCAGGTTGCTAATCTGGCTCAAGCTTTGCACCAAGGGGAGAGATGAATTCGTTGTCATTTCTATATAAGGTTATAACAGATTTATAACGCCTAAAGCCAATTAATCGTGCCGCTGTAGGTTACAATCCCAACATTCGAGTATTAGGTCAAATTGACTTATTTTATTAGCAGGCAAATTTTGCTATTGTTATAGGGCATTCTAATCTTAAGCAATTCGACTTTTCACAATAGTGCGATGATACAGACACTGTTGTGGAATTTTCACAGTAAGCCTTGTCGTTTACTCTTGAGTATTTTTCAAAAAAACTTTTTTACACTATGGCATCTCCTAACAACAATAATTCTGGTTTTAATCTACTAAGTGGTTCTACAAGCATGTTTACTGGCGAACGGGTAGCATTTAGCGTTGCAATCCGCATGCTGATCTTTGCTGTGCTCCTCGCTGCATGTAATGGCGCAAGTGACGCCCCAGTAGAATTGACTGAAGCTGAAATTGAAGCACAGGTGCAATCTACGCTCAATGCCGTTGCGGCTGCCGAGCCAGTTGAAAAAATTGTGCAAGTGACGGTTGAAGTACCGGTCGAAGTGCCAATGACAGTTGTTGTAAAAGAAACCGTGATTGTTGAGGTTGAAGTGCCAGTTGAAGTCACCGCCATGCCAGAGGCAGATGCTGAGGCAATGGAAGACGAGGCCAATACCGCACCAGAAGATGGCACTACCGAAGACGCTGAAGCGGAAGAGGCCGAAGCCGAAGACACGACAGACGAAGCTGCGCCCACTGATGCGCCGGAGCCAACAACAGCACCCACCGCAACACCTGAGCCAACGGCGACCCCAGAACCAACGCCAGAGCCAACTGAAGAAATCCTCAACGTGATCGTGTCGCAAATTCCTGATGACGCCTTAGCTGGCGCAGAAGAATTGCCAATGATCTCAGAGAACTTTGCGCCTGGCGATTTTTGGGAAACGTATCAAGACGCCCGCACTAGCGGTGCAATTGAAAACGAAAGCTATGTGATCCGGATTAACGATTACCATCGTATGAACTGGACCTTCAACGGTCGTGCGGCAGCAGATTTCTACTATCAAGGCGAAGTACAGCACTTGAAATGTAATGCAGACGATCACTACGGGCTTATCTTCCGCGTGCAGGATGGGTTCAATTTCTACCTATTTGGCGTGAACTGTGAAGGCGAATACCGCTTACTACGTTATAAAAGCGGCACCTTTGAAACAATCGTGCCTTGGACAACATCAACCGATATCAATGCCGATCGTGATGACATCCGCAATACATTAGCAGTGCGCGTTGTTGGCGATACCGTCACGATGTATGTGAATGGCGAGCCACAAAGTAGCGTTGAGATTGAAGACAACACGTTTAGCGAAGGCCGTTTTGGTCTTTACAGTGGTACGCGCTTCAATCCAAACTCAACCACTATTTTCGACAATCTAGTTGTTTATAAAATTAGTGAATAACGGATCTTAGCTGCCATCCGCTTGGTTTCCACTAAGTTACCAAAATCGTAGCCAAACAATTACCCACGATTTTTACATTATATGTAATACTGTTTCCTGAAACTAAGAATTCAGGTTGTTTATGAACTATCGCGTCACACTTTTTTGTTTATCACTGCTCTTCTCTCTGAGTGCTGCTTGTAGCCCGCGCCCAGAGGTTATTTCAGAGTCTGTCAAGCTTACCTTGGCGGCTATGCCAACAGACCCACCCGTAGAGGCTGTTGCTGAAGTTGTAGAAGCGCCCACAGAAGCCCCAACGGCAGAACCAGACCCAACTGAGGAACCGACTGCTGAACCAGAGCCCACAGTTGAAGAGCCAACGGCTGCCCCTGAGCCAACCGAGCCACCGACAGAAGCGCCAACAGCAGAACCAGACCCAACTGAAGAACCGACTGCGGAACCAGAGCCGACTGAAGCCCCTACAGAAGAACCAACGTTGGAACCTACCGCAACTGAAGTTGTAGAACCAACTGCCGAGCCGACCGCAACAGATAC
>JAHDBW010000080.1:13329-15683 GCA_020630175.1 Anaerolineales bacterium
CCGACAGCCACGCCGGAACCAACGGCAACTGAGTTTGTTGAGCCAACACCATTGCCTACAGTGGTTGCAGCAACGCCCGTGGTCGCAGATTCTATCTTCCTTGATTTCTTTGAAGATGGTGGATTTTGGGATCTTAGCGAAACTGACGCCAGTGCAGTTAGCGTAGAAAATGGCGTCCTGCGCTATGTTCAAAAAGTTCCCAGCACATTCTCAATGCGTATCAAAGCCAAAGGTGCGGAAGACTTCTTTGCTCAAGTCACCACGGATGTTGAAAATACCTGCGGGTTTGAAGATAAGTTCGGCCTTGCCTATCGTGTGCAAGGGCCCGGCAACTACTACGCATTTGTAATCGATTGCAAACGTAACTACCGCATTATGCGTGTTGAAAATGGCAACGTAAACTGGCTAACCGATTGGACCTTTAGCCGCCACATCAAATATCCAGTTGGCCGTCCGCATCAGCTTGGCGTTGAGGGGCGCGGATCAAACTTCACCTTCTATATTGATGGGATTGAAGTGCACACGCTAGAAGATGACAAGTACGCTAACGGGCAATTTGCCTTGTGGGTTGGCTCTCGTGTGACTAAAGATCTCACAGTGTTATTCTCAGAGATGGAAGCCTACGCGCTACCATAATGCTTACTGCCACAGACATTGTTACCCGTTCTATTCCAATTGAACTTGCAAAAAAAGGGAGCCGCCGATTGTGCGACTCCCTTTTTTATTTAAACCCTGCCCCACAAACTGCCCTCCAGCCGCTGCTTTTGGCACTTTATAACGCAACCTTAGCAGAGTTAGGATTGCTAAATTGGCTACAAGACAACACGATTGCCGTGCAGCGCCAAGTGCCCATGCATTTTACCCAACGCCAACAGGCACTATTTTCAATCAAGGGCCGGAATGCCCATTTGCAACTCATCACGCTGGACAATCCAGCAGTGCACCCGCTCAAGCAAGTTGGCCGGTTACCACTGCCGGCATTTGTCAATCCCAGCATGCAAGAAGATTCGATTTATGTCTTTGCCAGCATCACGGCTACACCATCTTTAGACACAAAACAGGCAGCGATTTTGCCAATCCGATCTCGTTATTGGCGGACACAAGCACTAGCACCAGTGACTGTCACTAGTCCAGTCTCACTTACATTAGACCTACATGGCATCAGTGCAACGCGGCATCGCCTTATTGAAACTAGCCACATCCAGGCGCATACATCTGCACCTCTTGCCAGTAATTTCGCTGGGCTGGTCGGCTTAGCTACGCAAGGCCAACCGCCAGCCACGATTGAACTCCATAGCACTGCGCTAGACGACACATTCATTGCAGGCCAAGAGGAATGGTTGCGCGTTACCCTAGCCGGACAAACGCTAACGTTATGGGGTTGGCTAAGCCGCGCCGAGCTACGCGAGAAAAGCACCCGCTTAGAAGAAAAAAAGCAGCGGATTATTCCACTGCTTTCTTTACGCTCAATGCAGGCCTTGATTGAGGTTAGTCGCTAAACCCAGCGATATTTATTTATCTGGCGCAGACAGGCGTCGATAATTCGCCACGCTGCCATCGCCTAAGGTGTAGACATCGCGCACCGTTTGTGTGACTTTGTTGGCAATGTGCTGGAACATTTTCAGCATATCGGTAAAGTCGGTTCTGCGGCCAACCTTGTACCATTTCCCGCCGTTGTTCTTCGCCATCGTTTTGTAATAGCCAATATTTGGGGCAACGGTAAACACTAAAAAATCATTTGCGGTGAGCATCTTAGTTACATCCGCCGCGCGCATTTGGTCTTGATGGGCGGGCTCGTCCGTAATCAAGATTAGCACTTTGACAGCATCTTCACGATACTTCATATCGATGGCCTTATGCATTGCTTCGAGTGAAGATTCCCCTTCATTGCCGCCGCCACTAAAGCGCGGAATGTTTTTGAGGCTTTTCTTCGTGACGTTAATATCCGCAGTGAATTTGGTTGTTACGATCTTGTCTTCAGGGACTTTGAGGTCTCCAAAGGCCATAATCGCCACGCGATGGTCTAACCCAATGCGCGCGAATTGGTCGACAAATTTATTACAGGTCTTGAGCAGCCCATTGATTTTGTTGGACATAGAGCCGGTTGTATCAATGACAAAAACAAGATCAACTTTGCCTGCATTGTTTGTCATCACCGCCGTACCAGCTGGCGACACTTGAATAACGTGGTTCTGCGGCAGACCTTGCCCTAACTGGGCATAGTCTATGTCTTCCGTTTTCTTTTTACGGCCAAATGGAAATTTCATACAACTGCTCCTTACAATAGTGTGTATCTATACAGACGGCAATTTAGGGGAAACCGTCACACTTAATAGCGTATGAACTTTATTAAT
>JAHDBW010000081.1 GCA_020630175.1 Anaerolineales bacterium
AATGTTTGGTTGTACAGATAGCCCATGCCAATAGAGGTGAATAATCCTCTGAAGCCCAAGAAGGAGTGATATGTGGCGGTGATCCAATTTTGTGTTTTGACTGTAACCGCTACGCAAAAATCATCAAGTACAGGGTGTGCGAAGCTTAAGCTGATGCCAAACTCAATAATAAATAGAATGACAAGGCCTACAACACCCCGCTGGGCTAACTTGGAATCAGGATAAGAACGTTGCATAAATACGGGCTAGTACCACTTGTGATACCAAAGCTGAAGCGCCTGGGTTTTAAAGCCAAAGTGTTGATAGAGCCGTTGTGCGCCAATATTACTGCCTTGCGTAACGACTTCAACTTGTTGTAAGTCCTGCTGTTGGAACCATTGTAGAGCGCTGTGGGTGAGAGCTTTGCCAACTCCTCTACGTTGGGCTGCCGCAGAAACACCAATCAGCCCAATGCTGCCTGTGCGGCCTACTGTTTGGGTGCATGAAATAAAACCAAGAGGCGTTTCTTCTTCACTGTAGACGAATACTTGGGTGTTTTGGTCTAAACAGCCCTTTTTGATCCAGAGCCGATATAAGTCACGGGCTTTATCAATGGGGAAATTCGTATCAAAAAAGAAACGGGTTCTGTCAAATGCATAACCCGCAATGTCTTCTAATTTTGGTGTGTTTTGTTCAACATGGGGCAATACCGCTGCTAAGTTGTAGTTGCCATTAGCATTTGCGATGGGTAAGCTAGCCGGTCGTGAAAATGTAAGTCTAATATCAGCAAAGCGGTAGCCGTTACGCTCTAACATTTGTATTTGCGCGTTGGCATTGGCATCTACTAAACAATACATACAACGGGCTTGATTTATACTTGCCCAGTGGTCTGCGGCTAACATGCCTTCTGCTGTTACGGCACTACTGGGAAGCCGACCAATCGTAAAGCCAAAGAAGTTGCTGTCCCAGTCTAGCAGTGTGGGGTGGCTAACTACGTTTGTCATGTTGTTGTTTTTTTACGACGTATGCGGGTTGCCCTTGAGTCTTAAAGTGCATGCGTGCTAAATATTCTCCAATAATGCCTAAACAAAATAATTGAACACCAGCAAAAATGCTAATAATAGAAGCAAGGAAGTAAAACCCTGGGACTAGGTCTTGCGTGGTAAAGCGAACCCAAATCGTAACAATTAGAATGCCAAAGCCAAAAATTGTGAAGAGAAACCCCATTAAGCTCGCGATCTGTAAAGGTAATACGCTGAAGCCAGTAACAAGATTTAGGGCATGCACAATCAGTTTGAAGACCGTGTAGTTTGAGTGATCATACGGGCGTGGCGCATGTTCAACAACGGTAACAGCGAAGTTTGTAGTCGCCCATGTTAGCAGCACATCAATAGAAACAAAGGATCCAGAATAGCTGCGAAACGCTTCCCGTAGATCAGTTCTAAATGCTCTGAAGGCACTGATTTTACTCGCAACATCACTTCCCATTGCGTTTTGCAACGTAAGCTTTGTAATTCTTGAGGCAAGATCACGCAATAAGCCATGCTGTTGTTTTTCAGGGATGCCATATACAACGTCATACCCTTCTTGTAATTTACTGAGTAGCTGCGGAATTTGTTCGGGCGGGTGCTGTAAATCGTCATCAATGGTGATGATTGTGTCGTATTTCGCGTGCATAATGCCGCATAACAGTGCATTATGTTGCCCAAAGTTGCGCGATAAATGGATTGGCTGAATCTTTGGATGTTGCGCGGCTAATTCATCTAAGAGGGTGGCGCTGGTATCAGGACTGCAATCGTTGACACCAATAATTTCGTAATGGTCGGTGATTGTGTCCAGCGTGCTTAGCAGCCTTTCGACAAGCATCGCAAGTGACTTTTCTGAGTTGTAAATTGGAATAATTACAGAGATATTCATCTAGATATAAACAGCAATTATCGAGCCTTACTGCTCAGATTCACATTGCTAATATGCTGTGCAGTAATGGCAGCGAGTACGCAAAAGGTTGCGTTGAAGAATAACGCTTGCGCGGGTGATGCCATGATTGTGCTTTTTACTGAATACATTGTATAGATTACTTATATCTGCGTTTCAAAAAATTGTAAGACTCTATTACAAACAAGCTCCGCATTCTCAGGCGTAAGTTGCGGGTACATCGGTAAACTGACAATTTTCAACGCTGCTTGTTCTGTAACAGTGAGCCGTTTTGGGATGGTTGTAAGTTCTGTATACGCCGGTTGTTTATGAACGGGCACTGGATAATGAATGCCAGTGGCTACCCCGTGTTCTTTTAGGTAAGCCATTAGTGCTTGGCGAACGGTGGCGCTTTCTACTTGGATAACGTACTGATGATAAACATGCGTTGCTTGCGGCTGTGTTTGCGGCAATTTGAGCGCAGCAATAGAGCCTAAGCGTGTTGAATAAATGTTTGCCAGCTGTTGGCGCTTGCTGTTTTCAGCGTCTAAGTAGGTTAGTTTGACATTGAGAATAGCAGCTTGCAGTTCATCTAAGCGGCTGTTAACGCCTTTTATGTCGCTAATGTAGCGTTGCCGCCAGCCGTATTGGCGCAGTTCTTTGATTGCGGTCGCAATGGCTTCGGTATTTGTTGTAATAATGCCACCATCACCCAATGCACCAAGATTTTTGGTAGGGTACAAACTAAAAGAAGCTGCGGCACCAAAACTGCCAACGCGCTGCCCATTCCAGGTTGCGCCGTGGGCTTGGGCGCAATCTTCAATTAGTAGAATGTCATGTTCAGCACAAAAGGGTAGGAGTACGTCTAAATTTGCTGGGTGCCCGTATAAATGGACGGCAACGATTGCCTTGGGCGGTGTTGGGAGTGCGTCTAACGCGGCTTTTAACAAGGTGCTGTCTAGGCAGTAGCTGGTTGGGTCAATATCTAATAGCACGGGGGTTGCGCCGGTTAGCTCAACGCCAACGACTGTGGCAACGGCCGTATGTGAGACTGTTAGCACGGTGTCGCCGGGGCCAACATCACATGCTTTTAGCGCAAGTGTGATGGCATCGGTGCCATTTGCAACGCCAACGGCGTGGCTGGTGCCAATGTAGTTGGCAAATGCTGCTTCAAAAGTGCTAACTTCTTTGCCAAGAATGTACCAGCCGGATTCCAGCATGGTTTTGATGGCGGCATCAATTTCAGCGGCATATGCAGCGTAGCCAGCTTTAGGATCAGTTTGTGGAATCATGAAATGTAATGGTCTAAGGTTGCACTGAAATATTGTAAGCTTTTGGCTAAACCGGTGCGGAGATCGGTTTCAGGCTTCCAGTCAATTGTGCTTCGTAAAAGCGAGTCGTTGGAATAATAGTCGCCAATGTCAATGCGCTTGCGGTCTTCTGGGAATGTGTGCCATTCAATGTGCCCGGCTTCGTTTACTTCAACCAATAATTTTGCCAGATCTGTGAGGCTAATGACTTCATCACCACCAATATTGTAGATATTGCCAATGGTTTGGTCTGCTAGGCTGGCTTGGATCATTGCGTTGACTACATCATCAACGTAAGAAAAATCTCGCAGTTGGTCACCACCCCAAACTTCAATTGAGTCGCCTTCTAGAATTTTTCTAATCCAAATGCCTAAGAAGGTTTGGCGGGCATCGCGGATCCGCATTCGGGGGCCGTAGGTGTTGGTCAGCCGCAGAATGGTTGAACGAATGCCATACACGTTTGAATACAGCAAGTGATAGCCTTCACCGGCCAGCTTATTGATCCCGTTTACATCAACAGGGCGCGTTGGGTGCTTTTCATCGACAGGCAAGTAGTCTGGCTTGCCATACAGTTGCCGAGTGCTCGCAAAAATCACGCGTATAGTTGGGTTGTGATTACGGCAAGCTTCTAATATAGAAAGCTGCGCTTGGCAATTGATTGCAAGATCAGTTTCAGGGTCATGCATTGAATCCATATGGCTGGTTTGGCCAGCTAGATTGAATAGGTAGTCCTGCCCTTGAACAAGCGTCTTAAAGCTGTATTTGTCTCGCACGTCGGAAATATTGACGCGGATGGCGGTGTCTTGCGGGAGATTATAGAGATTGCCACCGTATTCAGGAATGAGGCTGTCTACAACAGTCACTTGCGCCCCCAAGCGTGCTAGCGCAATGGCTAGGGTGCTGCCAATAAATCCTAAGCCGCCAGTGATGAGCACAGATTTGTTAGCGAATGTTGGGTTGGGCATACGGTTATTTGGGTTTAGTAGCCATCAATATGATTGATGAGCCAATCGGTAGGTTAATAAATTTCAATAGCCAATTTTCAAAACGAATTAGCGTCGTAATTATAAAGTCGATTATGGCAGGTACTTCAGAAAAATCTGATTCGTCTTCTTCTTGCTTCAGTTTCCGGAGGGCAAAAATCAGCGGGAGGGTAAACATAAGCCGATAAGAGGCTTTGTTGACGGTGAACCCAGCGGCTTCTACGCGCTCGATAATGCGCTGGCGCGTGTAACGTTCGCGGCTTTCTACTTGAATATCGTGATTGCCTGCGAGCGCGTCTAGCGCGTGCAGGTGCAAGATCAGCTTACCATTGGGGCGTAATGTGCGGAACATGCCTTGTAAGGCTTGCGCTTCATTGATCGCCAGGTGATACAACACATCACAAGAGACGATCAAGTCAAAGGCGTTGGCCTGAAACGGAATTTCATTGAGTGAACCACGGCTAAGCGTTTTGCCTAAGCCGCGCTGTGCACAATAGTCAACGGCTAGTTCTGAGTAATCAATGCCGACGCTGTTGCCTAGGGGTTGGAGCTTTTGGAGTAAGCGCCCGGTGCCACAACCGGCGTCTAGCACGCTGGCAGTGGTGGGTAATTCAGCGTTCTCAATCAGTTGAAAAATCAATTCGTCTAACACGCGATACCACCAATAGGTATCTTCATGGGCGAACATGGAGTGGTAGGCTTCAGATTTCATCTTGCTTTGATTGGGTGCGGATGAGGTATTGCGGACGGTTAGATGCCATCAGGAATAGACGGCCTAAGTATTCACCAAGCAAGCCTATTACAAGCAATTGTGCGCCAGCAAAAAAAGTGGTTGCTGTAATTTGTGAAGCCCAACCCACTGGTAATTCTTGTGCAAAAATTATACCGTTATCGATACGGTCTATGATGAAGATAATGGTCATCAGCAATGCAATGCCAGACATGATGATGCCTAATAGAGATGCAATGCGCAGTGGGATCACGCTATAGCCGGTAAACATGTTGAGCCACAGCCGAACAAGCTTACGAAGTGTATAACCAGATTCCCCTTCAGAGCGTTCATTGTGTTCGCAAAGCTGGGTTCCAATATTTGTGGTCGTTTGCAGAATTAGGCCATCAATGTAAGGGAATGGCCCCTGATATTTGATGAGATGCTCAACCGTCTTAGCGTTGATGACCTTAAAACTAGACAGATATAGCCCCTTAGGTTTCTCTAACACAACGTTGGCAACAAGATCGTTGAAGGCGCTCCCCAGATTTCTAAAGACAGAGTGTTGCTTCTTTTCATAGTAGCTGTACACAACGTCGTAGCCATCTTCTAGCGTAGACACTAATTTTAGGATCTCAGCCGGTGGGTTTTGGAAATCATCATCGATGATCGCAACACAATCTCCAGAGATGTGGTTAAGACCGCACATCACAGCATTATGCTCACCAAAGTTGCGCATCAAGCGAATGTAAGTGAGTTGCGCTGGATATTTTTCTAGATATGCTTGTAGCACCGTGTCGCTATCATCAGGGCTATTGTCGTTGACGATCACAATTTGAATTGATGAAAACTGTGGGGACAATTCGCTAATGACGTTGTCTATCAGCGAGCCAATAGAAGCTGCCCCGTTATAAACAGGGACAACTATAGAAATGCTTGAAAACGATTGAGGCATCTAGAAAAATAATCTGGACTTACTAGGTTTGTGAGCGCAGTTACGGTTACTTGCACGGGCGATCGAATTGGAGCAGAGTCCAACTTGGCGTTTCAACTGTTGCCACAATGCAATCTGAAAACGCTTGTGTATAACGTGCGGCTTCTGCGCTGGGTAACAATAAACCGTCTAGATTATAGTCCTGAATTACGTTTCTTTGGGCATTTGCCGGTGTAGCAGGGTTCATAAGCAATTGCATAGCAGCAACGCGTGCAGTCGCTTCTGTTTCTGTAATGCCGTTTGTTACCACCATAGCCCAGACCCAGTTCCGTTTTGTGAGCGTCTGTACATTGCCTGAAAGAATGTGGGCAATAGTATGGTCACTAAAATCGGCGATATGCACTCCGGCTGGCTGTTGGTTTAGCCAATTGCTAAGGTCTTTATAATCGGCATACGTTTCTGAAATCGATGCCTGAGCCGGGCGCCCCAATAGACTTAATCCTGGTTGCAGTTGCCATGCGTAATTGTAGGCAAAGCTGCAAATTAACAATGCCGGGACGGCTAACATGCCGCATTTGAGTATAAGCGGGCCTTTGGGTAAACGTTTTAAGAGGTAATCTTCCTCGCTCAGCGCGTATGCAAAAGTGACAAAGACTAACCCAAATGGGAATACCCACATCAGTCGCCATAGAATTTCGAACGTCAATAGCTGCGCAATGCCATTCGCTAAAAGCGGGGTGCAAACCCCAATAACTGGCACGAGATAACCCAATAAGAGCCTGAACTGTTGCTTTCGAATATAAATCAAACAGCAAATGACTGACAGCCCAAGCGCTAAGTAAAAGGCTTTGCCCAGCAGAGACGGGTTGGCAATGATCCAGTCTGTATTTAGAAATGTAGCATAGTGAATGCCAGCAAGCGATTTAGCTTCGGCCGTGCTTGTAGCTGCATCGTTACCGCGGTCGTTTATAAACCGCATCAGAACAAAAATACTTAAGAATAGTGCGGTGGGCAAGCCAAGTGGTAGGGCTGTATTGAAGGAGCGCTGGGTGACAATATTCATTGCTAAGTAAGCAAAAATTACAAGTGCACCAATTGCCACGCCCAGCGCATGTGTCGTGACAATTGCAATCCCAATACAAATAAAAACAACCCAACTGCCGATGTTCTGCGACTGTTGAAATCGTAGGGCTGCTGCCAAGAAGATTGGAACCAGCACAAATGTGGCAAAAATTGGATCGTTACTTAGATAGCGTAGAAAAGGTTCTCCGGGCCGTTCAATACCAAAGAAGAATAGGATAAGGGCAATTTGAAACAGTGCGGCAAGTAAGGCCCAAGCGGTGGGGAGTTTAAGTTCTTTGCCAAACTGGAACAAACTAAGTATTGCAATTGCGAGCAAGCTAGGCATCATTGCAAATTGATAATCAAGAATATGCAAGCCTGCGAAATGTGTAATTAGGGCTTGGCTTAGTGGCCAGAATACCAGCAACCATCGGTCTGGGTAAGGCGCAGCGGCGTTTAGAAATTCGTCGTTCCAATCGTAAACTGGGTCTGCTAAGAAATGATTAGCTTTGCCAAAATACCAAGACAAATCATAGAACAAGGTCTGATTACCAAGCTCTAGCTGATAGGTGTTATAGGTCGCTGCGATGCTTATGATCGCAAGCGCTGCCAAGCCTAGACCAATCATAATTAGGACAGTATCGCTCTTTGATACCGCATTGGTGCTGATCTTGTTGGCAGGCACGGGTGTTATGCAAACGGTTGCGATTACCCCTACACTTATAAATCCCCAAAATACAAAGTTGAAATCTTGACCTAGTATGCGCGCGAGCACTCCCAGCAAGCTCGTAATCGCAATGCTGCAAGCAAATCCATATACTAATTTTGCAGTTGTTGATGTTGGTTGCTTACTAAGGTGAAGTAGCTGGCTGCCAGGAAATGCAAATAAGATAAATGCAAACGTTACACTGATAAGTGGTGGTAAATATGCCCCTAGGATTTTGAATGTTACACAGCTGATTATCCAAATCAGTAAGACTATGAGGGCAGTGTTACTTCTTGTTTTCGGCATTTAGGTTGCTTGTTTTTTGATTATTAAAGCGTTTTGTTATGTTGCGTCAGCTGTAAATTGTGTAAAGCATGTTGCATCATGTAGACGGCGATAAATACTAAAAGTCCAGAGAAAGAATATAGACGGTGAGTCTGTATAACGGTATTGAGACACCTCAATACGCCTTATGTGAATTCAAAGGATGAACCGACACCCAAGTTGCGCGTAGCCGCGGGTGCGAACTCGCGAGATTAAGCATTTAGTTCGCCAAATTATGAGACTAGCGAGACTGCTGTTGGATAAATGCGGTAAATTTCGCCAGTTGAAGCGCACTTTCATTATATTTTTTGATCTTGCGACAGCGATGTCGCGGCTACATCTATTTTCTGGTTGTGTAATTCACATAGAGCGTTAAATAGGTACAAACGCTGAAACACCAACTGAGGGCGAGTGCCCATTAAGCGTGAATTAACTAGTTATGCCGCACACGTTTTTAGACCTTGTACTAACGTAAATTGCGGTGCCCAACCATACTGCTGAAGCCTCATATTATCCCCGATCATATAGCTCGCTTCTGCAATACTTTTCGTCTGATCAGCAATTTCTATCGGAATTGCTTGTCCCACAACTTCGCCCACTAATGTCACCACATCTTGCACCTGCGCGGCAATGCCACTGGACACATTCAGCGCTGTAAAGCCAGCGTCTAGCTGCGTACTCACGCGTTCGAAGGCGGTCACCACATCAGCGATTGCAATAAAATCACGATAGGCGTTTGGGGTGCGCAGCGTTAGTAATGTTTGTTGCTTGGCGTGCTGAATAAGCGCTGGAATCAGGTATGCCTCATCTTGGCCAGGGCCGTAGACATTAAAGATACGTAGAGCGGCAACTTTCAAGCCAAGCGCGTTGGCTTGCTGCTCGCAAATGACCTCTGCCATGAGCTTGCTTGTGCCATAAGCGTGTAAAGGTTGGCGTGGAAAGTCTTCTGTAACGGGCGTTTGGGTGGGGCTAGCGCCATAAACAGCCGCGGATGACGCCAATAAGCAAGTGGCGTTGTGCTGTGCGCAATAGTTGAGCACAGCCAGCGTGCCGCCCACATTGACCCGATATAACTCTGCGGGAGCAAGCGTTTGTGCCGCGCGCATTGGCACTGCCGCTAAATGAAACACAACATCTACCGCGTCTGGATAGCGTTCAATATCGCAAATATCACCTTGATAGGCGCGTACCTGCCAGCCAGACTGGGTCAGATGTTGTGTGAGATGACGCCCAATAAACCCCGTGGCCCCGGTCACCAACGCGGTTTTTGCTGTTGCCATTGCGGTTAGCTGTCAGATAAGCCTAGTTGCCACAACCCGCCCGCGCTATTTTCATAAGTGTCTAGGTATTGGCGGTGCCATTCAATGGTGCGTTTTAGGCCTTCTTCTAGTGAGACCTTTGGTTCCCAACCTAGCAGGTCTTTGGCACGTTGATTGGCGGCACACATGCGCCAAATTTCGCCATCGCGGTCTGGCAGTGCGCCGATTTTTAGTTCTGATTTTGACTCTGTCAGGCGATGGATCATGGTGACTAAGTCGCGAATTGGCACTTCTTCACCACAGCCCACGTTGATAACAGTGCCTTCAATATCTGGCATGATTGCCGCTTTGATAAAGCCATCTACCAAGTTGCCTACGTAATTGAATTCACGCGTTTGAATGCCTTTGGTTGTGATGATGTCATCACCGCGCAAGCATTTTAGGATTAGCTCTGGCGTGACCGCTCGAATACTTTGGTATGGGCCATAAGCATTGAAAGGGCGAATAATCGCGATTGGTTTTTTGTGCGAATGCGCCTTCATGCGGGCGTACAATTCGCCAGCATATTTACCAACAGAGTATGGTGAAAGCGGATACGGCGTATTGCGTTCATCAAATGGCACTTCAGTTTGTAAGCCATACACTTCTGAGGTGGAAATGTACACAAACCGTTCGTAGTCCTGATAGGCTTCCATCACGTTGACGCTGCCCTTGGCATTGCTATCAATTGATTCTGAAACTTGGTAAAAACTATCGCCAACGTGGTTGTACGCAGCTAAGTGAAATACGACTTCTGGCCGAATGTCGGCAATCTTTTTGAGTGAGTCTGGGTTGCGGATGTCGGCTTCAACAACGTTTACATCTTTCCAAACTGGGGCCAGACGCACGTTGTCAATAATCGAGTTGTATTTCACCAAAACGGTAACATCGGCACCAAGTTTGATGAGACGGCGGGTTAGGTGTGACCCAATAAAGCCACTGCCGCCAGTCACGACGACTTTTTTATTTCTGAGTTCCAAGGGTTATGCCTCGCGTTGCGTAAAAAATGCGATGAAGTTTCGTTCGGCTTCATCTAATTCTTGGGGAGTATTAAATGTAATTTGCGGGCCAGCGTATTCAAATGCAAACAACTGATTGTCTTGGATCAGCTGCTGAAAAAGATCGACTAAGCCGGTACCATCGGGCTTTTCTAAAAGCGCCGTTGGCAGTGTATCTAGGATATGTTTATTTAACAGCATTTGGCCCACAAAATACCACTGTTGCGGCTTTTCACGGAAGGACTGCACGCGATGCGCGTCATCAAAATTGATCAACCCAAACGGGCTTTGAATGGTTGCTGTTGTAATGGTAAGGGGCGCATTTTGGCGTAGATGTTGCGCGGCCATTGCCGGCAAATCTACATCAATTAGCGTGTCGCCATAGGCCACAAATGCTTGTTCGCCAATGAAATTGCGGGCGTGGTGCAGGCGCTCTAGCATGCTGGCATTTTCACCCGCATCTGAGATTTCAAAGGTTGCGTCAATCTCAAGGGTTTTGACAAACTCTGCAATGGCTTCGCCTTTGTAGCCAACGCAAAGCACAAATTCGTTGAAGCCTTTGGCTGAATAATTCTGCACAACATGTTGCAAAATTGGCTTGCCATTGAGCGGCACAAGCGGTTTTGGGACGTGATCGGTCAGCGGTTGCAACCGTGAACCGCGTCCACCGCAGAGGATGATGGTTTTCACTAGCGTTCTATTTCAGTAAATGAGCTTTCGCGCACAATAAATATCGGTCTCGATTTCGTCTGATTATAGACGCGGCCTAGGTATTCTCCTAGAATGCCAATTGCAATCAGTTGAATGCCGCCTAATAGCGTGACCGATACTAAGATCGAAGCCCAGCCTGGCGGCAAGGTGCCGCTGGCAAGCCCTAGGTTATGGCGTACCCAAACGATTAGGGCGTAGAGGGCATAGAGCACGCTCAACCCCGCCATAAATAAGCCTAATCCACCTAAAAAGCGCAGCGGTAAGACTGAGAAGGACAGAATTCCATCTAACGCGAAAGACACCAAAGAACGATAAGAAAATTTGGATTCCCCAGCGAAGCGTTCGTGCACATCATACTCAAGCCCAACTTGTTTGAACCCAACCCAAGACACGAGCCCACGCATAAATTTTTCATACTCTGGCATATGCAGCAGCACATCGATAACCTGACGATCCATTAGCCGGAAGTCTGATTGTCCAAAAGACAGTGACAGCCCCGACACTTTGGAGATGAGCCAGTAAAACATCCGAACTTGTAGGCCGCGTGCCATGCTCAAGTTTGGATTGCGCTTTGTGGTAAATACAACGTCGTGATCTTGTTCCCAAAGCCGAATCATTTTAGGGATTAGGCTCGGGGGATGTTGCAGATCCGCATCCATCGTGATCACCGCATCACCGGTGGCAAAGCTTAGCCCGGCAAAGATCCCGCCCTGATGCCCAAAATTACGAGATAGCGACAGATAGCGAACGCGCGCATCTGCCGCAGCATAGTCCTTGAGGATTTGTAAGGAGGCGTCAACGCTGCCATTTTCTACAAACACCAGCTCATAGGCGTATTGCGGCATGGTTTCGCAAGCGGCAATCACTTGCCGATACAACTCCGGTAAGTTCTCTGCTTCGTTATAAACGGGAAAAACAATCGAGATTTTTTGTTGCATTATTGCGTTACGTCACTCGTGCCAATGCTTTCAATATCGAAGTAATAGGCGTAACAAGAATTGGTCCAGTAGTCTGGGCTGCCAGCAATATCACCGCGCATAATTGTTAAGAATGGTGAATTGCTCTCTACTAAGCTGGGCACGGTTACGTTTGTGTCAGCGGTTGTTTTGGCCTCGGCTATTGTCTCGTAGCGTGCTTCCATTACCTGATGGTAATTTTGCATTTTACCTGTGTAAAAGTGATTGGTAAAACTGCCAAAATTTGAGATTGCAACCAAAAATAACACAATCGCTGCTTTCAGCAATAAACTTTCTGAGCCCCAACGGGCGAGTCTAGAAATCCATTCTGGCGTGCTGTCTGTGCTCATTGCGCGGACTAGAGCGAGGTAAGGATACAGGCCTAATACAAAGAATAAGCCCAGCATTGCGTAGCGCCCAAGCTCCAAAATAGAAAGTGTTGGCATTGAAAGGAATGCCGCACCAAGCCCGACGCCCCAATACAATCCAGAGAAAATAATCAACACCCCTAACGTGAAACCAGTTGTGCGTTGCGCAGTAGCTTGTTTTAGACGATTGGTAAATTGCGTGAACAGGGTATTCAGTTCGGGCACAATCCAAAATAAACCGCAGATCAGGATGAAGTAAATGCCAACATGCGAACGTTTATAGATGGTGTAGCTTAGGTGCCGCGTGCGATGCAACTCATCTGCTGCAAATGCGCCGCCCATAATGGCAAACGCGAGCAGTGGCACGCAGAACATGGCCAGCAAGAGCAAGCGCCTTGAAACAATGGAAGTTAAGGCAAATTTATGCTGCGGTTTGAGCTGTGCTGGTAACAGCTTGTAGATTAGCAACAGCCCCATAATGGCGTAGCCCAAATAGATGCCACCGCCTTGGACGCCAATGATCATTGCGCTGCCAATATCAAATCCGGTTCCGGCTTTGTTTTGTGTGCCGGGTGCCAAATAGAGAAATGCCCCGCCGATTACACCAGCGAGTAAGGCCGCTAACCAAAGGTATTTTGTGTTGCTGTTTTCAATCCAGCTAATGAGCATGCCAATTCCCAAAATAAAGAGGAAGAGCACCATTGTGAGCTCATGAAAACCAGCAATCACAAACGCTAGCAGCGGCACAAGCCCCCAGCTTATGCGCGGAATGCGCGCCGTGGGCGTGCTGCCAATGTGGATCAGGTATCCAACTAAAACCAATATTAGATTGAAGCCAATTTGGTACACAATGCCGCCGGTGCTCCAATAGAACATGGATTCAATGGCTCTAATTGAAAGCGCGTAGAGCGTAAACAAGAGCGCGCCACACGCTAGGCTTTGATACCGACCGTGGGTTTGGAGCACAACACTGCAAAAATAACAGAACGCCGCTAAGGTTGATGCAATGATCAGAATTGTGATGGTGGTGTGGCCTTCAACCGCGCCGAGGCTGCTAAATAGCACGCCAATCAAGGTGAGTGAGCCGTATTTGCCAGTGATATCAAAATAGCGCGACCGCACAAACGCATAGACCCCATCAGCAGCAACTGCGGCGCCATAGCAGAAATCATCCCAAACTGGGTGCGCAAAAAATGCGGCAGCAGTCAGGATTGCAACTGCGCCAAACAAAATTAGGCCGATAAAAATCAAATATAGCCGCTGGGATGTTTTGGGTTGAGAGAGTGTCATAAGCGCAGCGCCTAAGGCTGCCAAGAATATTGGAACTGAACGGCTTGACTGCCATCAGGAGTATAAATGATCTCTAGCGTTCCATCAGGGAAGCGTTGTTGGATATCATCAAATAACCCGGTTTGATTTGGATGGCCAATAATGAGTAGGGGGCTTGTGTTAGTTGCTATGACATCCGCTGATGTAAGTTGCGTAATCGATTGTAATTTTTTGCCTAATAAAAAGCGGATAGTGGGTGTATTGATATCCGTTGATGCGTACACAACTGTATTTTGGTCTTCGGCAAGAATACGCTCCGCTAATAACGTGTCGTAAAGTGAATGGGCCTGCCAAACAGCACTGTTAAAGCGTTGACTATCGAAGTATTGGTAAGTATTGATGGTAGTTGCCAGCAGCACGCACGTGATGGCGAGCGATAGGCCTATTGCAGGCTTGGCGGCTACAGTTGCAAGACTAACAATTGGCAGCGCTGCAAAGATATATACAATTGCCAATATGCCAACTGTGCGTAAAGCATGCGGCGCTTCCGCTGGCACAGACAAGATTCCCCCTAGTAATGCAAATAGCGAGAGAACCAATAGTGCAAATCCTAACGGTTTACGAACGTGTTGTACAGTAAGCGCAATACCAAGTAGAAATAACCCGCCTGTAATGGGATCTAAAAGTGGCGCAAATGGAATATTATGGCGTCCATTTGCATCGCCTACAACGGTGAACATGCCAATGTGCCGCAGCGTACTCTCTGCCAGAACTTGAATTGTCTGGGCTGTGCTTTCGGTATTGATAACGCTTTGTGATTGGGCCCGTCCAAAAAATATGTCTGAGTTTGTGACCGCAAAAATAGCCAGTGGGAGTACAACCATAGCGGCGCTTAGACTAAGCCAGCCAAAATTTTGCAAGTAGTGTTTGACAATAGCGTGGTTCTTGAGACCCCATAGCGCTAAAAGCAAAGTAATCGCTACTAAGACCGGTTGAATGGCAATATAAAACCAAAAAGAAGCGCCTACGCTCAATCCCGCTGCAATAAAATACCGCCGCTCATTTGATTGCATAGCGAGCAACAAGAGCCCTAAAATTGTCACAACAAAAAGTGGCACAGTGATGTTGTACATGCCAATCCGGCTCAGCGTTACATGCCAACGCGAAGCAGCAAGTAACCCAGTAAAGAGCAGCGCAGCCACGCTGCCATATAGCTTGTGACTAAGCTTTAGGGAGACCCATAAGCTCATCATCCCAATCAATACGCTTACCAACCGAACGGCCAGAATACTTTTGCCGAAAATGAATATAGAGAGCGCGATGAGGGCGTTGTAATAAAAGGATGCGTTGGTGGGGTGGCCTTGGTAAACAAACAGCGCCTGAGTGCCAGATAAAACATCTTGTCCAGCTAGGATATAGTTGGCCTCGTCAAACCAGATGCCACGAGGCAATTCCGTTAGCGCAGCCAAGCGTACGAGAAGTGCAATTGCAAAGATGCCAATTGCAGCTAGGCTTTGCCAACTGCGAAATTGAAAGGGCCAGCGAACAATACCGAACACTAGCGATCTTGGTATAAGAAGCGAAGTATAGAGTGCGATGCCGCCCAAATGGAGGCTCCAACCAAGCGCTTTTGGGCTGGCTGAAAAATTTAATACACTAGCCCCCGCTATATTCAAGACGATTGCAAGCGCAACTAAGCGCCAAGAAGTTGGGGATAGTGTCGTTGCCTTGTTATTGGGAACAGTCTTTGCCGAGAGTGTCCAGAGCGCTTTATGGGCTGGATAGCTAAAAATTCCCAGTGCTATGCCTAATGCTATAAAGGGCACACCATAAAGTAATCGCGTGGCCTCAGCAAGCAACTGACCAGTAATAGTCAATACAACTGCAGCGGGAAATATAAAATTAGCTTTTGGATTAGGCGCAAACATCGTAGAGGTAACGACGTTTAGTTGGGTCTGATTTTTGTCACAGATAAAGGGTGCAATGTAATCACCAGTGTGATTGCTGTATAACCCATAGCCCAAAAATATAGTTGCAGCAACAGGTTATACAGCGGCGACATAAATAGCGCTTACGCGTCTTTTGCCATCCCCGCAACAAGCTTAGCGAGTT
>JAHDBW010000082.1 GCA_020630175.1 Anaerolineales bacterium
GTCGTCATCATTGAGACATTGTGTAGAACAGCCAACATCCGCATGGCACGATTGTCATCGTAGGCACCCTTTCCAACCGGCGTGTTTACAATAAGTGCTAGCTCACCTTGCTCAACCATCTCTGCAATGTGATGTCCACCTTCAGAAATCTTGTTCGCAACTTCTACGGCAAGCCCATTGTCTTCCAAGAATTTTGCGGTGCCGGTTGTTGCGCGGAGCGTGAAGCCTAAGTTTGCTAAGTCACGTGCAACTGGCAGAATAGCAGCCTTGTCTGAGTCGGTTACGGTCAACAGCGCAATCCCTGCGGTTGGCAGCGGCGTTCCAGCGGCACTCTGTGCTTTTGCAAACGCAGCGCCAAAGCGGCTGGCATGCCCCATCACCTCGCCTGTTGAGCGCATTTCTGGCCCAAGCAACGCGTCTGAGCCTGGGAACTTTTTGAACGGCAGCACGGCTTCTTTTACAAAGAACCCGTCTAGTGCTGGCGTTTCAGTCAGACCAAGATCAACAAGTTTTTCACCAGACATTACCCGTGAGGCAACACCCGCTAAGCCAAGACCAATTGCTTTACTCACATAAGGCACTGTGCGGCTAGCACGTGGATTCACTTCAATCACATACACTTGATCATCTTTGATCGCGTACTGCACATTCATTAGGCCAAGCACGTTCAGCGCTTTACCAAGCTTGCGCGTATTTTCTTTGATCACATCCACTTGATACGGCGTAACTTTATACGGTGGCAGAACACAGGCGCTGTCACCAGAGTGCACACCAGCTTCTTCAATGTGTTGCATGATGCCACCAACCACAATGCGGTCGCCGTCACCAATTGCATCTACGTCAACTTCAATTGCATTTTCTAGGAACTGATCGACCAACACCGTTGGTTGAATATCAAGATCAGAATCTGTTGCCGCCGCTAACGCAGCGCCCCAGAATTGCTCAAGCGCAGCTTCACTATAGGCAATTTCCATTGCGCGGCCACCAAGTACGTAAGAAGGTCGCACCAACACTGGGTATCCAATATCAGCTGCGATTGCTTTTGCATCGGCAATGTTGGTCGCTGTGCCCCATTTCGGGCTCAGGATGTTTAGCTCTTCTAGCAATGCACCAAAGCGTTGGCGATCTTCTGCAAGGTCAATCGCGTCTGCTTGCGTACCAAGAATTGGCACACCGTGTTTTTCTAAGCCTTTGGCCAAGCGGATTGGCGTCTGCCCGCCAAACTGCACAATCACGCCCATTGGTTTTTCGAGTTCAACAATGTTGAGCACGTCTTCCAATGTAAGAGGTTCAAAGTACAGGCGGTCGGCGGTGTCATAGTCCGTACTAACCGTTTCTGGGTTGCAGTTGACCATGATCGTTTCAAAGCCAGCGTCTTTTAGCGTAAAGCAGGCTTGGACACAGCAGTAATCAAATTCAATGCCTTGCCCAATGCGGTTTGGACCGCCACCAAGGATCATGATTTTCTTGTTATCAGTAACGTCGCTTTCATCTTCAACTTCGTAAGTTGAGTACAGATACGGCGTTGTTGCCGCGAACTCAGCCGCACAAGTGTCTACCTTGTGATAAACCGGACGCACATCTGCCGCAAGGCGCTGTTTACGCACGTCGATGCCGGTCACGTCGTCTGCATTTTGCAGGCTTTGGGCAATCAAGTTGTCGCCAAACCCTTTGCGTTTTAGGTCAAGCATCATCTCTGCCGAAATGTCTTCAAGGGTCATCCCTTCAAGCATGCGTTCGGCTTCTACCATTTCGATACATTGTTGTAAGTACCATGGGTCGAAGTGGTTGACTGGCTCTTCCGTGCCGTCAATGCGCGCTGCACAAACTTGATACAGCTTTGTGGCGGTTGGCAAGGTTGTGTCAGAGACATCCAACACGCCTTTGCCAAAGCCGCTCAGGCCAACTTCAAGACCGCGAATAGCCTTGTTGAATGATTCTTGGAACGTGCGACCAATGGCCATCACTTCGCCAACAGATTTCATTTGCGGGCCAAGGGAGTGGTCTGACCCTGGGAATTTTTCAAAGTTCCAGCGTGGGATTTTGACAACACAGTAATCAATTGATGGTTCAAATGACGCAGGCGTCTTTTCAGTAATATCGTTTGGAATTTCGTCGAGGGTGTATCCCACTGCCAATAGCGCAGCAATCTTTGCAATTGGGAAGCCAGTGGCTTTTGACGCTAGCGCAGAAGAACGGCTCACACGCGGGTTCATTTCAATTACGATCACGTCGCCGTTTTCAGGATTGACCGCAAACTGCACGTTTGAGCCACCCGTTTCAACCCCAACCACTTCCATGACTTTGCCAGCCATGTCGCGTAGGCGTTGGTATTCACGGTCAGTGAGCGTTTGTGATGGCGCAACGGTAATGCTGTCACCCGTGTGGATGCCCATCGGATCTACGTTTTCAATCGAACACACCACTACAAAGTTATTCGCTTTGTCGCGCATGACTTCAAGTTCGTACTCTTTCCAACCGAGAATAGATTTTTCAACCAAGACTTCGGTGTTTGGGCTTTCGCGCAGACCGTGTGAGACGACTTTTACAAAGTCTTCCATGGTGTACACAATCCCGCCACCAGAACCGCCTAGTGTCCGTGATGGACGAATGAGTGCTGGCAAGCCGACTTCATTGATAAGTTCACGCGCTTCATCAAGCGTATGGGCCACGCCGCTTGGCGGCACTGGCAAACCAATTTCTTCCATTGCAACACGGAACTTTTGGCGATCTTCCGCAATCAGAATGGATTCGAGCGGTGCACCAATTGAAACCACGCCATACTTTTCGAGAATGCCGCTTTCTTCCAAGTCCACAGCCAAGTTCAGCGCAGTTTGCCCACCAACAGTTGGCAGCAAGGCGTCTGGTTTTTCTTTGGCGATAATCTTTTCAAGAATTTCGATTGTCAATGGCTCAATGTAAGTTACATCTGCCATGTCCGGATCGGTCATAATTGTGGCCGGATTGGAGTTGACCAAAATCGTACGGTAGCCTTCGGCGCGTAAGGCCTTACAGGCTTGCGTGCCAGAATAGTCAAATTCGCAGGCTTGACCAATTACAATCGGGCCTGCGCCAATAATCAAAATACTGTGGATGTCGGTTCGTTTTGCCATTTTCTCTTCATAAGCAGCATCTTAGCTGCATAAAAAAGCACCAAGGATTGCCTTAGTGCTTTCAAAATTGGATTTAACTTTATTTTTATAGCATGGCCTGAGCCATACCGTCATTGACGTTTATATTGTACTCTACGTCGGGCGACCAAATAGCCGCCGTCGTTACCAGAAATTGAGTCGGAACTAACATGCGTAACTTACGTGCTAGCGATCCCCAACTTGATAGTTCGGGGCTTCTTTTGTGATTTGCACATCATGCGGATGGCTTTCAATCAGACCGGCATTAGAAATACGTTGCAAGCGCGTTTCATTGCGCAATTGCTGTAAATTTGCCGCACCGGCATAGCCCATTCCAGAGCGTAACCCGCCCACCAATTGGTAGACATAGTCATGCAAAGTGCCTTTGAACGGCACGCGCCCTTCAATACCTTCTGGCACGAGTTTGCCGCTGCCTTTTTGGCCTGTGCCATAGCGATCTTTGCCATAGCCTTGCATCGCACCCATGCTGCCCATGCCGCGATATTCTTTGAACAAGCGGCCTTCAAACAGCACCTCTTCACCAGGCGATTCTTTGAGGCCAGCTAACAAACTGCCTAACATCACCATGTGCGCACCAGCAGCTAAGGCTTTTACAATTTCGCCACTGTACTTGATGCCACCATCAGCAATCGTTGGGATACCTGAGCCTTTTGCAGCTTGCGCACATTCATAAATCGCGCTCATTTGCGGCATGCCTGCCCCCGCAACAATGCGCGTGGTACAGATAGATCCAGCCCCAACGCCAACTTTTACGCCAGAGGCACCGGCTTCAATCAACGCTAGCGTGCCGTTCTTAGTGACAACATTGCCCGCCAGAATTGGCAGGTCCGGATATTTCGCTTTGATACGCTTGATGGTATCGATCACGCCCTTGGAATGTCCGTGGGCAGTGTCAATCGCAACAACATCAACTTCTTCTTCAACTAATGCGGCAACGCGGTCATCTACATCGGGGCCAACGCCAATGGCAGCCCCAGCCAGCAAACGGCCACTGCTGTCTAATGAAGCCCGCGGATAGTCTTTACGTTTTTGAATATCTTTGACGGTGATCAGGCCTTTAAGATTGCCGTGATCATCAACCAAGAGCAGTTTTTCAATACGATGTTTTTGGAGCAGCACAACAGCTTGCTCTAGCGTGGTGCCAACAGGTGCAGTTACCAGCTCATCACGCGTCATGAATTCGGTGACAGAACGGTAATATTCAGACTTTTCTACAAAGCGCACGTCACGATTGGTGAGAATACCAACCAATGCGTTGTTGTCAGGGTCGACAATGGGCACACCGCTAATCCGGTAGTAGGCCATTAGCTCTTCGGCGTCTTGTAGGGTCGCCGTCGGCGGCAGCGTGATTGGGTCAACAATCATGCCAGACTCAGAGCGTTTGACCATCTCAACCTGAGCGGCCTGCTCTTCAATAGACATATTGCGATGCAAAATGCCAAGCCCACCTTCGCGCGCCAATGCAATTGCTAGGCGCCCTTCAGTTACCGTATCCATCGCGGCCGAAAGGATCGGCACATTGAGCGTAATCTCTGGGGTGAGGGCTACGCTAATATCAACTTCGTCTGGCAATACTTCAGTATAGTCTGGCACAACAAGCACATCATCAAACGTGAGTGCGGTGTCGCCATTGAACAGAGCTTCGTTTTGAGTCATAGAGGTGAAATTTTTACCTTAGTTATTCGTGAAAATTTCGTAAAAGTTTATCACTCCCAACTCAAAACTTATAGACCGCCTCTATACAGTAGAGCTACGGCAGCATTTGGGCAGATTGACGGATCACCCGCCAAACAGCTCCTCTACAACCAGTTTGGGGGTGAGGTCATTACGCCACAGCCCAAAATGATGTTCAAAGTTTTCTGGTGCGCCTAAGTCTGGACTGAAATCAAATGCTGTCCACGCCAGCCAGCCCAGTTGGTTGTTATTCTGCGAGACTTGAACAGCCTCAGCCAATAGTAGGGCTTGCAAGGCTTCGTCGCGCGCATCAAATGGTGCGGTGGCAAAGCTGTGATAGCCAACCTCTTGCAACAGCAATGGCTTCGTCGCAACCGCTGCATACTCAGAGAAACGGTCTTGCAACTTGCTCGCATCTTCCCAATGATGGAAGGATAAGAAGTCAACATAAGGCTCTGTCACTAGTGGATCCCCCCACCAGCCAGCAGTAATCAGGTGATGCGGATCGTGCTCTCGCACTAACGCAGTGATGTGCGCTAACCAATCAATCACCTCAACAACCGTAAATTCTGCATCTAGATTGGGATGCGCCCCATAATCAATATCACCTTCATTACGCACATCCCACGCTAGCAGCGCACTTTCGTTGCGATAGCGCCGCACAATATAAACGGTCTGATTGTCATAGTGCGCCCAGTCTGTATACAGTGGCCGGAAGGTTTTGTCTGGCAGATCATTGAGCGTCACGATGAGTTTGATGTCGTGTTGGTCGGCCAGATCAAAGAGCAAGTCAACCAATGCAAAGGCCTCTTCGTTTGGAATTGCATCTTCAGGCGCGCACTGAAACAAAATCTCATAGCGCAGGAAGATGCGGATCGTGCTAAAGCCAGCGCCATCCATAATGGCAAATTCTTCTGCAATTTCTGCCACATCGCCTTCAGCCAAGAAGCGATACCAAGGGGCATTACGGGGATAGTAGTTTGCGCCCCACACTGCAAAGTGCCGATCCTCAATCATCAGTTTGTTATCTTCCATCCGCACGAAGCTGGCGGGGTTGGCCGCTTCAGCGGGCGCAGGATCTGGCAGTGGCGCTTGGTCTGTTGTGCAAGCAATGGGCGTTGGTTCCGGCAGGCTTTCTAAGCGCTTGAGCGAATTGAGCGCCTCACGCCGCGTACCATCAATTTCAAAGGCTAACAGGTATTGAACCGCAGCTTCATCTAAGTTGCCGAGCCCTTCAAGCTCTGTGCCGTAGGTGTACAGCGCTGCATACTTTTTAGAGAGTAGTGGCTCATCGCCACAGGTTTCGTTGGCATCGATGAGTGTGTCTAACACTTGCACGGTCGCGGGCCAATCGCCCCACGTTGTGTTGAGATCTGCACAGGAAGTTTGGGCAACTGCCGCCGTTGGCATCACCGTCGCCGTTGAAACCACTACCGCTGGGGCGGGCAACTCTGTAGGGTCGGTTGCTGCCAGATCGGCGTTTGCGCAAGCAGCAAGTGTAACTAATAACAAAATGCTGCCAAGAAATAGGACGACTAATTTTTTAGATGAAGTAGACATAGCGCAGAAACTATAGCAGTCTGTTTCTGTTTTTTTGCAATAAGTGCAAATTGCGTAGGAGGATAAAACGCTATGGCCGCTAATCGCGTTTGCGCCTTAAACAAAACATGCGCGGACTGTTGTCACGCGCATGTTTTTAGCGTTTGCAAGTGGCCTTAAGTTAGCCGCGGGAACGTTCCATCAACACCATCATGATGATGCTTAGAATTGTGCGGATTTCTGAAGCGTCTTGAATATCGACAACTTCATCAATGGTGAATTCACTCTCAAACAAGGCTGGCTTCTTTTTGATTGTCACCACTGTAGTGCCATCACTACGTTTGACAGAATACGTTGGATTGAACACAAAGCCAGAGAAAATCCCCAAAATTGGAATTTCGCCAAATAAAGCGTCCATTACCTTTATAAAGCCATTGTCTTCTTCAATATGCAAGCTTGACGTATCGCCATCGAGAATGTCGTAGCGAGCTTTGAAAATAGAGCGCATGCCCTGCCGTTTGATTGCACCCAAATCATTGCCAGCAGCGTCACGGAAGTTATAACGGGCTGAGAAATCAATCACGCGGTCAGCACTAATTGAATAGATTTCATTCGTGCGTGTGTTGTCGCTATACACGTGAATGGCTTCTTTTAGTTTGAACAGTTTTTGACGCACATACATCAATTCCTGACCTGATGCATCCTTCACAGAGATTTGCGGGGCAAGCGCAATTTTCTTGAATGAAAGTTTAAGCGGAAAGTTATACATTAAAAGCCTCCTGAGCAGTTATATGTAAAGTGTTCTATATATTATGCACACTTTTGCAATAAGTCTTGCACCCAATCTTGTTATAAGTAGGTTTTATAGCCTAGATTGTCATGCCGCCATCTGCCATGTACACACCACCGGTGCAATAGCTCGCTGCATCTGAAGCTAGGAATACTGCTAACCCGGCAATTTCATCTGAATCGCCAATGCGGCCTTGTGGGATCATGCCATTGAGTTGACTTAAGATGTCATCATTTGTCCATAGCGCTGCGCTAAATTTCGTCTTGATAAACCCCGGCGCAATCGCATTAACGCGAATGCCATCGGTAGCCCACTCTTTGGCCTGCATTTTTGTTAGATTGATCAGCGCCGCTTTACTCACGCTATAAATGCCAATCCCCGTTTCTGGGCTAATGCCACCAACAGAGCTAATGTTGATTACAGACCCGTTGCCACGGGCCAACATGCTAGGGTAGGCCCGCTTTGAAAGCTCAAATGGCGCTTTGACATTCACATCCATAATCTTGTCAAAGGCGGCTTCTTCCGTATTATTTGAAAGGCCAAACGCCGGATTTGTGGCTGCGTTGTTAATCAAGATATCAATGCCGCCATAGATCTCGATTGTTTTATCAACAAGATTTTGGAGTTGGTCTAAATCGCCAACGTGGCAGGCGATCCCAGTGGCTTCCCAGCCCTGTTCTTTAAAAGACGCTGCTACCGCATCAACGGCCTCTTGACGGCGACTGCTCACCACAACGCTAGCGCCGTGTTCCGCTAGCCCGCGGGCCATTGCTTCGCCAATACCTTTGCTAGCGCCAGTGACAATTGCCACCCGGCCAGTGAGATTGAATTTTTCTTTAATTGAGTTCATGAGTGTGAGAGTGGAATTGATTGTTGGTTTGCTTGTTTGTTGGTGGAGTTGTGCTCAGCTTCTGGAGTTGGTCGCAAAACGAACACACCAGCCCACTAGCCAACCAACGCACCAACATTACGTTTCTAAATACCTAAGTCGCGCGGATTGTTGCCACCTAACAAGTCCTTCATGCGGACAGCAACCGCTGGCACAAATTCTTCATGCGTAATGATGTAAAACCGATTGTTGCGGATGGCATCAAATGTGGCGGCTGCAATTTCTTCTGGCGTTTTGCCAGTTTCATCAATGTGGCGCTGCATTTGCTTTAGATGCCCAATTTCCATTGGGCCAATCTTGACATCTTCCGGTGCATTCTGGATATCACCAGGACGCACTCGGTCAGAGGTGGTGATATTTGTTTTTGTCCACGCTGGGCACAAAACCGAAGCGTGCAGGTGGTCATGCCCATACAGGGCGAGTTCATGCGAAAGCACCTCGCTCAGCACCACAACAGAATGCTTAGACACGCGATAGATTGCCATACCGTGGCCAGTGACCAATCCTGCAATAGAGGCCGTGTTGACAATATGCCCCGGCTCACCGCCTGCAATCATGCGTGGCACAAATGCCCGAATGCCATTCACAACGCCATTGACGTTAACACCCATGACCCAGTCCCAATCCGCTGGGGTGCTTTCCCAAACTTTACCCACACTGCCAACCCCAGCGTTGTTGAATAGAAGGTGCACTGCATCAAATTCGGCGTAGACCTTTTCCGCGAGGGCTTCCATTTGTGAAGCATCACGCACATCGACGGTCTCAGCTAGGACGTTTACGCCTTGAGCGCGGAAATCATCCGCAATGGGCGCCAGTGTTTTTTGATCAATATCCAACAGCACAAGGTGCATGCCTAATTGCGCGGCTTCTTTTGCAAGCGCTAACCCAATGCCAGATGCGCCGCCAGTGATGACCGCGACTTTATTTTCGAAGGTATCCATATTAAATCTCTAAAAGTAATTTGCCTTTGTTACGGCCATCAAACAGCATGTTGATCGCATCTGGTGCGTTTTCTAAGCCTTTTTGTACATCCACACGATATTGCATCCGGCCTTCTGCGTGCCATTTGCCCATCTCAGCCATCATTTCACCAGCGCGGTGCATATAGTCCAACACAATAAAGCCTTGTACCCGAGCACGCTTGACTAAGATATTGCCAAATGAATACGGCCCGGCCACTGGCGATTTTGCATTGTAATTGGCAATCATGCCGCACAGTGCAATCCGCGCAAAGTTGTTGAGCTGGCTCATGATGGTGTCCATAATCACGCCACCCACATTTTCAAACACAACATCTATGCCATCTGGCGCGTGCTTTTTGAGCATTTTGCCAACGCGTTCGGTTTTGTAGTTGATGGCGGCGTCTATGCCAAGATCTTCGGTAAGCCAGCGGCACTTTTCATCAGTGCCAGCAATCCCAACCACGCGCAGGCCTTTGATCTTGCCAATCTGGCACACTAAAGACCCCACCGCGCCCGCAGCGCCGGTGACAACTAAGGTTTCCCCGGCTTTGGGTTCGGCCACCTCTAATAAGCCAAAGTAGGCCGTGGCACCAATGTGCCCAAACAGACCAAAGTGCGCTTCCAATGGCAAGGGGCTAATATCTGGTACGGGCGAGACCTGACCATCACTAATAGTATGCGTTTGCCAATTCAGCATGCCCTGAACTAAATCGCCAGCAGCAAACTTTTGATGCTTAGACTCAAGCACCGTTCCGACACCCATGCCACGGATCGCGTCGCCAATCCCCATCGCTGGCAAGTAGGTGTCATGCGCGGCCCAGCCCCGTTGCGTTGGGTCTAGTGAGAGCATTTTATTCGCAATAAGCAACTGCCCATCTTGTAATTCTGGCAGTTCCTCTTCTTGCCAAGCAAAGTTCTCTGGCTTGAAATGCCCAACCGGGCGTGACGCTAAGGTCCATTTCTTATTATTGATTGTCAATTTGGGATCCTCGTGTGACTGCACCGCAGGTTGTGTCGTGGTTGTTTGTGACGCAAACCATACGGAAGTGATGCCTGTGAAGTAGCCTACACCTATTATTAGTAATCGGCAACTTATTCTAAGTAGAATATCAATAGCAAAAGATTGCTCATTCAGGCTAGATTCGGTACAATCTGGCCGGCGTTGTACCCTTCGCCAAATTTCAATAAAATCTTGCATTGCTACAGTATGTAGAAATGCACTTAGCAAAAGGGCTAGAAAAATGAAAGTACTTTTACTCCGCGACGTTTATAAACTCGGGCTCGCTGGTGAAATCAAGAAAGTTGCTAACGGTTACGGCCGCAACTTCTTGTTCCCACGCAAACTCGCTGTACCAGCAACCGCTGGTGCTTTGAAACAAGCTGACGCAATTCGCGAAGCTGCTTCAAAAATCCGCGAACAAGAAAACCTCGAAAAAGCCAGCTTGTCAGAAAAATTGGCCGGTTTGGTTTTGAACTTCTCTGCGAATGCCAGTGACAAAGGCCGCTTGTTTGGGTCAGTTACCCACCAAATGATTGCAAACCAAATCGCTGAAAAAACGGGCGAAAGCATCGACCGCCGCAGTGTTATTGGTGACGCTATCCGCGATCTTGGCGTACACGATTTGCAAATCCGCTTGACTGCTGACTTGTTGCCAACCGTAACCGTCGTAGTTCACCGCGATGATGAAGACCCACAAGCGTATTTAGATGCACTAAACGCGCCTGCTGAAGAAGAAGCCGCCCCAGTTGTTGAAGAAATTGCAGACGCTGTTGAAGAAGCAGTCGAAGCCGTTGAAGACGCAACCGAGGACGCATAACAGCAGACTTGTTTCAATATATTGGTGAGCGCTTACGTTCAAAACGTGAAGCGCTCAACATTTCCGTTCAAGACGCTTCACTAGATACGCGCATCAAGCGTAAGTATATTGAAGCCATAGAATCCGGCAATTTCGAAGCCCTGCCAACTGTTATACAGGTGCGGGGCTTTTTGCGTAATTATGCGCAATACCTAAAAGAAGACCCCGAAGAAATTCTAGACCAGCTAGACGTTGCTTATGCACAACAAGCCGCTAGCGGCGGCATTGGGCGTCTTCTAAAGCGCAAACCCAAAGACACTGCGCAACCGCAACCCCCGGCTCCGCCCACTAGAGAACAAAATTACTATCAACCACAGGCCACTGAAGTTGAGGCAGACACTGCCAGCAACGCTGGCGTTGGTGGCTTTTTCAAAAGACACCTGCTCCCCGGTGACTTGCCAACAGAAACAGATGCACTTGATGCAGATTCGCAACAAGCGGCGCACGTTGCCAAAAATCGGCTTGGCAAAATCATGCGGCGGCGTACCAATACAGAAGTCCCGCCTGCGTTTGAAGGCGCTGACGATTATGACGCGCCGTTTCGTGAGTTAGATACGTTCAAGCGTGAGCTTGATGCCCCAAATTTCACAGATCCAGTCAGCGCTGATCAGCCAATCTCAGAAGAGAAAACCGCACCGCCCACATATGTGGAACCGCCATTTTTTGGGCCGGCAGATAATTTTTCCCAAGCGCCCCAACCGTATGCGCCAACAACACGGGTGCCAATGCCGTATGACACGCCAGCACCTGAAGTTGTAAGTCCAGCACCAGAAGAAGAGCCTGAGCCACAACCTAAAAGCGGTTTACAGACCGGGCCATTGCTGAAGCGCTGGTACAAGCGTGGTGAAGAGCCGCTAGAACCAATGCGTAAAGCGCCAAAGCGCCCGCAACGGCAACCTAGCCTACAGCCCGTAGAACAGCCAGAAAACGATCAACACCGCGCTCCAGCCGAAACCGGCATTCTCAATCCACCAGACACCGGCACAGCACCTGTTTACGAGCCGCCGCAAGAGCGCCGCATTCCGTTACGTTACCGTCTGCGCCGCTTCTTTACTATTGATCTGTTTATTACAGGGGCATTTTTACTTGGCACCGTGGGCTTGATTGTGTGGTTTAGCGTCAATCGCTTACCAGACCTTAACGTCAACATCGATGCTACGCCGCAGCGCGTTTCAGCAGATCGCACGCCAACGATTGTGCCAACCGAAACACAGGCTGGCCCATTGACCAGTGCTGATGGTGCGTTCTTATCTGTGGCACTTAATATTGACGTAACCCAAATGACATATCTCAGGCTGACTGTGGATGGTGTTGTGGAATATGATGGCCAAGCCGTTGCTGGCCAATCTTTCAATTACCTCAATGTGCAAAGTGTGGATTTAGCTGCCAGTAACGCCCGCGCCCTAAACATTGTGCACAACGAAGCCGAATACTTGCCGCTCGGAAATTTTGGTGAAATCGTAAGCGTGCTGTTTGAACCCAATGAACGCATTTACGCGACACCTGAAGCCCTAACCGCTGTGCAGCCGTCTGCGCAAGCCACGCCAGACGCACCTGAAGGGGACGCAGCAGAGGCAGACCCTGAAACAGACGCCGAAGCAGTTGAAGGTGAAGACGCCTCCGCACCCGCTGATGAAGAAGAGGCCGAACAATAGCCGCTTACGCTTGCGGCTCGTTTAGCTCATCTAATAGGTCTAGCGTTTTACGCTGCTGCGTTTGTGCACGCTTTTGCCGTTGCCCAAAGATGTAAGCGCCCCCCATCACCAAGCTGGGCAATATTACAGCCCAAATCAGCCAACCAATGCCAGAAAATTGCGGCGTTTGCGCCGCTAAATTGATATTGAGCAAAATAATTGCCAACGCCAACCACACGCTCAAAAAGTTCGGTAACGCATCGCCTGAATGCATCCACTGTAGCCCTGAGGAGCGCCGCTTTGTGATCGGCCACCATAAGTTAGACCCCATATAGCCCAATTGATCTTGTAGCACGTGGGTGGTCCAGCCTACCCCCACCGCCAGCCCTGTTTGCCAGCCTAACGTCACCCATAGCAAAATCCCAAATACAATCCCGAGTGTTAACGAGTGTGTCCAGCGCCGATGCCACGGTAGAAAATCGACTTCAACCCGCTCAGTTTTTGTCTTTTGCTGGCGTTGCACACTAAACTCTAGGGTCGGGCCTTCAAAAATATCCACATGCAAATCACCATCGTAGCTGTAATAAAGCGGAATATTTAGTGGCGTGGTTGCCTGTTGCTGCGCTTTGCTTTCTGCAAACTGCTGTCCAGTATCGACAATATTCCCACGCGTCACACGAATACGCTGGTCAAGATTATCAAACCGAATGCTATACCGCTGCCAACGATCACTCGCAAGCTGCATCGTATGTAATTGCACCCGCTGTGGCGTGCGGGTCTGCCAAGCCATTGTGACAATCTCTGCGAGCTGCGCCGCAATAGCATCGGCATCAAAAGTTTCTGGCGTTGGCCGAATGTCATGATGCGTAGTTTCCAGATAGCGCGTCCACTTAAAATCTAGCCAGTCTGGCAATAATCCAAATGCGCCAGCCACGACCAAAATCAAGCCGCGTTCAGACGCCGCATGTTCAATAACGCCCGGCACACAAGATGCGGCCGCCACGGCAGAAATAAAATGCGTAAGTCCTTTCATAATCTAGCCCTAAAATAAACGCAGAATGACATCGTCCCAGCCCAACATATTGATCAGCACCGG
This sequence comes from Anaerolineales bacterium, assembly GCA_020630175.1. Taxonomy (GTDB): domain Bacteria; phylum Chloroflexota; class Anaerolineae; order Anaerolineales; family UBA6668; genus JAHDIM01. The sequence continues at coordinate 13,593 of JAHDBW010000082.1, forward strand.
GATCAGAATCACGCCAAGGCAATGCATCCGTCGGGTCTTCCATAGGAGCGGCAAGCTACCGATACACGTACACACCGCCATAATTAGCAAGCCCGCCCAGCCTGTGGTGATGAAGACAATCGTCAACAAAATGATCAACGTCAGTCCATTGATTGGACGCTGTGGCAAGCGTGGTGAAATTTTTGCTGTGACGTAAGCGACTCGCTCAAACACTAGAAAAAGCACTGCCGCCGTGACTGCAATTGCACCCACGGCCAACCAATACGTTTGCCATGTGCCGGGGCGTTCCAATGTTGCCAACATGGCAGCTAAGCCACCCCGCGTTAGTCCAACGCCAGGTAAAAAGAACAGCACAACTGCGCCTACGTAATACAACACGCGCGATGTGCCTTGAGAAATCACAAACACCCGCGCATCACGCTGTGCCGTAGCATGACCTGCCAGAAACCCACCAATCCCAGCCGTGACTAACGGGAAGAATGCAGCAAACAATCCGCCTAGCGCTCCGGCAAATACACCCTGCCCAACCAACTTATGACTGACCGCTAATGCCATTGGAGTCTTTTGGGGCGGCACTACACCACCAATAACAAAAGCTTGAATAACAGCGGGAACAGCAAAAAATCCAACAAATGCAGGCAGCAAGTTTTGATAGGCAACAGTAATTTCTACCGGACTGCGATACATCAACACAATACCCACAGTGCCAGCGAGCGAGAACGTTAGCGAACCAGCCAACAACTGCCCCCAAGCCGCTCTAAAACGCTGCATGTTAGTCCCCTGCCCATTGCTAAACGGCCATTCGGACATCAGCATATAGACCACAATCAAGGCAACAATCCAATGCAAATGCGGCGCAACCAGTACATGCAAACGCCGCACAATTACAGGTAAGACTGGCGCCATCAGCACTAACACAACAATGCCACCCAGAACACCAACAGCTGTCAGCATTGCAGCCGTATAACCAGCGCCACGCCTAATCATTTGTTGGGCGGGCAGCACCGAAAATGCCAAGCTCTCATCGGGGACAGCGAGAAACAGACCCGGCAACGTGCTAAAAAACACATACCCGACAACCATCCCCAGTAGTACAAAATGCAGCGTTTGCGCAGCAATCTCAAGCGTTCCAACGGTCTTCAAGGCAATGACAAGACCAGCCACGTTATACACGTGCAAGGCTGGGATTAGCCCCAACAAGCTGCCGAATATCGCGCCAATGAACGTTGCGGTTAGGAGAAGTAAAATTTCTGGCATTTATGTTTTCTATTGCCGACAGCCAAAACTATCGACCGGTTGATGCTGCGCACGATTTAGCATTTTTCAAGCGCAACTATTGTTGAGGCAACTTGATGATGCTGTTTCTGATTTTCAACATACCGAATCACAGGTGCTAGGTGGCGCTCTCCGATTGTGTAAGCACCATAGTCCCCCTGCCAAAATAATTTTTTAGCCGGTTTCATTTTGTGGTTTACAAACCAAGACGAGGACCCTTTGATATGCTGCACATAGCTAGCAAGCGCCAATTTTGGCGGAATAGAGACAACGACGTGTACGTGATCCGCAATCCCATTTACAGCCAGCACATAACTGCCTAACGCTTCAGATTTATGCCTAATCACACCGTACAATCGCCGCTCAAACGACTCATGAATAAGTGGCTCACGATGTTTTGTTGACCAGATTAGGTGATAGTAAAGTTTTGTATATGGCATCTGATAATTGTTTTCTTTCGTTTCTTTATCCGCATTAGGTTGAAGCTGTAACGCGGGATTAGTTTTTTT
>JAHDBW010000417.1 GCA_020630175.1 Anaerolineales bacterium
TCCGCTGGAAACAGCATGCTCATGCCATCGCCGAGCACAAAGTTGAACACAATTGCATTGGTCATTTGTTCAATTGGGGCTTTGTCGTCCGTGAAAACGATGCCGGGTTTGGGGCGCGGTTGCAGCGCTTGCACGCCGTTGACCATCATCGTGCGCAGTTCTTGGTTTGCATCTTCAGGCATGGCTGCCCAGTTGTGCACAAGGTTTTCTGAGTCGGTAGGCTGCACGGTGGCAACCATAATCGTGTTGAACGAATTCGGCACATCCATCACGTGCACAGAGGGAAATACTTCCAACAAGGTGCTGCCTAACGCTTCAATCAGACGGCGGTCGGTATTCGTACGACCAACGTTGATCGCCAGCACGCCATCTTCGGCAAGGTGATCATGCGCTTCTTGAAAGAATTCAACCGTGGTCAGGTGCCACGGAATGTACGGCAAACGATAGGCGTCGACGGCAATCATCGAGTATGTATTTTCACTATTTGCCAGCGCCCAACGCCCATCGGCCACAATCACATTCAAATTAGGCTCGTTCATTTCGAACCAGTCGCGCCCAACTTCCGCTAGCTTAGGGTCAATATCGATCCCATCAATTGGAATTGGACCGTAAATAGCAGTCGTTTGCTTAGGGATTGTGCCTGCCGCTAAGCCCACCACTGCTGAGCTTTTGACGTTATCAGGATGATATGGCGGCGCGTTGAAAAACGGCGCGATTTGGAAGTAGTCCCAAGTGCCATTCGTGATATTAGTTTGCGGCGCGTAAATCGAGTGAATGCCTTGGCCTTCGTTCAACAGCAAGAAACGGATACCTTGGCGCTCCACCACTTGGATCAGGTTATACGGCGACTCGGCCTCATATAACAAACCCGCAACCGGCTTTAGCGAGCCACGATTAGAAAAAAAAGCCAACACCAACAACACCACCAGCATCCATAAATGCAGCAGCATTTTGCGGCGATTGACAAACAATAACCCAGTCAAAGCTACGCCTAACAGCAGCAACGCAAAGAACAGATATGTTAAGCGCGTGCCGAGCCAAGGGATCAACACCAGTACAGGTAAGAACGTCCCAATGAGCGCGCCCATCGTAGAAATTGCTGAGACACGGCCTGAAATCTTGCCTGAATTCTCAACATCTTCTACGAGCAACCGGATTGCAAAAGGAGACATACAGCCCAACAACGTAATTGGAATCACAAAGATCAACAGCGTGGCAATAAACGCCCCGCCCGCTGCTGGTGCATTAAGCGCCAACACACCGCGTGCGGCCCAGCGCAAAATCGGCGTTGAAAATAATGGGATCAGCCCGACCGTAAACGCGCCCCACGCCATAATGGTAAAAAACGTAGCCCAATGTGGGGAACGATCAGCCCAGAACCCGCCTAAAAAAGACCCAATCGTAAGATAGAGCAAAATCAAGCCGATAATAGCGGCCCACACTAAGTTACTAGTGCCATACACGTTGCCAAGCAAACGCGCCGCTGCTAATTCAATTCCGAGCGTTGAAAGCCCAGAAATAAACACCGCAAAATAAGGATAAAAACGTGGTCTCATAAAACTACGAAAGAGACGCGTAATGCGTTTGATAGTGGTACAGCAACACGCCAGTTGCCACACTTAGGTTGAGCGAAGTCACTTGCCCCAGCATCGGCAGGGACAATGTCGACGTACACATTTCCAATTGTTCAGCAGATAGCCCGGTGCGTTCAGGCCCCATCAGCAAAACAGATTTAGTATGCGGCTTGAAGTCTGTAAAGACCGCATCAGCATTGGCCGACGTGCCAACGACTTCAACCGCTTGCGCCACGGCCCAAGCTGCAAATTCATCAACACTGGCGGTGTACATTGGCATGCTGAAAATAGCACCCATGCTGGCGCGCACTGCCGTCGGGTGGAACGGATCAACACCGCCATCTAAGAGAATTAGGCCGCTTGCGCCAACAGCATCTAGCGTGCGCAAAATTGTACCCAGATTACCGGGATCTTGCGGCGTGACGAGCGCGACGCCCCAGTCAAATTCAGGTTGACTGCTGAGCGGCGTCGGGTCTTGATTGATCACAGCCAACAGTCCAGCGGGATTCTGTTTATCTGCCAGATACGTAAAAACTTCCGCACTAACAGCAATGCAGTCCACATTGTTTTGCTCAGCAGCGGTGACTAAGTGTTGCCCAAAGTCGCTGGTGAGCAGTTCTGGCGCATATAGAATCCGCTCGATAGGCGCATTTGCATCTAGCGCAGCACCAACGTGATGGATGCCTTCAGCAATAAATAGCCCCGTTTCGCGGCGGTTCTTGCGCTGCGCAAGGCTGCGCACAAGTTTGATTTTCGGGTTGACCCGGCTTGTAATCATTGAAAATAAAGGTTATGTAATAGCGATCGACTGCCAACTGCCAACTGCCAACTGCCAACTGCCAACTGCCAACTGCCAACTGCC
>JAHDBW010000083.1 GCA_020630175.1 Anaerolineales bacterium
CCATCTGAAGACCCCACACTGTGGGAGTGGCTGCAGTTGCCCGACAAAGCGGGTGCGAATGCTAGGCAGACTAGTCCGGTAAAGATAAATGCGCTGCCGTTAATTAGTATATTTCTTGTAATTGGGCTGCACTATATGCTGCGGCACGCGTTGTTGCCAACGCCGTTTGGCTATTTGCTCTACGGTGCTGCTCTAGCACTAGTTGCTGTTGCTTTGCTACGCTCACTACCCATACAAACCGCAAAAGAAAAGCCGCCCCTCGAATTTTGGCTGCCTGAAGTCCGCCTCCATTTCTTTGCCCTTTCGCTTGTGTTAGCGATTGTTGCGTTTTTATTTGTCCCCAATAATCAATTTACAGTGCTGGGCGGTTTGGCTTGGATTGCATCAGTCGCGTGCTTATTACTCGCATGTTGGCAGGGTGGCGAAACCATTCAAGCGCCTGTCGTTCGGCAGTCTGGCTGGGGGATTTTGCTGGCAGGTATTGCGCTACTACTCGCGGCAATATTTCGGCTGAGCTGGCTAGACCTTGTGCCTTTGGAAATGACCAGTGATCATATCGAGAAGCTGCTCGACATCCAAAAGATGCTAACCGGAGATCGGCCAATTTTCATGCGCAACAACGGCGGACGCGAGTCAATGCAGTTCTATCTGACGTTTGGCGCAACGAAATTTTTGGGGCTGCCGCTCAATCACCTTACGCTCAAGCGCCTGATGGCCAGCGCTGGCCTGCTGACGGTGCCAATTATTTACCTGCTTGCCAAAGAAGTTACCGAAAAGGGACTATTGGCTGGTGGGGCCACGCTGCTTGCGGCTGTTGCCTGGTGGCCAAACGTGATTGGCCGCAACGGCTTACGCTTCCCACTCGCGCCGCTTTTTGCGGCATTGACAACATACTTTTTAGTACGTGCGATCAAGCGTGATTCATTCAACGCGCTCTTGTTAGCAGGCTTATGCTGCGGGATTGGATTGTACGGCTATACATCGATTCGTGTCATGCCCCTCATTATGGTTTGGGGCATTGGGCTGGCATGGGTGCATTTAAGGGCGCAATCTAAGGTCGCGAACGTGGCGCAGATTGTTGGCTTGATGAGCGTTTTTGTAGTGCTTCTGATGTTTTTGCCAATGTTGCGTTACAGTTTTGACGACCCGGTTGGCTTTTGGCACCGCACACTCACGCGCATGACAGAAGCAGAAACAGCCTTGCAAACATCAGCCTTTGCAACGTTCCTAACGAATGTGGGGCGTGCGCTGACAATGTTCCTCAATCAGGCCGATCAAGCATGGTTCACAACGCCCGCAAAACAACCGGCGTTAGACTGGCTAACAGGCGCATTGTTTTACATCGGCTGGGTGACGGCACTCATACACTGGATAAAAAACCGCAATTGGGCCTATGGATTTATCACTAGCGCGGTTATATTGGCGTTGTTGCCATCGATGTTGGCCTTGGCTTTTCCATCAGAAAACCCGTCAGTTACGCGTGCTGGTGTTGCGCTCCCTTTTGTTTTTGTAATTGCGGCAATAGGCGCTGAAACCGTGTGGAAGCTCTTGCGGCAAACCTTGACCGGACATAAGGGCTTGCTAATTGCTCGATTAGTGTTTGCGCTAGGGTTCGCGTTTATTGGCATCAGAAATTACAATATAGTTTTTACGGACTATAGTCGGCAATATGCGCAAACTGCGCCAAACTCACGTGAGATGGCAGCCTATTTGCAGTACTATGCAACTGAACAAGGTAATTGGGAGTCGGCGTGGGTGATTGCTTACCCACATTGGATCGATACACGCTCAATTGGCTTTCATGCGCAAAATCCTGTTTGGCACAATGTAATTCTGCCGGATGACATATTGTTTAGACTGCCCGAAATTGCAGATCAGGACACCGACACCAAGCTGTTTATGTACTCAGTTGAGGATGTTACAACGTTCGACACATTGCAGACGTTGTTTCCAACGGGTGTGAGCCGCCGTTTTGAGTCGCATTTGGGCGAAAACAAAGATTTTATGATCTTCTTTGTCAACTAGCCCTTGATCTGCCAATCGTTATTTACTAGCACTTATATTTTCTTTCGTGGACGAAAAAGACCAACACTTGCCCCAATCAGATGAAAATGACGCTGCGAACGCGCCTTCTGAAATTGTTCAGGGTGATGCTTCAGTTACGCCTGTAATCATCGATCAGCCTGCTGTCGTTGATCCGGCGGTAACCGCCGAAATTAGCGCGTCGTTGGCTGAAACTGCGGATGTCCCGAGTTCTAAACCAGTTCCTGCGGTGACCCTTCCGCCAGAACCGTCAGCAACGCAACCCCTTGCAGAAACGGCAGAGTTGCCAGCATTTACTTCCGTAACAGATAGCCCGCCGCCAAGCGCTTATTCCCAGACAGCGAACACACACCGCTTGCCGAAATGGCGCGTGCGCTTGCTGTTGACCCTGATCTTATTGGTTGCCGGATACGTTCGCTTTACAGGCATTGAGTGGGATAGCAACACCCATGTGCACCCCGATGAACGCTTCCTTACGATGGTGGAATCAAGCATTGAGCCTGTCGACAGTATCAGCGAGTTTTTTGATACGAAGACCTCAACGCTCAATCCGGGCAACCGGGGCCACTCATTTTTTGTCTATGGAACTGCGCCAATCTTTATTGTGCGCTATACGGCTGAGGCTATTACAACGCTGCGGGCAACGTTAGCGGTGGCAGAGGCCGGTTGGCAGGCTGATTTATATCAAGCTTTGTTTGTGGGCGATGGGCTGTTAACGCGTTTTGGGACAAGTTACAACGGCGTTCACTTAGTGGGGCGTTGGCTGTCGGCACTGTTCGATCTGGTAACCGTGTGGCTGCTGTTTTTTGTTGCGCGGCGCTTATATGATGATCGTGTTGGGCTGCTTTCATCTGCGTTTTATGCGTTTGCGGTTAGCCCAATCCAGCAGGCCCACTTTTGGACAGTCGACTCATTTGCAACAACATTTGTTGTCGCGACCTTATATTTTGCTGTTCGGGCGCTAGATGAGCATCGTTGGCGCAATTACGTGTTCTTTGGCGTTTTCCTTGGCTTATCTGTTGGCTCTCGGATCAATGTTGCACCGCTTGGGTTTATGGTGGCCTTAGGTGCCTTGGTGTATGTCACGCGCATTTATCGCCTTGCGCCAAATAGTACGCGTTACACGCGTCGCGTTTGGGCAGGCATTATCGGCGTTGGATTGGCTGCATTTATAAGCTTGTTGGTCTTTCGGGTAGTCCAACCGTATACCTTTGCGGGGCCGTCTTTCTTTAACTTCTTGCCAAGCGATAACTGGCTCAATAGCATGACCTCCATCTCGCATCAGATGAGTGGCGAGGTTGATTTTCCGCCTAACCATCAATGGGCAAACCGCACGCCATATCTATTCCCATTAGAGAACATGGTGCGCTGGGGCATGGGCTGGGCGCTGGGCTTAGCGGCTTGGTTTGGGTTTGGCTGGGCAATTTTACGGATGATAGGCGGGCGTTGGGAACGGCACCTGATCCCCGTGGTGTGGACCGGCGTTTACTTTGGCTGGTTAGGCCAACAGTGGGTGAAGCCCATCCGATATTTCTTGCCAATTTACCCCACGCTAATCATGCTCGCGGCTTGGGCGCTAATTACGTTCTGGGATATTTCACGCAATAAACCCGCTATCGATAGGCGTACCGACCAAGGCTTCCCAATTCGGGCTGCGAAATGGATGCAACGCTTAGAACGCCGCTTCAAGGCGCGTTGGGCAGGGCGACCTGTAGTCACTGTATTGGCGCTGTTGTTACTCGTTGGTGTCTTGGCTGGCAATACGTTGTGGGGCTATGCCTTCAGCACAATCTATACGCGTACACACCCGTTGGTTGCCGCAACCGATTGGATTTATGACAACGTTCCTGGGCCCCTAAATCTGCAAATCAAGACCGATTCGGCCACAACGTCGCAGCCGATTCCGCTGCCAGCAAATTTCCAAATTAGTGACGGGGTTGTTTACAGTGCGCCGTTTGTTGCGCAAACCGCTGGCGAATTGCAAGCGCTGTCTTTCGGGTTTATTCGCGAACTCACCGCTGATCCCGCCGCAGAAACGCTGCACTTACAGCTTGCTAAGCGCGGCGACACGCTAAATATCCTCGCCGAGGCTAGCCTGAACCGCGACCTTGTTACAACGGCAGACGCACGCGGCATCCCTGATTTTCTCGTCACATTTGACTCCGTGGTCAACCTTGAAGAAGGCGAGGCCTATGTCATCATCATGCGCGGCACTGATGGGCCAATTGAAATCAGCGGCGCGAGCATGATCAATGAAACGCCATGGGATCTCAGCTTGCCGTTACGCACGGCTGGATTTGACCCATTCAATGCAAATCAGCGCTTGTATGGCGATAACGTGCTAGAGATGTATTGGGAAGACAATCAAGACAAGCGCAACAATATGCTGAATGCGCTAGAAAATGGCGACTATATTGTCATTAGCACGAATCGCCAGTATGGGTCATTAGCCCGCATTCCGGCGCGTTTCCCAATGAGCATGCGCTACTATGAGGCGCTTTTCTCTGGCGAGTTAGGCTTTGAGCTTGTTGCTGAGTTTGAAAATGCACCTGCCATTGGCAATTGGGTGCGGAGTGATCAGGCTGCTGAAGAGCCCTTCACCGTCTATGACCATCCCTTAGCATTGGTCTTCAAGAAGACAGACGCCTATTCAACAGAAAACACGCTCCGAATTTTGAATTCGGTCAATCTTTCAGATGTGGTCGTGCAAAATGCATTTGATGCAACGGCGGCACCGTATGCGCTGCAACTGCCATCCTTGCAAGCGGCTGAAGCCGAACAATCTGGCACGTGGGCATTGGCATTTCCTCGGACAAATCCGCTGAACAACTCCCACGCGTTTGCGGCAATTGTGTGGTGGCTAATGGCCTCCGTCTTAGGCTGGATCACGTTCCCGATTCTATTCACAAGTCTGCGCGGGTTACCGGGGCGCGGTTATGCGCTAGCACGCACCGCAGGTTTGCTGTTAGTGGCGTGGCTCAGTTGGTGGTTTACCCAATTGCCGGTCTTGGAATTTAGCGCGCTTTCCGCTTGGCTTAGCGTGCTGCTGATTACGCTAATTAGTGGCTATGTTAGCGTCAAGCACGCCACGCAAATTGGCGCATGGTGGTCTAAAAAGCGTGCTTATGTGCTCACGGTTGAGTTAGCCGGACTGCTGTTGTTTGCGTTCTTCTTGTTTGTGCGTTGGCAAAATCCTGACCTTTGGCATCCGTCTTACGGCGGCGAAAAGCCAATGGACTTTGCGTATTTCAACTCTGTCTTGCGCACAGCCACGTTCCCGCCTGCCGATCCGTGGTTTGCTGGCGGCTACATCAATTATTACTACTTTGGATTTGTGATCGTCGGTGCCCTAACGGAGATGTTAGGGTTAGAACCGGCCATTGCGTATAACTTGGCCTTGCCATTGCTGTTTGCGCTAACCGGGCTAGGCGGGCTAGGGTTGGCGTACAACCTTGTATCTGCCTTGCGGAATAACAATCCAGATCGCGCCGATCAAATGCCAACTGCACTTGAAGCGGAGTCGCAGTCTATTTTTGCTGGGTTAGTGTCGGCTGCGTTGATGGTGTTGCTTGGCAATCTCGGTCAGTTGGGTACATTTATCGCTGGTCTCCAAAAAGTGGCAGTCGATATTCAGGGCGTCACGCCTGCTGTCACCGGCCTCCAGCGCACCTTTGTTGGCTTTACGCGGGTCGCATTTCAGGGCGCGCGGATTCCTGTTGGCACCGGATCATGGTATTGGAATTCCACGCGCATTATCCCTGCCGCAGCAGGTGAAGCCCAGCCGATTACAGAATTCCCACTATTTACCTTTTTATACGCAGACTTGCACGCGCATCTCATTGCATTGCCACTGACATTGCTGGCCTTGACTTGGGCCGTGGCAACCGCGTTAGCACCGCACACCAAACGCAGCGTCTTTACGGCGGCTTTATATTGGATATTGGGCGGGGTGGCAATTGGCGCACTCGGCGTCACCAACACGTGGGACTATCCAACCTATCTGTTGTTTGGCCTGTTAGGGATTTTCTTATTCTCTTGGCGGCGTTCTGGTCTGCTCGACCTCGAAACCATTGTTGATATTGGCTGGCGTGTGGCTGTGCTTTACTTGCTTTCACGCTTTCTCTTTCAGCCGTTCTACAACTGGTATGGCCTGGGTTACACCTCTGTCGAACGCTGGACCGGTTCCTATACGCCACTTGCCTCATATTTGCAGATTCATGGGTTGTTCTTGTTTGTTTGCATCACCTACTTATTAGTAGAAGGCAAACGTTGGTTACAAGCGGTACGGCTAAGTGAGATTCAAGAGATTTGGCACGGCTTCTCTTGGACAACCGTTCAAGTTTGGGGCTTGGTTTATGGCGCAAGCATCACGCTGGTGATGGTGATCTTATTTTTGAGCGGCATTCAAATTGCCGTTATCGTAATTCCGTTACTGCTGATTGCGGGCTTGTTGGCATTGGTGCCGTTCCAGCATCCGGTGCGGCGGATTATGTTTACGATGATTTCCGCCGGATTGGCGCTCACGCTGTTGGTTGAATTGATCACGCTCAGTGGCGATATTGGCCGCATGAATACCGTGTTCAAGTTCTACTTACAAGTGTGGACGTTGTTCAGCGTAGCCAGCGGGGCCGCATTGGCGTGGCTGCTGGCAAAAATTGCGCAGTGGGATCAGTTCCGAGCCACCGCTTGGCGCACCACGCTCACGTTGCTGTTCGCCTTAGCAGCGCTGTATACGGTCACCGCCGTGCCAGCAAAAATGCGCGATCGCATCTCAACAACCGCGCCCAACACGCTAGACGGCATGGAGTACATGCAAACTGCGTTTTACTCAGATCAAGATCAAGTGCTGACCTTGCAATATGATCATGATGCAATTGAATGGATGCAGCACAATGTTGTTGGGTCGCCAACCATCTTAGAGGCGCAAGCACCAGAGTATCGTTGGGGATCACGCTACAGCATTTATACCGGGCTGCCAACCGTTTTAGGCTGGAACTGGCACCAGCGGCAACAGCGCACATTAACCCCAGATTCTTTGATCTGGAATCGCGCCACAGACATCCAAAAGTTTTATGATTCCACCAATCCGCTAGAAAAGCTTGAAATCATACAAAAATACGATGTAAGCTATGTAATCGCAGGTGAGTACGAACGCGCTTATTACAGCACCTCTGGTATTGGTACGTTGGAGACAATGGTAGAACAAAATATTTTGGAAGTTGCTTACCAAAATGATGGGGTCACCATTTATCGCGTGTTAATACCTGCTTTGAACTAGGAGTTTTGCAAGGACGATCCTAAACAGCTTGGCATTTATGTTGCTAGCAGTTTTGGCGTCGGCTTATTTCAATAACTTTTAGACGTTTACATACAAAGACAATTTTGCAAAAACGATGATCGCGAGTGCTGCAATGCTGATGTGCTTCAGTTCAATGCGTCTCTAACGCGCAACATCACAACGCCTTAAACGACTAAACACCTTCACCAACAACCTTTCAGATTTCAATGAGTAATATTTTTGCGTTTTTCGCATGGTGGTTGCTAACCAGCGTGATCGGTTTAGCTGCCTGGCCACTTGCCTCAAAATTGTTTGATCGCTTACCAGATAAAGGGTATGCGTTTTCGAAAACATTAGGCTTGCTGGTGACCGGGTATCTTGTTTGGGGCCTGGGTTCATTTGGCTTTTTGCAGCTCAATCCGGGTGGGACTGTTATTGCGGTGCTCATCATGCTGGCCGGCTCGCTCTATTTACTACGCGGTGAACTCCCAGCTAAGGTGGCTTGGCTCAAAGAAAAGCAGGGCTATCTCCTCGCCGTTGAGCTTGTCTTCTTCCTAACATTTGCGCTTTGGACATATGTCCGCGCACTCAACCCAGAAATTACCGCCACCGAAAAGCCAATGGAACTGGCGTTTATCAACGCCATTTTGCGCTCGCCAACCATGCCGCCGCAAGACCCGTGGCTGTCTGGCTATGCGATTAGCTACTACTATTTTGGTTACATCATCGTTGCCATGCTAACGCAATTTTCAGGGGTCGGCGGGGCGGTTGGCTTCAACTTAGCACTTTCGCTTACGTTTGGCCTGATTTGTGTCAACGCCTATGGCATTTTGTATAACCTGATCGCCATTACCAAGCAAGACACCGCCGCCAAAGTTGGGCGTTATCTTTTCCCTTTGTTGGCACCGCTCTTCATTATGCTTGGCAACCTCGGCGGCCCGTTGGAAGTCATGCACCAGCGTGGCATAGGCAGCGATGCTTTTTGGACTTGGACCGATATTCCAAATCTAGATCAACCCGCAATTCAAGGCCAGGCGCAGTGGGAACCGGCGCGTTACCTCTGGTGGTGGCAATCTTCACGGGTTATCCATGACACAACATTAACCGGCGAACGCTCGGGCCTCTCACCAATTGATGAATTCCCCATGTTCAGCTTTGTACTTGGTGATTTGCACCCCCATGTAATGACGCTGCCATATGCGCTGCTAGCCATTGGGCTGGCGCTGCAACTGTTCCTGCGCAAATCTGACCCTGAAGAAGATCCACATCGTGAAATAAATCTCACAACTGCGCTTGATAAAGACCTAATTGGCCGTGTGTTGGGGTATGGGCTGATTCTGGGGGCGCTTTCGTTCCTGAATACGTGGGATTTTCCAATCTATATGTTTGTCGTGGCCGCGGGGGCAACCGTTGGCGCGCTGATTAACACCGGCTGGACATGGCGCACCTTGCTCAACGGCGTGTTCCTCGGCTTCTTGATTGTTGTAGTCGGCGTCATTCTTTACCTGCCGTTCTACCTTACCTTTAGCTCGCAAGCTGGCGGCCTGATGCCTAATGCGGTGTATTCAACGCGCGTGCATCAGTTCATCATTATGTTTGGCCCAATTGCAATTCCAACCATCTTTTGGCTGGTGTGGTTAGCGTTCAACAATCGCAAAGAAATTGAATGGCGACCCGCGTTAGTGTTTGGACCGGGGCTTTTAGTATTGCTAGCCGGACTTGCAACGCTAATCTCCGTGCTTGTCATGCGTGATGTTTGGCCAGATGCGGCGGGCATGCGCGGTTCGATTAGCGCAGGAATGGACATGACACCGGGCTCTGGCTGGGGGTCGGCAGTGCTGCGTCGGCGGCTTGTTGAACAGCCGGGCATTGCACCGTTGCTAGCGAGTCTGCTACTGTTGATTGGCGGATTGTTACGAACCGCTAAGCTTCCGTTTAGCAAGCATCCATCTAAGGGCGTTACGATCAGGCCAGCAAGCTTTGTGCTTTTGTTGGCACTTACTGGCGGCTTGCTGATGATTGGGCCTGAATTTGTCTATCTGCGTGACTTCTTTGGCGCGCGGATGAATACAATCTTCAAGTTCTACTATCAGGCGTGGTTGCTATGGGCTATCGTTGCCGCATATGGCAGTTGGTACTTGCTCTCGCAAGTGCGCACAGTGGCGCGTTATGTTTACTTACCGGTCGTCCTGAGTATGATTATTGCTGGGCTGTTTTATCCAGTGTTGGCAACCTATACCAAGACCAACGGCTTACAAGGCACCTATCGCCCGCGTGACGCCGTTTCGGATGACTTTGTGCCGACGCTAAACGGGATGGCACATATGCAAAATGACTGTAATCCGGGTTATCGCGCGCCGTGTTTAGATGAACGCATCGCCATTGAATGGATCAACGCAAACCTTGCCGATGGCGTCATTGTCGAGGCCGTTGGTGGCAGTTACACGCAATATGCACGTATTTCAGCCCATACTGGTCTACAAGCGGTAATCGGCTGGCCGGGCCATGAAGGCCAATGGCGGGGATCCTACGACCTGTTTGGTGAGCGTGAAGGGCGCGTAAAAACGCTCTATGAAACCACAGACTGGAACGAAGCCGTCACAATTTTGAACGAGTACAGCGTAGATTATGTCTACGTTGGGCAGTTAGAAAGAGAAGATTTCACAGGAGCAAGTTTGGAAAAATTTGAGGCAAACCTGACGCCAATCTATCAGAATGGCGTGGTGACAATTTACCAGTGGACCCCGGAGGCAGATAATGCAAGCTGATCTTTCTGCAGCGCGCCAGCAAGACTATGCCACGGGACTCAACACTGGGCTTAGTATTGAAACAGCAGCGTATGGGCTGCTGGCGGCGTTTACCGCATTGCGGAACCTGCTGGGGCTGGGCAAAGTGCCGCTTTCGCCAGCAGAGTCGGCGGATGCGCTATACGCGTGGTACACCGCATTTGCAAAAACAGAGGTCTTAGCAGACCTGCCATTGCCGTCAAGTGGATTGCACAACGTTTTGTTGCTGTTTTCTTACTGGATGGGCTTTGATGGCAATTGGATTTCACGCTTTTGGCCAGCGCTGTTTGGGGTAATCATTGTGTTAGCCCCGCTGGCATTGCGCAAGCAAATTGGGCGCTATCCGGCATTATTAGCCGCTTTATTTTTATTCTTATCGCCTGCGATTTGGGCAGTGTCTCAGACGGTTTCTGGCGATGCACTAGGCATTGGCCTGTTAGTGCTGCTAGCGTGGCAGATTTTTGAACGCGACACGCCAAATTGGACCACAGTTGGTATTTTGCTGGGCTTAGGCTTGGCAAGCGGCGCGATGTTCATTTCCGGCTTATTGATTGCGATTGTGGCCCTTTTAGTGGCGCGCGTTTCATTTGCGGGCTTACTTGAAAATGGACGTCAGGTGGCGGTGCCGTTTATCGTGACCTTCTTAGCATCCACCTCGATTGTGCTGCTGTATCGCAGTGGCCTAGCGGTTGGGGCGGCCGGTGTTGGCGCTTGGTTCAGTGCTTGGTTTGGCACAGCTGATCCACGGCCGTGGTGGCTGGTACTTGGCAACTTAGGGCTGTATGAACCGCTATTGCTCCTGACCGGCGTATTGGGCATTGGCGTTTTATTCAAGGAGCGCAATAACACGGCAACCGGCCTAAGTGTGGTTGTGTTGAGCACGCTCGTGTTCTCAGTTATTTATCCCGGCCGCAGCTCGGCGCTGACCGTTTTTGCTGTCTTGCCGTTGGCTGTGTTGGCAGCAATCTTTGTAATGGATTTGTTGTCTGGCGAATGGGACGAAGAAAGCAAAATTGTGGTGCCGCTGCAAATGCTGATCTTACTAATTCCGCTAGTCTTTGCGGTAATGAACCTGTCTAATTTTGCGCGTGACTTTACGCCAGATTTAGAGATGAGCTTGCGCTGGCAAACGGCACTGTTTGCCGGTGGCGGTTTCTTGATCGCCATTCTAATGTCTGGCTTGTTTGCATTTGGCTGGAACATGCGTGACGCGCTCATCAGTAGCTATCTAGCGGTGGCCGTTCTGCTGATTGTGCAGACAATTAGCGGTGGCGTCGCGCTTACGCAAAACATTAGCGGGCGCAGCCTAGAGCTTTGGTATGACAGCTTTACCGATCAACAGGCGCTGCTCTTAGTGGATAGTGTGGCCGAGGCTGCCCGCCGTAATACGCCAATTCCAACCGATAGCGTTATTGTGACCGTTGCCGATCCGCTTCATCCGCTGGCGTGGTTGCTCCGGCACTATGACTTGCAATTTGCTAGCGCGGCAACGCCTAGTGAAGATGTGTCTGTGCCGTTGGCGCTGACGCCAAGCACCGCAGATAGTACGCTGCTTGCCCAGAGCTATCTAGGGCAAGACTTCCGCATTGTCTCTTACAACCAAGTAAACCCCAACCACTTCGGTGAATGGGTGCGTTATGTTCTTTATCGCGAAGTCGCCAAGACCGCTGGGTCAAACGACTATCGTATTGTTCCTGAAACTACGCCGGATTACACCGTTTGGGTGCATCCGAACGTTCATTTTTACAAGAAATAATTATCAATGGCTGCACTTTCGCATACTGAAGACACTTCGACGTTTATCGAACGTCCCTTAGCAAGCATCTTTCGCCTAGACGGTGAAAAGTGGGCTTGGATTAGCCTGCTCATTGTGGCAACAATCACCCGGTTTTATGACCTTGGTGCGCGTGTTATTAGCCACGATGAGAGTTTGCACACTTATTTTTCATGGTTACTCTTCCGCGGTGAGGGCTATAGCCACTCGCCAATGATGCATGGCCCATTTCAGTTCCACAATGTGGCGCTGAGCTACTTCCTATTTGGGGCAAACGACTATACGTCGCGCATCCCATCTGCGTTGTACGGCATGGGCATGATTATGTTGTGTTGGTATTTCCGACGTTACATTGGCAAGTGGGGCGCTTGGTTAGCGGCGCTCATGCTGACGGTTTCGCCGTATCAGCTGTATTATGCGCGCTACGTCCGTAATGAATCGTTTGTAACGTTCTTCGGGGTACTGATGGCGCTGGCAATGTTTGAGTATTACCGCACCAAAAAGCCCATTTGGATTTACGTGCTGGCTGGCTCGATTGCAATTCAGCATACGGTAAAAGAAACGTCCTATCTCTATTTAGCGCTGTGGATGTTCTTCCTTGGCCTGCTGTTCTTGCGCGATATGTTCATGGTGCATTGGCGTAACAGCAAGTATCGCAATATCTTTGTGGGCTTACTGTTAGCTGCCGTTGTTGCCTTTGGGGCAGCCGGTGCAAGCGAAGTCTTTGGCGCTGATGATGCTGGCCACGGCGCAGACACAGCGATGGTGGAACCTGCCGACCCAGAAGCGGGCGGCGAAGACTGGCAAGAAAAGCAGTTAGAGCTTGATCTGGCCGTAATGCTGCCTATTGTCTTGGGTGCTCTCGCCATTACCGCCGCCGCCGCCGTCGCCTTTCTTGAATTCCAAGATGACTTTAGAAAATTTGCCAGCGTTGACCTACTCGTTGTCACGGTGGTGCTCACCTTGCCGCAAATGTCGGCAGTCTTCAGTGATCAATTAATCGGCATTGATTCGCTAAATTATTCCGATTGGCGTAACTGGGTGGTCGTCGGCGTGACGCTGCTAGTGTCCATTGGGATTGGTGTCTTTTGGAATTGGCGCGTCTTTGCAATTTCTGCTGGTGTGTTCTACGGGCTGTATATCTTCTTCTACACCACGATGTTTACCAACGGGCAAGGCTTCCTTTCAGGGATCTTAGGCTCGCTTGGATACTGGATGGATCAGCAAGAAGTGAAGCGCGGTAGCCAACCGTGGTATTACTACATGCTTGTGCAAGTGCCAGTGTATGAATTCTTGCCTGCAATCGGGTCGATCATTGCTGGGGCGCTGGGAATTATGCCGCTGTACAAATGGCTTATAACGCGCAAATCAAAAGAAAGCACGCGACCAAAACCGGGCGCTGAAGCGTTTGATAAATTCCCTGTAGTGCTTTTCCTTGGCTACTGGTCGATTATGTCATTATTGGCATACACCTGGGCTGGTGAAAAAATGCCGTGGCTAACCGTCCACATTTCACTGCCGATGATTTTCCTCACAGGCTGGCTTGTCGGGCAGATGTTTGAACGCATCAACTGGCGTGAGTACATCACCCAAACCGGGCTGACCGTGTTGGCAACCTTGCCAATTATTGTGCTGTCGTTCTTCTCGTTGATTTATGCGGTGTTCATGTCAGACATGCGGCCGTTTAGCGGGCAGGGCTCGGCTGAATTAGAAGCGACAATGTCCTTCTTGGCTGGGTTAGTTATGTTCTTGCTGTCTGGCTATGTGCTCTCGCGGATTTTGCCAACGCTGCAAAAAGGCTTCCTCAAGCGCACTGTTGGCCTGTTGGGCTTCAGTCTATTGCTAGTGCTAACCGCAAGAGCCGCCTTTGTCGCAAACTATATCAATTACGATAACCAAACTGAGTTCATCAACTACGCATCTGGTGGGCCGGGGAACCGCATCGCAATTGATCAAATCCACGATATCTCGCTCCGGACTACCGGCTCGTTAGATCTACGCGTGGCATTTGATAATGAAAACTCATGGCCGCTAACGTGGTACCTGCGTGATTTCAAAAATCAATCATTCTATGGCTCAAATCCAACCCGTGACGCCCTGCGCGATGCACCAATTGTGATTGTGGGCTCAGCAAACTTTGATAAAGTTGCGCCATACGTTGAAGACGACTACGTTGTTTATGAATACGTGCGCATGTGGTGGCCAATGCAAGAGTATTGGAACCTCACCGGCGAACGTTTCCGCAATGCAATCTTCGGCAATAACATTGACGATGACGACATACCAAACGGCACAGACAACTACCGCGAAGCCATTTGGGACATTTGGTTCCGCCGCGACTACACAAAATACGGTGAGCTAAACGGCGTAGATTACTCGCTCAGCAACTGGCCAGTGTCTGACCGCATGCGCATGTACGTCAGCAAAGAACTGGCTGGCGAACTGTGGAACCTAGGTCTTGGCCCAAGCACGTTGGTTGTTGATGAACCAAATCCGTTTGAAGTCAATGAGCAAGTAGATTACGCCGCGCTAAGCACGTTTGGCAATGGACAAGGCTCTGGCCCAACGCAGTTTGACCGTCCGCGTGACGTTGCGGTTGATGAAGACGGCACAATTTACGTCGCCGACACCTTCAACCATCGCATTCAAAAGTTCACGCTAGAAGGTGATCAGCTTGTGCAGACCGGTGAATTTGGCAGCTTTGGCTCGCTTACCGATACCGACCCAATGTTCGGCATGATCAATGAACCGTGGGGCGTGGCTGTGGATAGTGGCTTTGTCTACGTGGCCGATACGTGGAACAACCGCATCCAAAAATTCACAACCGATGGCGAATTTGTCGCCGCGTGGGGCGTCTTTGGCGCACCAGAAGATGGCCTAGACCGCATGTGGGGGCCACGTGACATTTCTGTCTTCAACGGTGAAGTGTTTGTGACCGATACCGGTAACAAACGCGTGATTGTCTTCAGCACAGACGGCGTGCCGATCCGCTCGATTGGGGTTGGCGGTGCTGGCGATGGTCAGCTAGATGAACCGGTAGGCGTAACCGTTGAAAACGGTGAAGTTTACGTCGCCGACACGTGGAACCAACGCGTGCAGGTATTTGATGTCAACGGCATTTATTTACGCCAGTGGGATATTCCCGGCTGGGATGCAGACGGCCTAGACGCCAAACCATACCTAACGGTGAGCAACGGGCTTGTCTACGTGACAGATCCTAAAGGGCCGCACATCTTAGTCTCAGACACCTTCGGCAACGCCGTTGGGCAGTGGGGCATCTTTGGCTCGGACAGCATGTCATTCTCTGTAATCAACGGGATTGGCGCGTCACCAAGCGGCGACATTTACGTAGCCGACGCCGACAACCACCGCGTGATGCGCTTTGCGCCATTGGCTGC
>JAHDBW010000084.1 GCA_020630175.1 Anaerolineales bacterium
TCCAAGCCCCGAAAGCACCGGGCTTAGGCATCACGCCTCGGCTGGAAGTGATGGGAGATCCTGTGGCGGTTTACCAATAGTGCACTTTACAAGACTGGTGAGGTATTTTTACCATCAGCGATGAGTAAAAGAGCTAGCAAATTTTGCATCCTCAGTTTGACTCAGAGGTGACCTAAATGCTATAACAAGTTTCTAACCACATAGGCGTTATTCCTTATTCCTGACCGGTATTTTTTATAGTTATGGCTCGGCTCTCCTTCAGGCGCAAGTCTGATAAAAACACTCCATCTAATGATGATCTCGACAATTTAGCAGTCTCCAACGCGTTGGAATTACTGGCTAATGATTTGCAAAATGAGATCGATCTTACGCAGCTTTGTCACACCTTGGCAAACGGTCTCCAAAGCCGTTTAGGGGTTGAACACGCCGCTGTATTTGTGCGCCGCGACAGCTTATATGAAGTGCTTTCTGCCAGCGGAGAAGCTTGGGCACAGCCGCCCATTATTGACGCCGACGATGGTCTGATTGAATCAATCAAGACTTCAGGCTTCCCCTTACGGCCAGACGCTGTAGAACAACTTAGCCCCGGCGGATTATTTCTCTCCAGCCGTGAAGCCAAGCGCATTATTCCGCTGCAAGTCTCTGGACAATTGTTTGGATTTGCCGCAATCGGGCGCAAAACACTGCCGCGCCGTTATACAGACAATGAACTCCATGCCATGAGCGACTTTGGCGCGCACGTTGGCAAGATGCTCAAGCTTTCATTACTAGCACAGCAAAAACAAACGTCTGAGTTACGCCGCCAAATGGACGTCGTGGAGCATCGTATTGCACGCGGACTACAGCGGCATTATTTGCCAAGTGCACTGCCGCCTATTATTGGTTGGGACTATTCCGGCATTGCCGGTAATCCCGCCGGAGCACCCACAGCATTCTACGATTTCTTCCAAATTGATGAAAACACGCTGCACATTACGCTCGGCACCGTCATGACACCTGACTTCAATAATTTGGTCATTGCGCCAACGCTGCGGGGCTTAGTGCGTGCATTTGCGCCGCTCGGCTCAGTGGGTGGTGCGGTCAGCCAAATCGGGGCGGTGACCAATTCACTGTATCCAGAGGATGTAGAGGTTTCGCTGTTATACGGGCGCTTACACTTAGCCACTGGGGAATTTGACTATGTTGCTGCGGGGCCACACAGTCCGTTATTGTTTATCAACGGGCGTGATCAGGCAATTCCAGGGCCAAATAGCGGTGGGCCATTAGGGCCGCAATTGGCTGTCTATAAAGGCTATAACCTCATTTTGAAGCAAGGGCATGTGCTGGTGCTACACGTAGATAGCAGCACGCCCGTAGATAAAGATCCCGAGCATATTGCCAACCGCAGTTTGATCGAGCACACGTACATCGCTAGCGATCATAAAACAGCGGGAACACTCGCCACAGACATCATGCGCAGCTTCAGCGGCGGCGAAAGCGCCCCGTTTGATAACGATGTTTCAATGGTGGTATTACGGCGTTTATAAACTAGCAATTGCGTTTAGAAAATAAAAAAGGGCCTGTGAATTTCTTTCACAGGCCCTTTTTGCTTATAGAGATAGCGCTAAGCAGCGCAACTATTCCGTCGCGAGCTTTGCAACGCGCCGCCCAATCTCAACCGCAAAGTTGGTGCCCCGATCATAAGGGTACACTTGGCTCATGCTGGCAAGCCAAACGCCATCCAGTGGTGTTTTGAGCGCCGGGATATTTTTTGAGTGCCCCACAAACGGCACTGGTTGCCCGTAATTGGTGCGGAAGATCCACGAGTCGCGGATCCAGCTTTCATCAAAGTCTGGGTTGAAGCGCTGAATAGACGGCACAAAGCGTTCAATCATTTCTTCTTTGGTGAGCGTCATGTATTCATGATCATGATCAATATAATCACCACAGTACAGCAACGTATCGCCGCCGTAGTGTTCGGCTGGCAAGAAGTTGGTATGCTCTACCATTGCCAAGAACGGGTAGCCGGCTTCCTTTGGCAAATTGAACCAGTAGCTATCGGTGAGCTTTTCTTTGATGGCAAGGATCAACACTGAAGCGGCCATGCTGGTCAAGCCTTCGAGTTTGCCAGTGTAGCTTTCTGGCAAATCAGGCGCGATTTTGGCCATTAGGCGCGGTGACGTGGTTGAAATCAAGCGGTCGAATTCTTCCACCGTCGTATCGGTTTTGACCGTAACTTTGCCGTCTTCAGAAGACACATGTGTCACCGGATTGTTGTATTCAATAACAGCGCCGCGGCCAATAACCTGCGCGGCGAGTTCATCACAAAAGGCTTGGAAGCCGCCTTGATAAGTGCCTAGCTTTGGCGTGCGCGTAATAATGCGCGCCCACAGCCATGCCATGTTGACTTTATCGGCGTACTTGCCAAATTTACCTTCCAGCATCGGGCGCCACAGCACATCGGTTACGCGTGGCCCCATGGTGCGTTGCATCCAGCCCATGGCCGTATCTTTTTCAAGATGCGTGCCGTCTTTCACCAGCAGTTTCAAATACAAGTAAGTGAAGCCAAAGCGCGCCTTATCAATGAGGCCAAAGCCCGGAAACTTGAGCAGTGCCAGCGGCGAATCAAGCGCATAGAACTTGCCATCATAATAAGCCACTGTTTCTGGGCGCGGAAAGAAGACTTTGTCACGTACGCCAAGCTCTTCAGCAAGGCCTAACAAGTCATCATCTGAGGTAAACCAGTGGTGATAGTACTTTTCAAGTGACCAGTCCCAGCCTTCTGCTTTGAAGCCTGAGGCAAGGCCACCGGCTTGTTCGGTCGCTTCGTAAACTTTTACATCGTGCCCGGCCTGCGCAAGGTCGAACGCAGCAGACAGGCCAGCGAGGCCAGCGCCAATAATTGCAATTTTCATAAGGAATAATTTCTAAATAAATTAGTTCGGTTGTGAAAGCGGTGCCGTTTCTTGTAACAAATCATCACTTTCTTGCCACGCTTTGACTTCAGACCAACTCAACCCTTCACGGGCAAAGAAGTACAAGCCCAATATGGTTGGTGGCACCCACAGCGCAATGTGCAGGACCAACGTATACGCCGTTGCCACAGCATGTGGCACACCATAAGCGGTTAGCACCGCAATGCCGGGGCCGTCAAAGGTACCAACATAACCCGGAGCAGATGGAATTGTGGTTGCCAAGTTGACAATGCCGTTCATCAACATCAGCGCAAAGAAACTCACAGAGAAGTTGAAGGCATGCATCACAAACCAATATTTTGCCGTTTCTAACAACCAAATAATGATTGAAGTAAAGAAAATCATGAGGGCATCTTTTGGAGAGCGTAAGCACGCCAAGCCGTCCATGAATTTATCAATGATATTGAGAATTTTTTCACCAAGAGCTTTGGGAAGCAAGTTGATGATGGGCGTGTAAACTGCACGCGCCATACTTGGGAACATTGCCGTTAGCAAGAAAGCAACCAGCGCACCGCCAAATGCAAGCGTGCCATACAGCGCCACTTGGCGAATATTGCCAATAAAGCCTGAATCGCCACCAAGGCGGCCTAATTCGCTCAGATTGAAGAAGATAAACCCTAGCATCACCACGCCATCAAAAATGCGTTCAACGATGATGGTTGCCAGTGAAGCACTGACGGCAACGTCTTCTTTTCGGCGCAGCAAAAAGGCGCGCAGTACTTCACCAATCCGGAAGGGATAGATGTTGTTGCCCATATAGCCGATTGTGACAATTGGGAACATTTTTCTGACAGGGATATTTTTTATTGGGCGCAGCAGATAATGCCAGCGCCAAGCGCGAATGAACAGCCCGACCATGTAAGCGCCAACGCCTGGCAAAATCCACCAGTAGTTTGCTTCACGGACGGCGTGTAGCGCCTCGCCAAATTCTAGGCCGCGGCCAGCCCACCATAAAAACAGCGCACTAATCGCAATGCCCAACCAAAATTGCCAACGTTTCATATAAATGTATTGAAATGATTTTGCCAAAACGGCAAGGGTTACCCGTGTAGAGCGCCGCTTCGCATAAGGGAATAGCGCTTTACAAAGTTAAGCATAAGCGCGGGGGCATTGTCAAAAAATTTAGAAAAAATAAAGGCCACCAACTTTAACAAAAAACAGGCAGTGTTAATAGCACTGCCTGTTTTAGTAGGAAGGAAATTGAAAATGCGAAAAGTCGCGGGCTAAACCTCGGGCATCATATTATCGAGTAGCCGTTCGAGTGCCATTGTATGGCTGCAAACATTGCGCGTCTGGAAGAATTCACAATCGCATTTCCATTGTCCTTCATCAAATGCGACTGCGTGATCGTTGTTGTTACCGCGGAAACTTACTGAGAACGTATCAAACTGAAAGCGATCGCGTTCTTGTGCGTAGTGCTTTGATTTTTCAATCTTACCGATCATTCCGTAATCCATGGTGTGCCTTCTCCTAAAAAACTAATTGAGATGTTGAAAAGCATCGTGCGACATGTGCTTAAACAAAAACACGCAGGCGAGCGCACTGCGTGTTTCAATTTGATGCTTTTTCCAGAGTTTGGAAGTTCAATTGTGGCGAATTGCCTTCTAATTCCATGCAAGTACTATAGCAACCCGCACAACCCAAGTCAACTTACGCAAACCATACGCCAATCATTCCCTAACTCCATCGCGTAGTAATCCCCTCTAAACAGAACTTTTTGACACACATACAAAAATACTAAGGTACTGTTTGGTTAGAAAATCAGGCCTGCCCAATAGCAGACAGTACGTTCAAAATTAGACAGTTATTGCCTATAAAATTTACCCACTAATTTTCGACACTATTTAATGATTATGCTACAATGATTCATCTAACATAGGGTCTTTTTATGGTTGAAGTTACTATTGATAGCATTCGCGTAAGTTTGATGTCGCAACACAGAATTGTGATATTAAAAGATGTTGACAGTGAACGTTATCTCACAATTTGGATTGGGTCGTGTGAAGCCGATGCCATCACCGTTAAACTGCAAGATGTAGAGGTCGCCCGACCGATGACACATGATTTGCTAAAAACGCTGCTGGATCAGATGAACGGCAATGTCTCACATATTGTGATCCGCGAACTGCGCAACGATGTGTTTTACGCTTACATTGTGATTGATCGCAACGGCGAAGAAATTGAAATCGACTCACGGCCGTCAGACGCACTTGCGCTTGCTGTGCGCTTAGATGCCCCAATCTTTGTTGAAGATGACGTGATGGAAGAAGCCGCAATCACCCCAGAAAGTGATGTGTCTGATGATGAAGATCTAGACGCGCTTGATCTGGAAGATGATGCGCCACCAGTTGACGACACAGACCTTTCAGCCTTCGCTGATTTTATGGACTCGCTCGATCTTGATGATTTGGGTGACGACGAAGCTGGCGCACCGGGCTAAGCAACCGCTCTAAACGATCAAAAAAATGCACCCATGTGGGTGCATTTTTATTTAAGATATCGTCAGCAAATTACATGCGTTGGGTAGCGGCGTAGCGATCACTGCTATTCAGATCTCAGGCTACCTATTTACCATGCTGCGCTATTGTGCATCCTCATATTCAGGTAAGGAAATTGCAGTACGCTTGAGAGAGACCTATGCAGCGCATACGTTGCTTCAATCCATTGAAAACAGGTATGCTTTGAAGCAGACATTGCCCAGAAAACACCTATTCGGTACTCTTGCTGAAGTTACCAACGCCGTGTAACCAGAACAACCGCTGACCCAGCTAAAAATTTATGAATCGTTTTGCTATTTGTATCGCCGCCTTAGGCTTAGCCATTCTAGCCTGCAGCCCATTAACCAACGTGCTCACTATTCAGGAAGCGCCAACCGCAGTTATTGAAATTGCAGAGATCCCCAGTGAAGACACTGCCCAAGTTGAATCCATCTTAGAGGAAACCGCACCACTGCCAACGCTGCCAGCCGACTCGCAAGCGCTGCCAGAAACAGCAGAAACCGCGATTCCTCAGGCCGACGGCAGCATTGCAGATTTGGAGCCAGACGATTCACAAAACCTTGAGCCAGTCCAAGCACAGGAGCAGCCAACGCTTACACTAGAGCCAACAATTGCCCCAACCGAAGCCGCTACAGACGCTGTTGTTGAACCAACTGTTGAAGCCGAAACGCCAACTGAAGCTCCAGCAGCAGCCCCGCCAGCAGATACAACTTCAGACGTTCAAAGCATTTTGCAAGCAAACACGCAAATTGAGCCCAGAAATCCAGACCAATTGGCATTGGCACTAAACGTTGCAACCGAAATCGTATACCCACAACCACGGGAGTACGCGCTTGGCGACACCGAAGATTTTTTCGCGACAAACTACGACACAGATGCAACGTTTCCAATTACCGCGTCACTTGTCGGCCTGTCTGACAAGGCCTATTTATTCGTTGACATTACAACGCGTTTGCCGCAAGACAGAATCGACTCGCTCATCAACACCTTTGACGCAAGCATTTATCCCATTGTTACCACCACATTTGGGCCAGCGCCCGGTCCAGATATAGACGGTCAGGAAAGAATTTTTATATTAGTGGCGCGAGATATAGGGAACATCGGCGGGTACTTCGGCTCATCTGATCGGTACACAAAGGCCTCAAACCAATTCTCAAACGAGAAAAACATTCTCGTCATGAGCAACACCAGACTCAACACGCTCACGCATGAGTTCCAGCATTTAGTGCATGACAACGTTGACACGAATGAAACCAGCTGGATCAACGAAGGTGCGTCTGTTTTATCTGAATGGCTTGTTTTAGACTCGATGTACCCAGCCTCCGCGTATTACAACAACAGTGCCACAACCCAGCTTGAGAGCTGGAAAAATGGCAGTAACGATTATGCCGCTGGTTTTCTAATTTTGAAGTACTTTCGAGATCGTTTCGGTAGTGAAATGCTGAGCGCCATCCTTACCGATAGCGCGAACAGCTTCGAATCCTTTGACAATGTATTTGAACTCCTAAATTATCCAGATACCTTATGGGGCGAAACGGTTACAACAGAGAGCTTTATCTTAGATTGGTTTGCCGCAAACTTCGTGTTTGATAGCAGCCTATACGATGGCAGATTTAGCTACCAAGATGCAGACAGGATGCAATCCTTAACACCGCCAGAAATCCACAAGCTAACGTGTGGCACAGAAGCAAGAAGCTTTACTGCGGTTCAAATTTCGGCGTCCTATCATACGGTTGATTGCGCACCCGGCACCTACAGCATCGAGTTTGCCGCAAATCCCACCACAAAAATCATCAACACAACCTTGGAAGCAGGCAACCAAGTGCTGTGGTCAAATCACATCGACAACTCGATTACTACCGCAACAAAGACCTTTGACTTGACCAATGTCACCCAAGCCACACTCACCTTCGATACGTGGTACCGCATTGAGCCCGGCTGGGACTATGCTTATTTGTTAGCATCTACAAATGGCGGCCAAAATTGGAACATTCTACAAACGCAAAGCTCTACACAGTTTGACCCACAAGGCACTAACTTCAACTGGGGCTACAACAATCAATCTGGCGGAAATTCGTCTTGGGTAACTGAAACGGCGGATTTAACACCATTTGTTGGTCAGGAAATTCAAATTCGCTATTTATATGTAACCGACGATGCCCTGACAGAAGCCGGCATGCTGATTGATAATGTTGCCATTCCTGAAATAAATTATTTTGCTGACTTTCAAACCGATGATCACGGCTGGGACTTAGCAGGCTTCGCACCAATTCAAAATGAGCTTAGCCAACGGTTTGCCATCCAAATTGTTCATGAGCGGCCAACGGAAACCGTAATCGAGCGGGTGTGGATTGATACCACGACTCAAACGAGTCTGGATCTGACCATTTTAGAAGATGAAACCGCCACAATTATTGTGTCCCCAATGACAAGAATTAGCCGCTTCCCAGCAACGTACACCATCCAAGTTAATGAAAAATAGAGACAGTATTCTGGTTGTTATTTCACTAGCAGTAATATTTATATGCGCGATTAGCATTGCCGTTAGTGGCCTCCTCTTTAATAATGCACAGCCAGCCGCACCACAACAACCTATTGTAGAAAGGCCATGGTTCTCACTGATAGAGCCGGTGCACTCTACGCAGCAGCACAGTCAGCTTGCGCAAGCTATGGCGCAAACCCTATCAGACGTAGAAATGCCGCCCCGCAACTTGCGCGATGTGGCGCAACGCCTAACCTCCGCCGGCGTTATTCCTGAGCAAGTCTCTACGCAGCCTGCTAATCATCCGGTGGGCACGGTACTGACGTTTAATGCCACCAACACCGCAACCAATGCCGCCTTCCAAGTGGAGGCGCGCCTCATGGCGCTTACAGAGCATGTGTATTTCTTTGCAGATATGTCTGTAAATCCTGACTTGAGTGATGTCAACACGGTGCTCGACATTTTTGAAACCGAAATTTACCCCACCACGCGCAACTTCTTTGGTAGCGAATGGTCGCCCGGCGTTGATGGGGACCCGCATCTGTATATTCTTTACACGCGTAACTTAGGCGGTGCAGCGGGCTATTTTGGCTCCTCAGATGCGTACTCTGCATTGGCGAATCAATATTCAAATGAAAAGGAAATGTTCTATATCAATGCAGACGCAGTGCCAATGAACGGCTCTAGCGTGCTGGGGATTTTGGCGCATGAATTCCAGCATATGATCCACTGGAACCAAGATGGCAATGAAGAAAGTTGGCTCAATGAAGGCGCGTCTGAACTTGCTGCCTATCTAAATGGCTACGGCGCTTCACAATTTGTGTCATCGTTCATCAATACGCCAGACTTACAGCTGAACACATGGAGCGAAAATGGCTATGGCGGCGCGCACTATGGCGCGGGGTTCCTTTTTGTTAAGTACTTTATGGACCGCATTGGCGTCGATGCCACGAAAGCACTCATTAGCAACCCTAGCAACGGCCTAACAGCGGTAGACGCGGTCTTGGCGGAACACCAACCCATTGATCCATTTACCGGCAGCCCCATCACCTTAGAAGATCTATTTGCAGACTGGGTGATCACAAATTATCGCAACGACGCCGCCATTGGCGATGGCCGTTATGCCTATTTAGACTATCCAAACTTTGGCAACATCAGCGCCCCCACCAGTGCCTACGCGAGCTGTCCAATTGGCACTGGGCAACAATCTGTGGCCCAATTTGCCGCAGATTATTATGAATTTAACTGCGTGGGTGACTATACCTTTCAATTCCAAGGTAAAAGCACAACGCCAATCGTGCCAATCGATGCGCACAGCGGGGAATTTTCTGCATGGAGCAACCGCATTGACAACAGCAGCGCCACACTAACCCGCACCTTTGACCTAAGCGCCGTTAGCACCGCCACGTTGGACTACTGGACCTGGTACCGCATTGAACCAGACTACGATTATGGCTATGTTGAAATTTCAACAGACGAAGGACAGACGTGGACAATTCTGCAAGCGCCCGCTAGCACAGACCTTGACCCCGTTGGCAACAGCTTTGGCTGGGCATACAACGGAGAATCTGGCGGAAACAGTACGTGGATCAACGAACGCATTGACCTCACGCCTTATGCGGGCAATGTCGTGCAAATTCGCTTTGAATACCTCACAGATGACGCGGTAAACCAAGCCGGTTGGCTGATTGATGACATCACCATCCCAGAAATTGGCTACTCTGAAAATTTTGACAGCGGTACGTCAGACTGGACAGCAAGTGGATTTGTAACGCTAAGAAATGAGTTACCGCAAACGTTTGGTATCCGCTTCCTGCGAGAGATAGATGGCGTGACCAGCATAGAAAAAGTGATCGTGCCGGAAAGTCAGACCTTTGAAATTCCAGTCTCAATTGCAGAGGGGGAAACGGTAACCCTAGTGGTGTTTGGCACAACCCGCAACACCACGCAACGCGCTACCTATGAAGCCTCGCTAAGCCAATAGCGAGCCATTAAGCCGTCACGCGGCGATTGTGGCGCAGGCTTTCTAGCGTATAGAGAGCCAGCGCCACCCAAATAATAACGTAACCAATAAGCTGCGCCGTTGTAAACGGTTCCCGAAAGACCAACACCCCTAGCAAAAACTGCAAAGACGGCGCAATGTATTGGAAGATGCCGACCATTGCTAACGGGATGCGGCGCGCACCCGCAGAGAAGAACAACAGCGGAATCACAGTCACTGCGCCCGCTAACATTAGCAAGCCCTTCATTGGCAAGCCCGCTTGTATGTAATGTAGTTCGCCGCTTGCAGCTAACCAGCCCATAAACAGCAGGGCCGGAATTAGCAACAGGCCCGTTTCCATGCTGAGTCCTTCAATCGCGTTTAGGTCAGCCGTTTTACGCATCAGGCCATAGAGCCCAAACGTTACCGCAAGCACTAAGCCAATCCACGGTAAGGTTTGCTCTACCCAAGTGAGGTAGGCAACCCCAAAAGCCGCTACGGCAACGGCAGCCCATTGCCCTGGGCGCATCGTTTCTCCCAGAAACAACATCCCCAGCATCACGCTTAGCAGCGGGTTGATAAAGTACCCCAAGCTGGCATCAACAGTGCGGTCGACGCTAATGGCCCAGATAAATACGCCCCAATTCACCCCTAACAACACGGCTGTTATGAAAAACGTCAGCAACGTTTTGCGGGTCTTGAAGGCTGGCCTAATCCAGCTTAAATTACGCGTGGCGAGCAACACTAACAACAATGTAAGTGGCGACCACACCATGCGGTGCGCCAGCACTTCTAGCGAATCGATTTCGCGCAACAGTCGCCAAAAAAGCGGCGCAATGCCCCATAAGAAATAGCCACTTAGCGCGTAAACAATACCTCGTTGCATTCTGCTCTCCTAAAGCAAAAAATGGCAATGCAGCCCGAGCCACATTGCCATTTCAAATCGTTATTTTAAAAAGGGCGTTTTAGGTAACCGTTCACGGCCACATCTTTCAGCGCATTGCATACAGCGAATGCTTTCCGCTTATCCCAACCTGCTGGACGCGCATGTGTAGAGCGACCTGTATCTTTATGTGTTTAGTTGATATCTACGCCTTTGGGGAGTTGTAAATCATCTAACCGGGCGCGGAGCTCTTCACGACGGGCGGCTGCCGCGTCTTTTGCTTCAAGCAAGATATTTTCAACTTCAGTACGTGCTTTAACTTGTAAATCCCGGCCAGATAACGGGGTTAGTAATAAAGACGCAACAGCGCCAACCACTGCCCCACAAAGGGCTCCGGCCAAAAAACTCATTGGTTTGTTCATCGTAGTGTCTTACTCCTTGAAGGATTGCAACCATCCGTCAATACATAATGGATATACCCATAGTAACCCATATTTTGCCAATCGGTTATGGGTTAAAAATAAAATTGTCCATCTGCTGGCACAACGCGCATCTCATAATTGGTAACAAACTCATTGAGGCGCGTTTCTAGCTTATCCCAACGGGCCGTTGCAAATAGCTCTTGAACATCTTCATAACTATCGGCAATAAAACTAACGAGGCGCACCGGGTATGGCCCATACGCAGTGTGCCAAGCCTCAAAGCCAGTGAGACCTTGATTTTGCAACACTGGCACAAACTTACCGAGCATAAATCGATAGTACGCATCAGACTCGGTGTTGAGAATATCGTAGGAAAGAATGATCTTGTATTTTTGCTGACTCATGATCGCCACAGTCTATCTAAGATGAATAAAGTGCCATGCGCCAATAGCGCCGGTATGCTCAGAATTGTACCTAATCTTCGCACAGCATCCTAAACAAAGTATTAAAAAGAGGCCGCACGCAAGCCTGCATTGCGTGCGGTGCACACACCCGCACAACACAAATCAATAATTACGTATTGCGACAACTGCTACCGTAAGTGCCGTTCACGTCTGATCGTAATATTGCATAAATGGGTGGCACTTACAAGTCTTGAATTACATGATCTTAGGGGCTTTTTTGGGGCCTAGAGTGTTCCGATGCCCTTCAGAAGTGCCACCCATTGCCTTTCTAGCTTAAGCGCGTAACTCGAGTTAATAAAAAAAGCCGATCAGCACAGTTACTGATCGGCCCTTATAAACAAATGCCAACGGTACGGCTTAGTACTTGCCAATTACCAAGGTGGCGTTGTGCCCGCCAAAGCCAAATGAATTTGAAAGCACATTGGTAACTTGCTGATCACGCGCGGTGTTAGGCACATAGTCTAAGTCACAGTCTGGGTCTGGGGTGGTATACCCGATGGTTGGTGGCACAATTCCATTGTGTATGGTGCCTAGGCTAATAATTACTTCTAGCGCGCCAGCCCCGCCTAGCAAGTGACCGTGCATAGACTTGGTTGAAGACATTGTGATGTCATAAGCATGGCTCTTGAAGACTTCTTTCACAGCAGCCGTTTCGGTTTTATCGTTGAGCGTAGTGGAGGTCCCATGTGCGTTAATATATTGAATATCAGTCGCATTGATACCTGCATTTTGCAACGCAAGCTGCATACATGTAACCGCCCCATACCCAGCAGGTGCTGAAATATGATACGCGTCATTGGTAAGGGCGTAGCCCATCATTTCGCCAAGAATATTGGCTCCACGGGCGAGGGCGTGTTCTTCGCTTTCTAAACACACCACGGCAGCGCCTTCACCCGGTGTAAATCCGCTGCGGTTAAGATCAAATGGCGTACAGGCCGTTGCCGGGTCTTGCGATTTTGTTAGCGCGCCCATCCGGCTAAACCCAGCAATAATCACCGGATCAATTGCCGCTTCAGTGCCGCCCGCGAGCATTACATCTGCCGCGCCGCGCCGAATCATCTCGGCGGCTTCTCCGATGGCGTTTGTGCCAGTTGCGCAGGCCGTACTAACCCCAATATTAGGGCCGCGAATCCCGTATCGAATAGCAATTTCACCACCGGGGGTATCGGTCAACATCATGGGAATCATAAATGGACTAATTGCACGTGGGCCGCGGGCATTGTGCGTATCTGTTCCAATCCGGAAACTGCGAATTCCGCCAACGCCACTCCCAACAATCGCACCAATCCGGTCACGGTTGGCTTCTGTTACCTCTAAATTGGCGCTGTCTAACGCGTCTTTTGCCGCATAAACAGCCAATTGGGTAACCCGATCCATACGACGCGCATCTTTACGCCCGATTGCAGCAGCGGCATCAAAGCCTTTTACTTCCGCCGCAACCTTATCTGGAACGTCGGTGGTGTCAAATTGGGTAATTGGGCCAATACCGTTCCGTCCATTAAATACACTATCCCATGTCTCAGCTACCGTGTGTCCAAGCGGGTTGATGGTCCCCATGCCTGTGATGACTACTCGTTTACGCATAAAAAATCCCTTAAGCGGCGTAAGCAACCTTGCCTGCCGCTTATCTCACAAGGCAGTTGCAAAGCGCTCTATTGTTGGCATTGGAGATGAAAATCTTTCCAATGCAATATGGTGCCGGTATGGTTTCATACCTATATTAGGAACACCACATGCATTAACAACCAACCCTGCAAAAAGACACGCGTTAGCATACAAATTGTCTAAAATTGCCGGTTTGTACCTACGTTAGCGTAATTGTGCCGCAGACTCAGCCACGGCAGACGCCGGTCGTTGAAAAGAATGTGGCAGTAAATGTTCAACCAGCGCATACAAATACACGCCTAAAAACGCACCAGCAAACGTAATGAGGGCCAACCAATGCCCGCTGCCAAGTTGGGCATAAATCGGCCCTGGGCAAGCACCTGTAATCGCCCAACCTAAGCCAAAGGCAATGCCGCCGTAAATCACGCCTGGCTGTAATTTGCGCTCTACATATGCAATTGGCTCTTGGTCTACAGACGTTAGGCCGAGTAATTTCATTAGCCAAATGCTAGCCGCACCAACCACAATGGCGGACACAATAATGAGATACATATGCGCTTCTTCAAAGCGAAACATACTTTGAATACGGAACCAAGACACAACCTCAGATTTAACCAAGATCACGCCAAAATAAATACCGACTAAAAATGCAAAAACTAACTTCTTCATGGGGTTACCCTCCAAACAATGGCAACAGCACGTTGACCATTAACAATCCACCGGCAAAAAACGCAACTGATGCCACCACGCTTGCCCCTTGTAAATTTGAAATTCCAGAAATCGTGTGGCCTGAGGTACAGCCTCCCGCATAACGCGTGCCAAACCCTACAAGAATGCCACCTGCGAACAAACGTGCCACGCCGCTTATTGAAAAATAAGTCTCTGGTAAAAACTGTACTGGCGTTGCAGATAAGAACTGGCTCGCCACAAATGCTCCCAGCACAATCCCCGCAGCCAGTGCCAGATTCCATGTGTTCGCACGCCAGTTATTATTTTTGAGATACGGCAACTTAGAGCTAGGCAAACAAATTGAATTCATATGCCGAAAGCTGCTAGAAATACCAAACGTTTTATTGACCAATAAATACAGAATTGGCACCGTAAGGCCAATTAGCGGCCCGGCAACATACCAAGGCCAAGGTTGCAAAATTGCGTTCATTTGAAAAAACTCCTTAAAACAAAAACGCCCGCGCAGGAAGCGCAGGCGTTCGAATAATTTTGATTAGAAAAAAGATGCGCTCCAAAAGTTAGTTGGAGATACGTCTTTTTCTTGCAGCGTTATTGCTGAGAACTACCGAATGGCATCTCCGTGATTAATACAACAGCAACACATACAAGTTTGGGTCATCATTGGGTAAATTATAGCAGGTTCGCAACACTGTTCAAGTGGGCTGCATTACATGGTGTGCTTAAATGCGTTCTGCGACTAGTCAGAGAAACATGTGCAGCGCCGACTGGTCTAACTGCCCCCGAAATCTCGTGTGGCACACATATTGTGCAATCATTCAAAAGTTGGGCGGCGTTATAAGGCAACGGCGGAATAATCGGCGTAATTTCCTCTTCAGCCGTCTTGTGGGGACTGCTCACTGGCGCGTAGGTCAGTGGTTTACCAGTGTGACGTCCAACCGGCTGTGGCGGTGGAGGCGGCGCAGCTGGGGCTGGGTTTGGATTGGCTTGCCGATTCGCCATCCAATTTGGGATCATAATCATCTGCCCGCCACGCGGCACACGCACATCCGGAATGCGATGATTGATGCGGTGTAAATCGATATAGTTGTAGCCGAATGCGTTGCAGAAATCGTCGGGGCTTTGGGAAATTGGGTTACCAAAAAGCGCGCTCCACAATTGGAACGCTCTTTTTAGTTCTATGAATTGTCAAACTCTGGGTGCATGGGCGGCCGTTCGTAGCTTAGATCAATATCAAACTTACCATCTGGATAAAGCGTGAAGATGGCTTTTTTCCAAGTTTCTTTTTCGGGGTGTC
>JAHDBW010000418.1 GCA_020630175.1 Anaerolineales bacterium
TTAATGACTTGTCTAACGCAAGTGTTTAGCAAGACTGTAGCCTTGCCACTACAACAGGTAAGCCTCATCTATAAAGATCGACAGAGAACTACAACAGGCCGTTTTCAGCCAACCACGGCAGCGCCGGGCCAGCCCAACCATAGTCAGCTAGGGAGATGCGATCATTGGTTTTGAAGCGGATGCCTTCATTTTCCAAAAGATCGCGCTGTTGATGTTCGCTAAAGGGGTTATTGCGCGGGCTAATGCGCCCTTGACTATTGACAACACGCCACCACGGCACGTCTTGGCTGCCAGCAGCGGCCATTGCGTAGCCCGTCATACGCGGAGTGGGTGCCCCTGCCCAACGGGCAATTTGGCCATAGGTTGCAACGTGTCCGGCTGGAATTTGTTTTGTTACGCGGTAGATCCGCGCATAAATTGCGGCAGACTTTGCGGTCATTTTATTGCAAGGCTGTATAGTCTGGGGCAACGCTCACACGATTGCGCCCCGCATTTTTTGCCACGTACAACGCTTGATCAGCCCGGTCGATGAGGCCTAACGCGGTCTCTGTGCTGCGCGGATCTAGAATTGCTAAGCCAATGCTGATGGTGATCTTAAGCGCCCCTTTTTCAGTTTCAAACGCTTGACGTGCAACGTTGCTGCGTAGGCGCTCGGCAACCAGTTCGCCAGCTGCTAAATTGGTACGTGGCGAAAGGATAATGAACTCTTCCCCGCCATAGCGCCCAATAATATCCGCTTCGCGTAAAGATTGCTTCATCAGCGTCGCTAAATGCGTTAGCACTTCATCGCCAACAGGGTGACCGTAGGTGTCGTTGACCGCTTTGAAATGGTCAATATCTAGCATAATGCAGCTGAGCGGCTCGTTATAACGGCGCGCTACAGGGATCATGTCTTGCAATTGTTCAGACAAAAAGCGGCGGTTGCGCAGCCCGGTCAACGGATCGGTCAGTGCCATAGACTGCAACTCGGCATTGGCACGCAGTAAATCGTCTTGTAAAAATTTGATGCGTAAGGCCACTTCAATTCGGGCAATAAGCTCTGCCGAATTAAAAGGCTTGACCACATATTCCACAGCGCCCATCCCCAACCCGGTTTGCAACGAATTGATATCACTGCGCGCCGTTAGGAACATAATCGGAATGTTTTTTGTTTCTGGGTCGTTAAGGAGTTTTTGCGCAAGCCGGAAGCCATCTTGTTCTGGCATCATGATGTCTAACATGATGAGGTCAGGCGTGACGCTAGGAAGCAGCGCAAGCCCAGCTTCAGCCGAATTGGCTGTATGAATTTCGTAGGGGTGGCTGCGCAAAATAGCCCTCAGTAAATCGAGAACATCTTGAGCATCGTCAATCACTAGAAGCGTGGCTTTATGTTGTGGCCGGTGCTGCATAGAGGCAGGTAATTGATCCTCTAAAGGATCATTCTTTAAAAGGTTAGATGATATTAGGCTGTTCATTACCGGTACAAGTTTGCAAATCTAAAACGTGTGCTTAGGCGTCTCTAGATGTTTCAAATGAAATTAGAGCCAACCTTATAAGCAATTGTATTGAATACAGTTTGTCTAAACGCTGTATTACAGGCAACTATACCACCATTTTTTACTGTACATCTCTTATTTCATTGGCATATCAGTACTCCTTCGGCGTTCTTCGTAACCCCCAGAAATGTAAGCGGGTCCAGCGTGTTGCCGTAATCGGTCTCATCCATGTAGCCGCCATCTGGCGTTGACTTCACAATTGAAAAATGCAGGTGCAGGCCCGTTGGGCTGTCTGGATCGCCAGACCAGCGCCCCTGATAGCCCAACACTGTGCCAGCTTCCACAAATTGATTGTATGTTCCCGCTGGAAAATCTTCAGAAACGAACGAAGTTGTGCCATCGGCTGAGGCCATATGGGTGTAATAGGTCCAGAGCGTTTCACCCTTGGCAAAGTCTGGGTGCGCGTCTGTAAAGTCTGGATGTTGAATAATTACCGTGCTAAACCAGTTTGCTTCACGCGTGAGGTAGCCATCATAAGCGGCAATAATGGGCGTTACGTTTTCTTGGCCAGTCGGGCTGAAAATATCAAAGCCACTGTGTCGATGGCCCGGCCGGAAGCTATCGCCGTATTCCACGCCAATAAGCCCGGTAGAAGGCATCAGCATTACGCCATCGCCGCAGATTTCGCCCATTTCAACGCCCCACTCTGGGAATAAGGCGGCATCATAAATCCAGCCATGCAAGCGGCGCATGCGGCCCGAGGTTACAAATTCTGTGGGTTGGAAGTACCACCACGCCAGGCCAGCAGTCGCTAACGCTAGGCAGAGCCCGCCATAGACCACGGCAAGTATTATTTTGCGGCGCGGGGTCCGCTGGTTGAGAAGATTTGAAGTTGGGCGTTTAAACATAACACGCCCATTGTATTGAACTTCTTTTGAATTTCAAAAA
>JAHDBW010000419.1 GCA_020630175.1 Anaerolineales bacterium
CCAACTGCCAACTGCCAACTGCCAACTGCCAACTGCCAACTGCCAAGAACATTATGACGAATACTTCGCTAAAACAATTTAACACCATCACCTTTGACGTCGTTGGTACGCTGATTGACTTTGAAAAAGGGATTTTGGACTGGTTTCGGCCGGTGCTTGCTAGCAAGGACGCGCCAAAATCGGACAATGACATTCTGACGGCGTTTGCACGGCATGAAGATGTGTTTCAGCAGTCGCACCCGAATGAACCGTTTACGGCGATGCTGGCGATGATCTATCTGAGCATGATGCAAGAATGGGAGCTGCCTGCCACCACAGACGAAGCCGAGAGTTTTCGGAATTCAATTCAACATTGGCCGGCATTTCCAGATACCGTTGCAGCATTGAAAGTGTTAAAACAGCACTTCCGCATTGTAGCGGTGACGAACGCGGATATGTGGGCGTTGAACTATATGAGCGCAACGCTCAGTGAACCGTTTGATTTGAAAATCACGTGCGATCTCGTGGGCGTCAATAAGCCCAGCTTAGACGTGTTTGAATTTGTCCTGACGCAACTCGCGCCGGAAAAGGTTACGCGTGATCAAATTCTGCATGCGGCGCAAAGCCAATATCATGACATTGCCCCTGCAACAGCGTTTGGTCTGGCGACGATGTGGATTGAGCGGCGACATGGGCAGGAAGGCTTTGGCGCCACCCCACTGCCCGAGAGTGTGATCACGCCCAATTTTCACGCAGTGAGCATGGCTGACTTTGCGGCGCAGTTTACTGCGGAGTTGGGATAACGGTCGTAAAGCAGATGGATTGAAATCTATTGCTAATTAAGTAAACACGCTGAAGCATGTTCCTAATCAATGACAACATGCTTTAGCATGTTTTATCAACTAGCAATGGAATTTTATTCCGTTTGCTAAAACAATTTCGCTTGCCGCGCAGGGCCAGTTGCGTTGGGACCCCGCCATTGATATTGTTTCAGGTCAATTTGCTGGTTTACAAAATCCACACCTTCTACCTGTAGCAAGGCATATTGCTTAGCGGCACCGCGTCGATCACTGATTTTGCCTTGGGCATTTACCACGCGTTGCCAAGGCACGTCACTTGGACATTCGGCCATGGCGTGGCCCACCCAGCGTGGACTAAACGCGCGATAGTCGGCTGCTGCAACACCGTTTGGTGGCGGAATCAGCTTTGCGAGTTGGCCGTATGTTGCCACTTGCCCCTGCGGAATTTGGCGCGCAATTGCCCAGACCTGACGGTAATAGGCTGATTTATCTGGTGGCTCTGGAAATGCCATTACGCAGCGCCAGTGTAAGCGTTGACCGCAGCAATCACGCGGCGCAGCCCTTCTTTCAGCGTGGCATTAGGACAGGCCACATTTAGCCGGATGCGCGTGCCGCCGTCTGCCACAAACATTTCGCCACCTTCCATAATCACGCCCGCCTCTTCTAAAAAGAATTTAGTCAGATTGAGATCAGCTGGCAGATAGGCGCTCAAATCGACCCAAGCTAAATAGGTTGCATCTGGAATTTGAAACATCGCTTGCGGCAATTCTTGCTTGAGCGTTGCGGCCAGGACGTTGAAGTTCTTATCTAGATAAACGCGCAAGTCCTGCAGCCAAGCATTGCCATTTTCATAGACGCCTTGCGCGGCAGCTAAGCTCAACGGATTGACAAACGGATGGCTGCGCGCCTGCCAAAGCGCCCGCAGTTCAGGGTTAGGAATAATAATGTTGGCGGTCATCATGCCTGCTAAATTGAAAGTCTTGCTTGGTGCCATGCACGTAATGATTTGATCTGATTCAGGAAAGAGTTTTGCTAATGGCGTGTGCTTCTTGCCAACGCGCAGCAAATCACAGTGGATCTCATCAGACACAATAATCACGTTATTCGCAAAGCAAATTTCGCCTACTTGGCGCAGTTCGGCGTCTGTCCAAGCGCGCCCAGTGGGATTATGGGGATGACACAAAAACAATACCCGCACCGTTGGGTCAGCCGTTTGGCGCTGCAAGTCTTCAAAATCGATGGTGTAATGGCCGTCTGCCACCTTCAGCGGACTGGTGCGCAGCTCACGATGATGATGCGTTACCGCATGCTTGAAATACCCATAAGCAGGCGTCAGTGTCAGCGCGGTTTCATTCGCCCCACATAGCTGATCGACTAAATCAAATAGCGCTGGGATCACCCCGCTAGAGATCAGCAACGCCTCACGCGCAAACTGCCAGTCATACTGCTGCTGCGTCCATTGCACAAACGCATCATAGTAAGCATTATCAAAATTCATGGTGTAGCCAAACACCGGATGCGCAAGCCGCTTTTGAACCGCCGCAATCGCAGCGGGCGCACTCGCAAAACTCATGTCAGCGACCCACATTGAGACTAAATCCTCAGGCGCATGGTTGAGCGTGATCTCTACATCTGCATCAAACA
>JAHDBW010000085.1 GCA_020630175.1 Anaerolineales bacterium
TGCCAACTGCCAACTGCCAACTGCCAACTGCCAACTGCCAACTGCCAACGATAAAATAACAACTATGAATACTTCAACATCAACCATCCGCTGGGGCCTGCTTTCAACAGCCCGCATCAACCGCCGTTTGATTCCGGCCATTCGAGAAAGTGCCCGTGGGGAACTCGTTGCGGTAGCCAGCCGCTCGCTTGAAAGCGCAAACGCCTACGCCAAAGAGTGGGATATTCCCGTGACATTTGGCAGCTATGACGCAATGCTCGCCTCGGATGCGGTCGATGCGGTCTACATTTCATTGCCGAATCATTTACACGCTGAGTGGGCCATCAAAGCCTTACAAGCAGGGAAGCACGTGCTATGCGAAAAGCCATTTGCGCTAACGCTCGCTGAAACCGATGCGATGATCGCCGCAGCCAACGCAACTGGCAATGTGTTGATGGAAGCCTTTATGTATCGGCATCATCCGCAAACGCTGCAGATCAAAGCATTGGTGGATGAAGGCGCTTTGGGGGATGTCAAACTCATCCGCGCGCACTTTAGCTTCCCACTAGACAATGCGCAAAATATCCGGCTCCGACCTGAAGCTGGCGGTGGTGCCTTGTGGGATGTGGGCTGTTATCCGATGAGTATTGCGCAATATATTGCTGGCGGCGCACCCGTTACGATCAGCGCCCAACAAGTTACCGATGAAAACGGTGTGGATCGCACGCTCACAGCGCAGATGCAATATGCCAGCGGCGCAATTGCCCAAATCAGCTGTTCTTTTGAAATGCAGTTCTACACCAAGCTAGAGATCATCGGCAGTAAGGCGCGCCTGACGTGTGACTTCCCATTCGTTGGGATTCATGAAAATGGGCCCCATATCACGCTCATTGGCGAAGACCGCGTGCCACAGCACGTGACCTACCCTAACCACGATCAATATTTATACCTTGGTGAAGTGGATAACATGCACGCCGCTATTTTGGATGGTGCGCCAATTCGCGTCA
The DNA here is from genome assembly GCA_020630175.1 of Anaerolineales bacterium. Taxonomy (GTDB): domain Bacteria; phylum Chloroflexota; class Anaerolineae; order Anaerolineales; family UBA6668; genus JAHDIM01. Next base: position 987 of record JAHDBW010000085.1, read on the forward strand.
CACATACAGAAACACGCATGCACATGGATACGTTGTTGCGTATTTATGCTGCCGCGCGACAGGCATAATCAGACTAGCTAAGATAGGCATTTAACGCGGCGGCGCGGCGGACGCAGAGCTAAGAAATGCTACGTCCGCCGTGCCGCCGCGTTTTTATTTTTACAACGTTGTCACAAAACACCCCGCACAATCGTCTCTATTAATAACAAGACCGATTATTATTAGTAAGGAGACATCAACATGGAACATAAGCATTATGACGTTGCCGTTGTGGGCGCGGGCGTTGCGGGTATTATGGCAACCGCGTTACTCAGCCAAGCTGGCAAATCTGTTGTATTACTAGAACGCGCCGAGACCATTGGCGGGCGCGGCCAAACGCGTGACAAACAAGGCTTTGCCTTCAACATGGGCGCGCACGCCATTTATTTGCAGGGCGCGGCGTATCGGCTTTCTAAAAGCATGGGCGTTGATCCGGCTGGCAAGCCGCCCGTTATCAATAATGCCGCGCAGATCTACCAAGCTGGCACCCCACACCCGTTCCCCGGCACGCCCAAGACCATTCTGACATCCTCATTCTGGACACTGCGTGACCGCCTCAGCTTTGTCGCGACCATGCCCAAGATTATGACCGCTAATCTAGCGGCGTTGGCGGATGTTTCTTATACAGACTGGCTAACCCAAAACGTCAAATCAGCCGCAGTTCGCGAGTATTTACTGGCAAATGGCCGCGTGGGCACCTACACCAATGCGGCGGATTTATCGGCAAAACATGCGCTCAATCAATTTCGCTGGGTGCTGCAAAAAGGCGTGCGCTATGTGGATGGTGGCTGGGGCGGCTGGCTAAACGCCATTATAGAAAAAGCCAAGCAAGCCAGTGCAGTTGTCCAAACTGGGCAGCGCGTTACCCAACTCCACCCAACCGCTGACGGTTACAGCATCAGCACACCCGCGCAGACGCTAACCGCCACGCATGTGATTTTGGCAACACCACCAGCCATCGCCGCAACGTTACTGCCAGACGGTAACGTGGTTGCCAATGCGCTGCCACGCATGAAGCCGGTCAAAGTTGCTGCACTCAACATCGCCTTGTCAGACTTACCGCATCCAACCCGCGCCTTTGCCACTGCTACAGATCAGCCCATTTATTACTCGCTGCATTCAGCTGCCGCAAAACTAGGTCCCGCCAACAAACATCTGCTGCATCTCATGCGCTATCTCCCTGATACAAACAACACTAGCGCCGACGAAGACCGACAAGCGCTAGAACGGTGGCTAGATCAACTGCAGCCAAGCTGGCGCGACCACGTCATTGAGCACGAATATTTGCCGCGCATTGCCATCATGCACGACTCACCCCGCGTTGGGCACCAGCGGATTGGCATTGAAACCGGCTTAGCCAACGTCTATTTGGCTGGCGATTGGGTTGCATCTGAACAAATTCTGGCCGATGGGGCTGCACTCAGCGCAGAAGCTGCCGTCAAACGGATATTGGCATGAGTAACGACTTTGAAACGCACCGCAAATTACTATTTGGCGTAGCCTACCGCATGCTGGGCACCGTTGCCGATGCGGAAGATGTTGTGCAAGACGCGTATTTACGCTGGCAACGCAACACCACACCCGTTGAAAACCCGAAGGCATGGCTTGTCACCACAACCACGCGGCTTTGCTTAGATCAGCTCAAATCTGCCAAGGCCCAGCGTGAGACCTACATTGGGCCGTGGCTGCCGGAACCTGTCCAGACCGATACCGCCAGCGAAACGTATGCCCTCTCTGAGTCGCTCTCGATGGCATTTTTAGTGATGTTAGAGCGGCTTTCGCCAATTGAGCGCGCGGTGTTTTTATTACGCGAAGTGTTTGGCTATTCTCACAATGAAATTGCAGACATCACTAGCCTAAGCGCTGCCAACGCCCGTCAAGTGTTACGCCGGGCCAAGCAACACCTGACGCAAGATAAACCGCGCTTTACTGCGTCTGTAGAAGAGCAACAATTGTTACTGGGGCAGTTCATGCAAGCCTGCATGACAGGCGATGTTGACGGCATGACCACACTGCTTGTGCCAGCTGCGACCTTTACAACAGACAGCAATGGCAAAGCAATTGCCGCCCGCAAAGTGCTCACCGGTGCAGAGACTGTTGCCAAATTTATGCTGGGCTTACTCAAACAAATGCCAGCAGATGGCACGTTCAATGTGCAGCTGCTAAACAGCTTGCCAGCAATTGTGATTTACGAAGCGGGTCAACCAACATCAGCCGTCATGATGCACACTGAAGAGGGGCTAATCCACGCGTTTTATGCAATTCGTAATCCAGACAAGCTACAGCTGGCCATGTACTAACTAATCTTGCTTTAGGTCTAATCGAATACATGCTGGCCGCATACTTTGCACTATAATTTAGGTGTCTAGCTTGCAAATTTATAGATTTGCATTGTAGGCATCAAACCGTTCCTATTTTGGATCAGCAGCATGTACTTATTTACACCGTCGACTACAAGCCACTTGGCAATTGTGACACAGCTATTTTGGCTAGTTGTGTTGTTGCTGCGCGCCATGAAACGCAGCACCACCGCCAGTGATGCCCCCGTAGACAAACGCTTTTTGCACTTCTTGCTCGCTATGATTGGTGTGGAGTTAGTTATTTTAGCCATCAGTGCGAATACGCTAAATCGTTCACAGTCGTTACGGCCTTACCTGCCTGTCGCCCTGATTGTCATGCTTGGGTTTGCAGCCCTCTTTTACGATGAAATCAGCAAGTCCTACGACTTCAATACAGCAGCGGGTTATTTACTCAACAAAGGTGTGTATGGCAGCGCGCTGATTGTTGCCATTGCCTTTGCGGTCAATCGGTTTACGCCATTTCTGCCCCCACTCTCTAGCAAAGCGCCCTACGTACTGGTTGCGATTGTGTACATCTGGCTGTTGGTCACTATCTTCCGCTACATGACGCACAGCACGGCGGTCAACAATTTGCGCATTGGCAAAATGTTACGCAGCTTCTTGATGTACTCGCTATTGCCACTGGTCACCTTGCTGCTACTCTTGCCGGGCTTTACCACCATTTGGACGCTAATCCTCATTGATGTTGCGCTGTTTTTCATGGTGTTTGGCATCACCATTACGTACTTCAATTATCAACACTATGTTGTGTCATTAGAAAATCGCATTGTAGGCACCGGCGTGACGCTGTTCCTGATGTTGATCAATTCTTTTGGCTGGGTGCTGTCACTGGTGTATCTACGGCAGCAACTGCGCCAGCAATTGCCCTTGGATGATTTATTCCGCGCTAATCCTGCGCTCGTGTTGGGCTTCAATCCCAGGATTGAGGCGCTGGCAATGCGCATTGAAGTAAGCAACATGCTTGTGCCGATTGGCGTCTTTACCGTGATTGGCAGTGCCATTCTATTCTTTGCCCTGCGGTCGTTTTATAGCGATGTTGTCACACGGCCAGTCGATGCAATCCTAAAAGGCATCAAAGCGGTAGAAGCAGGTGATTATGCCGCCAATGTAGCGCTCCACCAAAACGATGAGATCGGGCAAATTGCGGTGTCGTTCAACCAAATGACAGACCAGCTTTCTGCGACCACAACCGAACTAAAGCAATATCAATCGCATTTGGAAGAGCTAGTAGACGCCCGCACTAAAGACCTGCTAGATGAAACCGAAACACGCATGACGCTTGAAATGGAGCAGGCCATTCAAAAAGCAGTTGCAGAAGAACGCAGCCGCTTAGAACATGAAACCCACGATGGCTTGCTACAGCGCTTAGCTGGCGCAAAGTTACGCATGGCCCACTGGCACCGCTTGCTAAACACCGCGCATGAACAAATGCACTCAGAATTAGACCTGCTAGATGAGCAACTAACGCTCGGCACGTCTGAAATTCGCCAATTGATGAATGGCATGCCCGTTCCTAAGCTCGAAAATGAGCTCGCAAGCCTCATGCCAAATTTGGTCAGTAGCGCCAGATCTAGCTATGGGCTAAACGTTCACACCACTTTAGATATTGATGAAACACGCCTAAAAACGGGGTTTGTACAGGAAATTTTCCGCATCTTCCAAGAAGGGGTTAGCCACTCTGGCCGGCAGGGCCTTGCCAAGACACTCTGGCTGTCTGCTGTCACTGCAGATGATAACGAACGTATTCACATCGAAATTAGAGATGATGGCGCTGCCGTAGAAAAAACAAGCCCAGCCTTAGAAGATGGTGTCAATCTCAACAATATGCGCGTGCGCGTTGAAAGCCTGAACGGTAAGTTGAACATCACCAACGAAGCCGAAGTTGGCACCACGCTCTCGCTGATGCTGCCGTATCCTGAGATGTTTTAAGTCGCATGCACAGCATATGCTATTGAGGGCTTAGTTACTGTGGATGCTTATAAGCGGGTTATTCGTTTGGCGAGCAGCCGTTGTTCACCGATGTCTGGCGCTAATATCATTTCACCTTCTATGTAAAATGGACCTTTGCCATTCAACAGTCGTTTGTACTGGCGATAGGTCGTTGTCTCAAGTTGCACTGGCAGTACCCCAACGGCATCTTCCAATTCGATGACATAGGTGGCGGGGTCATCACCATGTGCGAAGCGTTGACGCGTTTGCTGCACACCAGCAATAGCAACAGGCGAGCCCATATAGTTAAGCGCCGCCTCAGTGCTGATGACATTGCTTGGTACGCTAATCAACGCCAGCGGATGCGCGCTAACACCGGTTCCAAGCAACCGCTCTTCAGCCTTGACACAGTCCGCTAGAGTCCAGTCTTCGCTATCAGCTAACGATTGAAACAAAGACAGTTGCCCGCCCCGCCAGCCGCCTTCCTTCAGACGCTGCAAAAGCGCCGGCCGTTGCCCTAACCCTTCGCAAGCCCCGCACATCACAAGGTGCTTAACTTCTTTTGGACGTGGATCAACTCTGGCTAAGAAATCTTCAAAGGAATGAAATGGACGCAGTTGCAGAATGCGTTTGATTGTGGCGCGCGTGAGGTCACGCACTTGCCCCAAGCCCATGTACAGCACCGGATCGCCGTCTGGATAACACACGCTAAACTGATATTGCGAATAATTCACATGCGGCGGACGCGCTTTCAAGCCCATTTGGCGCACTTCCGCCAAATAGACGCGCTGGCTGTAATAGCCACCATGATTTGCCAACACTGCGGCCATAAACAGTTCAGGGTAATGCGTTTTGCTCCACGCCGCCTGCCAGGCCACCTGGGCATAAGATGCCGCATGCGCTTTCGGGAAGCCATAGCCAGCAAACGCTGCCATCAAATCCCAAATCCGTTCGCTTGTTTCTGGCGGCACGTTGCTTCTTTCTTGTGCCCCGCTTATAAAGCGATTTTTGAGCGTGATCATTTGCGAACCGGGGTCAAAGTGACTCATTGCACGGCGCAACAGATCGGCATCTGCAAGGGAAAGGCCTGCCATTTCATGCGCAATACGTAACACCTGCTCTTGATACAGAATCACGCCGTACGTATCTGCCAACAGGCCAGACAGCGCCGGATGAAGATGATGCACCCGTTCATACCCCAAGTGGCGGCGTACAAACGCATCCTTTAACCCACCTGTTAGCGGCCCCGGCCGAAACAGCGCCAGCGCCACCATCAAGTCATCTATAGATTGCGCTTGCACTTCTTTAAGCACATTGCGCATGCCCGGGCTTTCGATTTGAAAACAGCCAATCGTCTTGCCTAACTTGAGCCGTTCTTTTGTAGCAACGTCATCTTCAGGAATGGCGTTCAACACGCTCAGTGTGGATTTAAACTCCGTTTTCCGCCAAGACTGAATGCGTCCGGCAACATCACCTAAAACGCTCAAGCCACGGATCCCCAATAGATCTAGCTTTACTAAGCCAATTTCTTCGGCAGTCCAGTGGTCAAACTGGGTAATCACTAGGCCTTTATTGGCCAATAGCGTGGGGGCAATGGTGGGCATCGCGGCCGGCGCAATCACAAGCCCGCCCGCATGAATCGAATGATGGCGCGGGAATCGCAAAATACGCAGCGCGGTTTTGAGCGCCGCCTTTACCGTTGCGTCTGGCGAATTCTGCGCCAGCGCCTCCCATGGATCGATGCTGTTAGGTGTATTTGGTTTCGGCCCCCGCCAACGCGGTAAGTGCGCCGTAAGCTCTTTGATGGTGTCATCGGTTAGCCCATAGGCTTTGCCAACTTCCCGAATTGCAGACCGGCGCCGGAAGCGGTTGATCGTTGATACCATCGCGACCCGATCCGCGCCAAAGCGCTGATAAACGTAGCGCAAGACTTCATCACGACGGCTTGAAGACAAATCGGTATCAATATCGGGCGGGCTTTTACGCGCTGGATTTAAGAAGCGCTCAAAATATAAGTTGAGCCGCATCGGGTCTGGCGACGTGATGCCCAGACAATGCGCAACTAATGAAGACGCCGCTGAGCCACGCGAGGAAATCGGAATGTTGGCCTGTGCCGCATAGTTCACAATGTCTTGCACAATCAGGAACAACGGGGCATAGCCGCGCTTCGCAATCACGCGCAGTTCATGCTGCAAACGCTCTCTTAGTGGGCGGGTAAGCTCACCATAGCGCCGAATAGCGCCCCGCTCTGCCTCTTCTGCCAGCCACTTGTCTACTGTTTTGCCAGCTGGTAAGTCAAATTCAGGAAACAGCGCTTTCCCTAACGGCAGCGTCAAATTACAGCGATCCGCAATTTCAACCGTTGCCGCAATTGCCGCAGGGTAATCGGCAAACGCCACGTGCATTTCGGCTGCGGTATGAAAATAGCTGCCTTGCGGCGCAATATGTTTGGGATCTAGCTCTGTGCGTAATTTATTGTGCCGCATCGCAGCCAATGTATGCTGCACATCCGCATCTACCGGCGAAATATAAGCAATTGGATGGGTTGCAACTAACGGCAGTTGGAGCGCACGCGCCTGCGTTGCAATGTGATCTTTTTCTAGCGCGGACTGGTTAGGATGCAGCTCAACATACAACGCACTTGGCACTTGCTGGGCAAGCGGTGCTAAGCAAGTCTCAAAGGGCAACTGCGGATCGATTGCAAAGAGGCAGATCAGATCGCTGGCCAGTTTTGCAAAGTCTGGCAGGGGTAACGCGCCTAACGCGATGGTCTCTGGGTCAGAACACAGCTGGCTGCTGAGTTGGCAAAGCTGTTGCCAGCCCAATAACGATGTTGCCAACACTGTCAGTTCGCGCACCTCATCCAAGATCAATATTGGCAGTGTAAGCCCGATGATTGGCTTGATCTCTTCTTTTAGACACGCCTTATAAAAAGTAACTGCCCCGGTCAGCATACTGTGGTCTGTTAGCGCAATGGCCGTCATCCCATTGACAGCAGCAGCACGGGCTAGGTCTTTGGGTGCCGGAACCGCACGGAGAAACGAATAGTGCGACTGTGCGCGTAAGTGAACAAACCCATTAGACATGGCCTAGATTTTACAGTGCAAGCGCCTTTTTGTGAACAAATGATCTATCAAACCGTCCTTTTTTCACGCTGCACCTAACTTAATCAAAAAACTTAATTAAACCCCAAGGTTTTCTTAATAATCACAATATACGAATCAGCTAGCTCTGCAATACCATATAGAGTGTATTGGTTATACTCAAGAGTCGTATTGTTATTTGTTTTTGGATTTTATTTTTCTATTTCGTAAATTTTTTCAAAAAATCCGGTTATAAGATCGTTATAGTCTTACTTCCGACACGAAATATAAAGCGTTAGTAACGTTAATAAGCTTAATTGGTTTCTTTATTTTCTGACTCTCTGGTTTTGTTCAGAATAGGTTTTTTACTATAAATGTTATATAAATTGTCCGCCTTGTTTGCGATTGGTGCAGCAATGCTTGGTATCTCCAGTTTGATGTTGATGCGGTACACCCAAAAGTCTGTGGTGACTGAGATTCCAGCAACCGCTCTGCCGCAGCCTTTTGTTGCCTTCCGGGCGACCTTAACGCCAACAGCGCAAAATCTTGCCGCACCTTTGCCAGTAGACCCTGCGCAACCCAACCAGCCAGTTCCAACACTAACGCGCACACCAATGCAGGTTGTGGAGATTGCCCCCACTGCCACCGCTGTTCCATTTAAACTCCCAATTCAATTAGAAGCCGCTGCGCCAGTCTTGCAGATTCCGCACATGGGCCTCGCAGCCAACATTGTTGACGTACCGCTCCATCACGGCACGTGGGATACCGCTAGCTTGGACTATTACATTGGTCAACTGCACTTGCCAGAAACTGACCAAGCCTACGCTCCCATTTACGCCGCGCATACCTCCTTAACAAAAGGTGTACCCGGGCCGTTTTATAACCTTTCCCAGTTACCAATTGGCAGTGAACTTAGCCTCACTGTAAATGGCACAACTGCCACTTACATTCTGCAAAACGCCCAAGTGGTACCGGCCAACCAAATCGAAGCCATGCTTATTCCAGACCCAACGGCGCTTGTCTTAGTGACATGTAGCGGCTGGGATACCAACACCGAAATTTTTCAAGACCGCATTGTGGCGCATGCTGTTTTGAAAACCAACGCTAGCTAGCCAGCACCCATTATGAAACTCTCAACCCATCTTATTCTTGCGACAATTGCCGCAGCATTCATCTTAGTCGCAGCACAAGCCACCGGGTACTCTGCGCCACACCTCGACTCGATTGTTCCTGTTACTGGTGCAAACGTTTATATTTCCGATGAAATTGGGGCGTGTTTATCTGGCTCTGGTAACACTAAAGCCTGTAATGCAGGCGATCTCGCTGCAAAAAACGTAGATGGACAAGATGAAATTTGGCGTGCAGCCGTCAAAACTGCCACCAGTTGTACCGATAGCGACTTTGCTGTTGGCGTTGTAGAAGACGCCGCAAGCGGTGGCGCACGGGTGTTCAACCACGGCGGCGTTCAGGTACAAGCCCAAATGTACAACCGTGATGGCTCTGGCGGCGTACTAGATGCCAGCATCGCCACTTCGGGGGCAGCCTCTACCGGCGCGGGCAACGCAGACATGCAAGACGATGCACCCAAGCCTGCCAGTTTGCAAGCCAGCCCTTATTTCAACAACACTTCAAACGGCGCATCTAAAACCGCTAACGCTGTTGTGCTTAGCTTCAATCAACCGTTACAAGCCTTTGGCGCTTGGTTTGGCGATTTAGAATCTAAGCTACCTCTTACGAACGGCCGCCAATGGGACCCCGCCACCAGCACCGCTGCTGATGCAGGTGCAGGTGGCAGCCGGGCGTCTGTGCGCTTGATTTTTGATACCGACAGTGACGGCGTGATTAGCGCAGGCGACACCATCCAAGATGTTTCAGTTCCTGAGACCCTCGCACCAACTGGCGACCTTTGGTCTGGCGCTACAGCGGGCACGTCTAGCGCGCGCATTGCAGCGCCGGCCGTGATTGGCGGCGGTGGCGATGCACGCTTTTGTGGCGGGGCCTCAAATGGCTCTGACCCCGTTGGTTGTGGGAATAGCACCACGCGCTGGATTGGCTTCGTCGCTAACTCACCAAATGTCATCGGCATGATGATCTCTGTGGGGGATGACGACCACGAATTAGCGGGGCCGCAAACAGATGACACTGCCGATCAAGTTCAGAACTGTTTAGACGGCGCTGGCGTTTCTGATGGTGATTGCGATGGCGGCACCGAGCGCCTGAGCTTTATTGGGGTAACAACCGTAACCGGCGCGTGCTCTGTTCCAACCAGCACACCAGTTCCAACCAACACAGAAACCCCAACAACCGTACCCACCAACACACTTGTGCCAACCAATACCGCTGTTCCAACGAACACAGCTATCCCAACCAATACAACTGTTCCAACAAACACAGCTATCCCGACCAATACAACTGTCCCGACGAACACAACTGTTCCGGCTAGCACGGCTGCCCCAACCAATACACCAGCCCCAACGAACACAAACGCGCCGACTAACACCTCAGTGCCGCTAGTTGCTGAAACGCGCGCGGTTGTAACGGTACTCCCGACCACAGTCCCAACCCAACCACCAACTGCGGTGCCAACAGCCGTGCCGCCGACCGCAGTGCCAACGCCTGTTGCGCCAACGCCCTTACCCACATCAATCAGTGACCCAACGGCAGTGCCAGCCGATATCGAAGTTGAAATCAGCACCCCAACACAGTTGGTCTTCCCTGAGGAGGAGGTTGAAGTCACCATACTCGTAACCAATCCCAACAGTTTCCCATTAGGGACGGTAACGGGTTCACTGCCACTACCGCCGGGGTTGACGTATCTAGTTGGGGTCTCTGGGCAAGGTGGCGTTTCAGCGTCAGGCAATTTGGTGAACTATCAATTAGGCATGCTAGCACCGGGGCAAGCTGTGCCCATTACGCTGACACTACTTGTCACACCAGACGCATTGTTTGTAGACAAGATGGCGCTCCAAGCTGACGCACATGACCCTATGGCCTATACTACCCAGTCACGGGAGCTCAATTTGGCAGTTCTGTTTGCGGTTATTCCTAATACGGGGATTGAAATGGCAGCGCCGACAAAAGACTGGGGCACGGTTAGCTTTGTCTTACTGCTAGGCTTATCCATTTGGACATGGCGCCGGAAATCGCGAATTTTAGGCGGATAGAGCCCATACGATTTACAAAATGACGGTAGACCTTGCGCCCAATGCGAGGTCTACCGTCTGCGCCCTAAGATTGCACGGCTAACGTTAACATCACGCTTGCGCGTTTCATCTTATAATTACAGCATGACCTGCTGTTACATCCCAGACTCCGTTCGCTACTGCAACAATTGCGGTCACCTGATCGCCATCGACACCCAAAGCAATGTAATGCGCTTTGTAGATGAAAGCGGCCTCAACATTAGTGAATGCCCAAGCTGCAACTACTGGTTGAGCGAACACAATACGCACGCGCCCAACGAAGTCCGCCCCATTTCAGTTTCAGACTCAGCTGCCTAACCCGCATGACCGACCGGATTGTTCTTAACTACGAGCCCGTGCGGCGCGATTATTATGCGTGGCATCTGCACCGCTTTTTTCGCAATCCAGTCTTAGGCTGGATCAAGGTAATCTTTTTAGTCCAGGTGCTGATTGTCAGCCTCGCGGTGACCTTCTTCGCGTTAGCAGCCAACATTCCCATGGTAGAGTGGCCGGTCTTGACGTGGCTTTCTGCATTTTTCTTGGCGTTGATTGCAGGCGTTGTCATCAAACAAGGGCTCTTTTGGCGGCGTTTTTTCAAAGACCCCAATGTGTTTGAACCCTTCAAAGTGACCATTACGCCCAATGGGCTACACTTCAAAACAGGACTTGCCGATAGCAAACTCAAATGGAAAAGCTTCACGGCTCTAGAAGAAAACAAAACGTATTTCTTCTTGCCCTATCAGTCATCCAAGGTTGTGGGGCAACCCATCCCCAAGCGGGCCTTTGCCTCAGCGGAACAGCAAAACGAATTCCGGACGCTGGCAGCCGCTAGATTGAAAACAGCTTAACCAAAAAGAGCGTGCTAACCGATAGCACGCTCTTTTTTATTTATTTTGACTGCATGTTTATCACACAACATCAACCAGTCTGTGAGCCAAAACGCTAGCGCCAATGTCATCCCGCGCAAGTTCGAAAGGCCCCAATACCGGCTAACACCTTGCTTGTGCGGGATCCCCTTATTACGCCAGCCTTGAATGCACCTCAATCGGCAAGCGCATACAATCGTCTTGAGAAACAGCCAGAAACTATCTTAGCCACTAAATAAATCAGTCTCTGCCAGGTCAAGCCATTTAGGGTTTTGTGATTCTATCAGTGCAATTTTCTGCGCGCGTCGCCAGTTCTTGAGTTGCTTTTCACGCGTAATCGCATCCTGAACATCCCCATATTCTTCAAAATACATCAATTGATGTATTTGATATTTAGATGTATGCCCTTGTTTGGCATTTTTATGTTCATAGACACGTCGCTCCAAATTATTTGTCACACCTATATACAGCTTACGCGTAGTATTGGCCAGAATGTAAACATAATAAATACGCATCAGCATAGTCAAGTTACACGTACTGCACGTGTCCTAAATACTTCATAGGCTGCAAAAAGATCCCGGATGCGCAGTTGTTTCAAGAGTTTGAAACACCGTCGAACGCCTCCGGGATGACATTACGACTATCGTCTTGGCTAGCAGACTTATGTCAGCTTGAAGCCTAGCCGCCGCACTTCGTCCATTTGCTCTTGTTCGCCAGAGGCCACCATTTGCATATGCGCATACATCTTGTCGAAAACCGGCTCCAGCACTTCGGGCGTGATTGCAGTCAGATGATGGTTTTCTTGAAGCACGTTTAAGTTCCAAGACCCATCTGCCAAGCGGCTGATGTGCGATTGATACGCATAGGTCGCGTCATAAATAGAGATACCGTCTTTCGTGGCAAACTGCACCTGTAAAGAATACGTCAAATCGCCATCGTGATAGACCGTTTCATCGGGGTCGTCATCGTCAATACTAGGACCTAGCGCAATGCTATCCGGCAGTTGTGGCCCCATGTATGCTTTGAACAATTTCGTAATCGTAATGGCCACCTGCTGTAACTCTTCTTGCAACGCAATTTTCTTGGCGACCGCTTCCCGCCGAATCTGCCGCACCGCATCCATTTTTGAAATTTCAGGCATGCGTTGATACCAAGACACGTTTTTGTAATCCGTGCCGTCCGGCGTTTTGCCAGCCATCGTGACGCGCAGTTCTGTTTCTGAAATCACTTCGCGTTCGGCAAGCATCACTACGGTGTCACCTTTCTTTGCTTCGGAGACTAGAACGTTGTCATCCGTGAGTTGCAACCGGACTTCATCTGCAACGCCACCTTCTTCCAGTGCATGGAATTCCCCATCGAGCACTTCAGAATATGCCAACTGAAAATCTTTTCCTGCAGCGTCTTTCCAGAGCATGGTAAACGTGAGCGTTTGTTCCGCTTGCGTCATTTGATAAATGGCAGCTTGCGGCGGCTCGCCATGCTCATATGCGGCTTTTTCGGCGACAAATAGCCAGCGTCCTAAGAATAATTTGATGTCTTTCATGGTTTCTAGCGTGTCCACATCACTCAATCACAACTTCATCCAAGCCGTCTTCAGCGGCTGGATATTGCATATTGAGCCCTTTGAGCGTATCGATAATAATCTGACTAATCACCAAGTTGCGATACCATTTGCGGTTGGCCGGAATAACAAACCACGGCGCGTGTGCGGTGCTGGTTTTGCTGAGCATCGCCTCAAACGCTTCTGTGTACTGATCCCAATAGGCCCGTTCTTTGACATCGGCCTTGGTAAATTTCCAGTTCTTATGCGGCTCATCTAAGCGTGCTTGCAGGCGTTCTTTTTGCTCATCTTTGCTGATATTCAAATAGAACTTCAAAATAGTCGTGCCTTCATCGGCCAACATCTTTTCAAAGTTGTTGATGTGTTCATAGCGCTTCGACCATTTTTCTTGCGGCACAATATCGTGCACGCGCACCACCAGCACATCTTCATAGTGGCTGCGGTTGAAGATCGTAATCTCACCATTGCCCGGCACTTCGGAGTGAATGCGCCACAGGTAATCATGCGCCAGTTCCTTCGCAGATGGCTTCTTGAATGAGGCCACCTTCACGCCCTGCGGATTGACCCCTTCAAACACGTGGCGAATGGTGCCGTCTTTACCGCCGCTATCCATTGCTTGCAGCACAATCAGCAAGCGCTGCTTGCCCTCGGCGTACATTAGCTCTTGCAACTGCTCTAATTCAGCGTTGAGCGCAGGCAATAAAAGCTTGCCGTCCGCTTTGCTAATAGGATGCAATTGCTTATCCTCTGGGTTATGATCAGCGAGTGATACAGTCGTGTTTGGTTGAATTTTATAAATGCTCATAGCGTTTCCCAGCCTGCGGCGAATTACGATTTACAAAATATTTTACAGCATCCGGAGTCCAGATTATGTTTGCGCGTTTACTTACAATTGTCTTGCAAATCATCGCAACTTACTTTGCTGCTGCCATTAGTTTTATTGCAGTTCCAATTGGCAACGGTTGGGAATTGCCGTGGCTGGTTATTGTCTGTAGTTTGGCAATTTGGGGCGCAGGTTGGGCGTGCAGCAAATTCCTCTCCGTGTCAACGCCAACCCGCATGCACTTAATGATGGCGATGGTTGTCGCAGGTATTGGCGTGGCGATTATCTTGTTGACACCGGCAATTGGTTTTATTCAGATTCTATACCCCGGCATTGGGGCGCTGATCGGTTACTATTTGAC
>JAHDBW010000086.1 GCA_020630175.1 Anaerolineales bacterium
AGCCTCAGGCGCTTAGCCTAACCTAACGTATAATCCAGCCCTCGCTGGGCGGCAGCAGCGGTACTTGTCATATTCCGTGAACTCGTATGACAGCCGTAACGCTCCGCCCAGTGAGACCTGCTTTAGTCTACTAATTCAATCAACCAAAGATTACGATCTTCCGCCGATAAAAAGACCACATTGCGCCCATCTTTAGAGACCCGCCAGTCACCGGCTTCTATATAGAAGGGCTGTAGCGTTGGGTCAGTAAGTTGGCGCAGTTCGCCTGTTTCAATGTTATAGCTTTGCAAATAATGCGCGGGCGCATCAAAGTCAGCTGGCGCAATGATCAGCTCAGTGTTGTTGCGCCAATAATACGCTCCGCCAATCTCTAGTTTTTGCTTTTCAGAGCCATCAAGCCGCATCAGCCAGACACCGTCATTTTCTGGGGTTTGCGTTAGCGCAGACATATAAACAATCCACTGCCCGTCCGGTGACATCGACACGCGGCGCATGCGTTCCGTGTCAGCAATTTTTACGTACTCTTCTGTATCCATATTGAAGCGTGCTAAATGCGTGTCCCCGCCCCGCTCATCACGGTTGAGCACCAGCAATTCCGCATCGCCCGGCAACCACGCCAACACGCTACCGCCGATCAACGTCAACGCAATCGATCCATCTTGGCCGTTCAAATCTGCAATGTAAACATCAACATCGCGGCTGTCAAAATTGACGAGCGAGCTAGAGATCGTCCACAGCGTGCGCGTGCCATCCGGTGAAAAGGAAATTCGTCGCCCCCCGTTCTTGACTTCCCAAATCTCACCATCGCTCAAGCGTTGGATATACGTTTTCTCACGCTCTGGATACGCCATCAAATTGCCATTAGGCGAATACAAACCAAGCCGATCATTGACCAAGCGCCGTTCGCCCGTTTCAATATTCACGCCATACATTGCCGCGCTTTCTTCAACATTTGGCTGATCGATAAACCAAATTTCAGTGTCGTCTGGCGAAAAAGAAGGCTGAACACAACAATCGCCAGTCGTTAACTTCCGAAAGCTTGGCTGCGGCGTCGGCGTTGGTGTTGGCACTGCGGTTGCCGTGGCTGTGGGAGTAGCCGTTGCCGTCGGCGTGGGAGACGCGGTCGAGGTTGCATCAACAACGATTTCTTCAGCAACGGCGTCTGCGATTGGTGTTGCCGTGCTGACCGGTTGCGCAGCGCTACAGGCGCTCAAAAAGATAGCGCTCGCACTTAGCGCCCAGATAATTGCTTTACCAAGCCAATTTGAATTAAACATCAGCTTACTGCCTCCAAGAGAGTGGCCAGGTCTCTTCATAATTATTGAGCAGCGCCCAGCCAAACGTCACATCAGGCTGTTCATCAATATATTGCCACTGATGGGGGTTCGTTAGGTCACGTTGGAAACGCGCCGGAAACGAACTCATCAACATGATCGTGTTCCAATCGGCATCAATCAACGGGATGGGGTTGTAGGCGATGATCATGTCTGGCGCGCGGCGAATCTCTAAGTGCAAATGCGGTCGAGACGTACAGCTTCTGTCGGGGTCGCCACTTAGCGCAATCTGCTCACCACGCTTGACTTCTGTGCCAATCGGCAACTTAACCCGTTCTAACAAGTGGCCATAAAAAGAAACAAAGCCGTTATCATGCTGGATCGAAAGGCTATGCGGCGCCGACCCGTGCGTGTCGATCTCTTTCACAAACCCATCCCCAATCGCAATGATCGGTGTGCCGCAACGGGCAGAAATATCAATTCCAAAGTGCATGCCCTGTCCCGCGCCATAAACAGAGCTGCGCCAGCGGTGTGCAGTCGTCGTGTTGCCATAGGGCTGCCCAAACATCCACGTGCTGGGGCCTGGGTCACCGGCAAAGGGTAACCCAAAGACGGGTTCGGTAGTTTCTTGGGCGGTTAACGTATTAGGACTAAGGCTTAATACCGTAACGCCCAGCAATAGGCTGATACAAATTCGATGTAGGTTACGTTTTAACATGGCTAAAACTCTATCATCGTTTGCTTAATCCTCCATGTGAAAGGATAATTTGCGCGTCTATTACGTAAGACAGGAATTCCTTATGAAACTTGGTTATATTGGCCTCGGCCTGATGGGTAAATCGATGGCGCGTAATCTGCTAAAAGCAGGCTACGAAGTCACTGTTCACAACCGCAGTCGCGGTGCTGTTGCAGAGTTGGTGGCAGAAGGTGCAATTGAAGCACACTCACCAAAAGAAGTCGCTGCAAATGCAGATGTTATCTTCTTGAACTTGCCAGACGGCCCAGACGTTGAGCTTGTTATTTTTGGTGCAGACGGCATTGCTGAAAACGCCCGCGCTGGCCTGCTCGTGGTCGATAACTCAACCATCGCACCAGCCACTACGCGTGACCTAAACGCACGCTTAGGTGCGCTCGGTATGGAATTGCTAGACGCGCCCGTAAGTGGCGGCGACATCGGCGCAGCCAAAGGTACGCTGACCATTATGGTAGGGGCGACCGAAGCCGCATTCGCCAAGGTCTTACCGGCCTTTGAAGCCATGGGCAAGAGCATTACCTTGGTTGGTGAAGCGGGTGCGGGGCAAATTGCAAAAGTTGCCAACCAAATGATGGTTGCCGCCCAAATGACCGCCATGGGCGAACTGATGATTTTGGCACAAAAAGCAGGCGCTGATGTTGAGAAAGTGATCCAAGCGATTCGCGGCGGCGCAGCGCAATGCTGGGCACTCGATGTCAAACCAGATCGTTTATTAGCGGGAAACCGCGAACCGGGCTTCAAAGCGTATATGCAAGCAAAAGATCTCCACATTGTGATGGATACTGCCAAAGAATACGGCGTACCAGCCCCCGTGACAGCAGCCGCAACGCAGTTGTTTGACAGCATGCTCGCCAATGGCTGGCGCAATCAAGACAACTCTGGCGTGATTGGTGTGATCGAAAAGCTTGCTAATGAAACGCTAACAACGAAATAGTACGCTTGCGTTGTGGCCTTCGCCAAGCAGATTGCATCAAAGATCATGCAGTGCGCTAGGCAACAACTGTTCAGTATTCGATAAAATTCTTACTAATGTGTCGCTAGCCGATGCGTTGATAAAAAAGGCGCGCATTTGCGTCTAACAAAAAACATTCTCTAAAAACAGAAAAAATCATGAGCGATAAAGTAAACGCAACCGTTGAATGCCCAGAATGTGCGGGTGATGTAAATCTAGTTGACGCCGAAGAAGGTGAAATCTTGGTCTGTGATGACTGTGGTGCAGAATTAGAATTGGTCAAAACTGACCCAATTGAAATTGCACTAGCACCTGAAGAAGCCGAAGACTGGGGCGAATAACCAGTGCGAATTGGCGTCGTTTACTCACGCTTACGCGTAGAAGAAAAATGGCTCTTTGCTGACCTTGAAAAGCGCGGCATTGACCATGAACGAATCAAAGATAGCGACTTCATTGTCGATCTTGCTGATCCGCAAGACTGGCAACGTTTTGACGCCGTTATTATTCGTAGCCTAAGCGCTAGCCGTGGTCTATACGCCGCGCAAGTGTTCAATAGCTGGGGCATCCCAACCGTAAATCCTTACAGCGTTGGTGAAATTTGTGTGGACAAAGTGCGCACAACCAGCGTCCTGGCTGCTGCTGGTGTGCCGCAACCACGCACCATGATGGCCTTTACGCCTGAATCAGCTGTCAAAGCTGGTGAAGCATTGGGCTACCCCTATGTGGTGAAGCCAATTGTTGGCAGTTGGGGCCGCATGGTAAGCAAGATCAATGATCTTGATGCCGCTGAAGCCGTCTTTGAACACAAACAAATGTTGGGCGGGTTCCAACAACAAATTTTCTATCTCCAAGAAATGATCAACAAGCCGGGGCGTGATATTCGTGCCTTTGTGATTGGTGATCAAACAACCGTCGCCATCTATCGGCACGCCGAACACTGGGTTACTAACACCGCACGCGGTGCCAAAGCCTCAGTTTGTGAAGTGACCGATGAAATTCACGCAATTTCGCAAGCCGCTGCAAATGCAGTGGGCGGTGGCGTACTCGCAATCGATCTGCTTGAAGATCCGGAACGCGGTTATCTTGTTAATGAAGTCAACCACACAATGGAGTATCATTCCACTGTGCCATTGACCGGCGTCGATTTGCCGGGCATGATTGTTGACCACGCGCTTAAACTCGCAGACAAGAAAACCAAAAAGTAAACCAGTAGCGTCCCGGAGGATCGCGCGATTTTGCGCAACATGAAAATGAGCCTCCGTGAGGCTCATTTTTTTTATATTGGCGTCGCTAAGTACGCCTACAAAACTGACGAAAATACTATGAAAACAGTTTCAATTGTTGGCGGTTCTGGCTATGCCGGTGGCGAATTCTTACGGTTGATTGTCGGGCACCCGGCACTACAAGTTGGGCAAGTGATCTCGCGCACCTATGCCGGACAACCGCTAAAACGCGTGCATCCACATTTACGCAATTTTGAATTGCCAACCTTTGTAGAGCCTGCCGCGCTCCAGCCCTGTGATGTGCTGATCTTGGCCCTACCCCACGGCAATGCCCAAAATAACATTGAAAAGTATGCAGGCATGGCAGAAAAAATTATTGATCTGTCTGCTGACTTCCGCTTGGATGACGCTGCCCACTATGAAAAATGGTATGGCGAAGCGCATGCCGCACCAGAATGGCTAGAGAAATTTGTCTACGGCCTGCCAGAAGTCAATCGTGAAAAGCTGCAAGGCGCAAATTACGTTAGCGGCGTTGGCTGTAATGCCACCGCGACTAACTTGGCGCTGCGTCCATTTGTCCTAGCTGACCTGATTGACGACCGCTATCCAATTACGGTTGAGGTCAAGGTAGGGTCATCTGAAGGTGGTGCATCAAACTCACCGGGGTCACATCACCCCGTGCGCAGTGGCGCTGTGCGCACTTACGCTGCCGTTGGGCATCGGCACACCGCAGAAGTGCATCAAATCACCGGCTTAGAAAACATCCACCTTAGCCTAACCAGCATTGAAATGGTGCGCGGCGCATCTGCATTGGCACACGTCTTTGTAAAAGAAGGCACCACTGAAAAAGACCTGTGGAAAGCCTATCGCAAAGCGTACAAGAAAGAGCCATTTGTCCGCATTATCAAAGAACGCCACGGTAACTACCGCCGCCCAGAAGTCAAATTGCTGTCTGGCACAAACTTTGCCGACGTTAGCTTTGACCTTGATCCGGCCACAAATCGCGTCGTTGCGATTGCCGCCATCGACAATCTAATGAAAGGTGCCTCTGGTACAGCGTTGCAATGTCTCAACTTGATGTATGGTTGGGGTGAAGATGTCGGCCTTTCGTTTAGCGGCTTGCATCCAATCTAAACACCTTTTATGCATTTTTTTAGTCGCCGTAATGGCTTATCGCTCGCGTTACTCATCAGTGCAACTTTGCTCTTGGCGGGCTGTCGCGCCCCGGCTGTTGAAGCCCCGCCAACCGTTGTATTTGAGCTACCTGAGAACGCCACGCCGCAACCGCAGGTCGATTCTGTGCTTGAACCAACCGTTGTCGTGGCGCAAAGCGAAGACATCGCCAAAGCACCAGTCAGCATTGAATCAATCGATGGCCTGATCGCTGCTGAAAACTATGAAGATGCATTAGTACAAATCGAAGTGGCGCTCCAAACGGCGTCGGTTGATATCGATAAGCTCGACCTCACCTTCAAAAAGGCAGACATTCTCGTCGCTCTTGAACGCGGTCCAGAGGCGCTAGACTTACTCAACAACAGCCTCAAGAACTATCTAACGCCTGAAGAAGCGCCGCTTGAACTGTTGTTGCGCCACGCAGCCATTGCCGAGACGCTAAACTTATCGACGGAAACCACGCAAAGCTGGCGCACAATCGCCCTGTTAGCGCCAGATAATGAAGACTATCAGTTGCGCAGTGCCGAGTTTGCCATCGCAACCGAAGACTATGACATTGCAGCCGACGCTTATCGGCGCTTAGTGGCAATCGATGAAAGCAACTTGGTCTATCAAGTCGCGTTTGGCAAAACATTGCAAGACGCCGATCTTTTAGAAGAGGCCGCAACTGTGCTAAAAAATATTGTTGAAGTAGATGCTGAAAATGCAGACGCATGGTTCAATCTTGGCATCAACAGTTATTTATTAGGCGCAGACGAAAACACAAAAAATGAACTTCAACGCGCGTTAGAGCTTGGCCTTTCAGAAGAGGACGCCGCGCTGGTTGAAGACTTACTCACGGACTTAGACTCATAATGTTAGTTGTCAAAATTGGTGGTGCAGAAGGCATCGGAATCGAAAGTGTTTGTAGTGACGTGGCAAAGCTCGTTGCTGCTGGAGAGCAAGTTGTCGTGGTACACGGTGGCTCTGCGCTCGCGACCCAGCTGGGTGAAGATGTTGGCTATCCGCCGCGCTTTGTCACCTCGGTCAGTGGCCATAGCAGCCGCTATACAGACAAACGCACGCTCGAAATTTTCTTGATGGCCACTGGCTTGCTCAACCGTCAGATTGTTGCCGAGCTACAACGCTTAGGTGTCAATGCTGCGGGCATGAGCGGCATCGATGGCAAAACATTGCAAGCCAAACGCAAAGGCGCATTGCGCATTGTTGAAAACGGCAAGCGCAAAATTCTGCGTGATGATTACACCGGCAGCATTCAAACTGTAGACCCAACCACCCTGCAAGCCTTGCTTGATGCGGGGCTGACGCCGGTCGTGGCCCCAATCGCACTCAGTGAAGCGCACGACCCGCTCAACGTTGACGGCGATCGGGCAGCTGCGTCTATTGCTGGCGCGCTAAAGTCGCAAGACTTGATGATTCTGACCAATGTGCCCGGATTACTCCGCGCCTTCCCAGATGAAAGCAGCCGCATTGTCAATTTACCAGCCAGCGAACTTGAAGACGCGTTAGAAAACGTCGCCCAAGGCCGCATGAAACGCAAAGTCTTAGCAGCAAAAGAAGCCCTAGACGGCGGTGTTCAACGCGTCATTTTATGTGACGCCCGGGTTGATGCCCCAATCTCAAACGGCTTAGCTGGCAACGGCACCTCCATTCAGTAACATTCTTTTAATCTAGCTTCACTGACCATTCTCATGTCTGAACTTACCCACCCTATCTCTGTGACTGCCTCGCAAACGCTGGAAAGCCAGTACACCTCAGGCGTTTATCCGAAGCGTGACCTGACCATTGTGCGCGGTAAAGGCGTCAAGGTTTGGGATGAAGCCGGTCGCGAATATTTTGATTGCGTCGCTGGGATTGCGGTTGCCGTGTTAGGGCATGCCAATCCCATTATTGTGGATGCGCTCACCAAACAAGCCGAGACGCTGATCACCTGTCCGGGGATTTTTCATAACGATAAACGCGCGCAGTTATTAGAAAAATTGGTTGCAATTACGCCGACCAATCTAACGCGGGGCTATCTATCAAATTCAGGCGCAGAAGCCGTTGAAGCGGCGCTGAAGTTTGCGCGGCTTGCCACTGGCCGCACGCAAGTCATTAGCACGATGCGTGGCTTTCATGGCCGCACGATGGGTGCGCTCTCACTGACGGGCAATCCAAAGTATCAAAAGCCGTTCAAACCGCTGGTGCCAGACACGCAACAAGTGCCGTATAACAAGTTAGAAAAGCTGGAAGCCGCAATGTCTAGCCAGACTGCAGCAGTTGTCTTAGAAGTGATTCAAGGCGAAGGCGGCGTGCGGCCAGCAGATCAAACTTATATTGATGCCGTCCGCGCCCTTTGTGATGAACACGGCGCGCTGCTCATCATTGATGAAATCCAAACTGGATTTGGTCGCACCGGCAAGCTGTTTGCCTGTGAACATTACAACTTACAACCCGACATTCTATGTCTGGCTAAAGCGTTGGGCGGTGGCCTGCCAATTGGGGCCACTATGATTTCTGAAGCGGTCGCTGAAAAATTGCACCCCGGTGCACACGGCACCACCTACGGCGGCAACCCGCTCGTAAGCGCAGTGTCATTGGCTGTGATCAACGCCATTTTGGATCAAGACCTTGCGGCACATGCAGCCGAAATGGGCGCACATGCCCATCAGCGCATTAACGATGCCAACCTAGACGTTGTGCGTGAAGTGCGCGGCAAAGGCCTCATTATTGGGATTGAGTTGAAACAAAAAGTGTATCCAACGTTGGTTGCACTGCAGCAAATGGGCGTGCTCTGTGTGCCTGCTGGGGTCACAACATTGCGGCTGGTGCCGCCGTTGGTAATTAGCAAAGATGAACTAGACCGTGTACTTGACCTAGTGATTCAAGTATTACGTAGCTAACATTCACTTAAATCGCGTACACTATCCCCATGGGATATTATCAAGAACCTGCTGAAGACCCGCAATCTAACCGTCGTTTAATACGTTGGTTGGCGATTGTCACGTCGATTGCGGCGCTGTTAAGTTGCATCGCCGTCGTGGCGATTCTGCTCCGCTCGCTTGAAGTGCCAGATGACGGTGCCGATTTAGATATTCTAATTTCACAAATCACAACGCAAACCGCACTGGCAAAGCTTGAGCTAGCAGTGCCAAACACCGAACCGCCACCCAGTGCCACGCCGGTGCTGGCCGGCGTGGCAACCGCAACCAGTCAGGTCGACACCGTTCAAATCGCGCCAACGCGGCTTAATACGCAGGTGGCAACAGCAACGGTAACGCCGTTCGCGCAAGATCCAACCGCCACGCCATTTGTACCGCCGACGCGTACCGTTGCCCCTACGGCAACCAACACGCCATCCACCGCGCCAACGGCACAAGTCGCCATTGCGCCCGGAACCAATTACACGTTGGGTGTCGAAAATTCGGACAAATTACCAGTTCATGCCGCGCAGGTCGGAATTACAATTGACGGGTCTTTCTCTGAATGGCCGGGCAATATTACTGGTGTGTCATCGCCCTTCCAAGTGGCCGGTGAACAACGTCCGGTAAACAAGACTGATATTGGGGTTGCGTGGTATCCGCTGTGGGATTCAAGCTATTTATATTTCAAGATCGTTGTGATTGATGACGTTAGCGTCCAGATCAATAACAACAATGAAATTTACAACGGCGACAGCATCGAGCTTGAATTTGATCTCAACCTAGACGGAGATCGCAACACGCCCAGCAATGATGACGACTACATGATTATTATCACCGCGGGCGACTTTGGCAGCATTGGCCCCAAAGCACAGCGGTATCAGGGTGCCTTCACTGGCGATAACGCCAAAGAGTTTGGGCACAACATTTTTGTCATTGGTAGTAAAACAATTGAAGGGTACAACATCGAACTCGCCATCCCTTGGTCAGATCTTGGCGGCGTCCCGCCAACTGCGGGGCAAACCATTGGCTTAGCGCTGAGCGTGAACGATACCGATACCGTCGGAAGTAATGTTGTCGAAACTGTTCTTTCAAACACATCAGACCGTGAACGTCGCCAGCCCAAAACGTGGGGCGACCTAATTTTTCATCCGTAAGCAAGGCTAACAATCAGCTAACACCGTATTAGATATGTCTTTAGAAAATTTCTCTATTATCGAAAGTACGCTTCGCGAAGGCGAGCAATTTGTGGGCGCAGACTTTTCAACCGAGGACAAGGTTGAAATTGCGCAAGCCCTAGATGAATTTGGTGTTGAATACATCGAGCTCACCTCCCCACTTGCCTCACCAAAGTCCAAGCAAGACTGTGAAACAATCGCGGGGCTGGGCCTCAACGCAAAAGTTCTAACGCATATCCGTTGTCACAAGAAAGACGCGCAAATGGCGCTAGACACTGGCGTGGATGGACTAGATGTTGTCATTGGCACTTCCTCTTATCTGCGCAAATTTAGCCACGGCAAGAGCATCGATCAAATTATCGATCTGGCCCAAGACGTAATGAGCTTCATTCGTGAGCAAGCACCCGATGTCGAGCTGCGCTTCTCAACTGAAGATTCATTTCGCAGTTCCAATGCAGACTTGCTGCGCGTGTATTTGGCAATTGATCACCTCAACTTGGTCAATCGCTTTGGCGTGGCCGACACGGTTGGTGTGGCAACGCCTAATCAGGTCTATCAATTGGTAAGCACGTTGCGCCGCCTGACCGATGCCGATATTGAATTCCATGGCCATAACGACACCGGCTGTGCAATTGCCAACGCTTACTCAGCCTTGAGTGCAGGTGCCACCCACATCGACACTACCGTTTTGGGGATTGGTGAACGCAACGGCATCACCGCCCTAGAAGGCTTTGTGGCGCGCATGTATGCGTATGATAAAGAGCTGATCAAAAGCAAATATAAGCTTGAAAAATTGCGCGACCTAGACAACCTCGTCGCCAAGAAAGTTGGCATTGGCGTGCCATTCAACCACTTTGTCACCGGCATGACCGCGTTCACCCACAAAGCCGGTATTCACGCCAAAGCGGTGCTCAATAATCCAGAAACGTACGAAATTCTCAACCCAGAAGATTTCGGCATGACGCGCTACATCTCGATTGCGCACAAGCTCACTGGCTGGAACGCCGTCAAGGATCGTTCGCAACAGCTAGGGCTTGAACTCTCAGATGATAAGCTGCGCGAAATTGCCGAGCACATCAAAGAAGTGGCCGATCACAAACGGCTCACCTTAAGCGATGTTGATCTGATCATTTTCCGTTGGGCCAAGCCAGAAATGGAAGAGGCCAAAGTCAAGCAGTACCTCGCTGAACTCAACGTCTAAATTTGAATACAGGCAGAAATACGAACAGCTTGGCGTAATTGTCAGGCGGCGTATTTCTGCTTGTAACTTTGTGGATTCCACTTATGCCCGCTACCTTTGCCCAGAAAGCAATCGCCCGCGCCGCTGGACTAGAGGCGGTTGAAGTTGGTCAAGTTGTAGATGTACGCCCCGATCGCGTTCTTTCACACGACAACACCGCGCCAATTTCACAGACCTATGCCAAGTTTGGGCAGGACTTTATTCCAAACCCAGACCGCTTAGTCATCACGCTCGATCACGCTGCGCCGCCACCAACGCCCGCCCACGCCAAAAACCATACCGACATTCGGAAATTTGTTGCCCATCATGGCATTGAACATTTCTTTGAAGTTGGCCGTGGAATTTGCCATCAAGTGCATTCCGAAGAAGCATTGATTTTGCCCGGACAAATGATTCTGGGCTCAGACAGTCACACGCCGCACTTTGGTTGGCTGGGCGCGTTTGGCGCTGGTATTGGGCGTTCAGAAGTGGCCGCCCTGTGGGCAACTGAAGAGCTCTGGTTACGCGTGCCAGAAACCGTACAAATTACGCTGACCGGCCATCTCTCGCCTTACGTCACCGCCAAAGATGTGTCACTGCATTTGATTGGCAGCGTTGGCGCAGACGGTGCGCTGTACCAAGCCGTGGAATTTACTGGTGCCGGGTTACGCTCACTTTCAATTGATAGCCGCATGGTGTTGCCAAACATGATGGCCGAATTTGGCGCAAAAAGCGCATTTCTGCCACCTGATGAACTTGTCTTCAATTATCTAGCGCCGCGTTTAGCACGCCGCACGGGCATGTCGATTACCGCCGCGCAAGCCGCCGTGCGAGAGAACGTGTTGCAGCCCGACGCGGGTGCAACTTACAGCGCACATTACGAAATAAATCTGAGCGCTATTGAACCGTTGATCGCCGTGCCGCACCAAGTGGACAACGTCAAACCGATTAGCGAAATCAACAACGTCAAAGTGGATCAAGCCGTGATTGGCACCTGCACCAACGGCCGCTTAGAAGACTTAGCTGCCGCCGCCAACATTGTGCGCGGCAAACGCATCAATCCCAGCACGCGCTTTATCATTGTGCCCGCCTCTAGTGAAGTGATGCAAGACGCGACTAACCTGGGCTATGTTGCTGATCTAATCAACGCTGGGGCGATCTTTGGCCCACCCGGCTGTGGCCCCTGCATGGGCAATCACCTGGGCGTGTTAGGGCCAGAAGAAGTTTGTATTTCGAGCGCTAACCGCAATTTCCGCGGTCGCATGGGTGAACCAAGTGCGTTTGTGTATTTGGGCAGCCCAGAAGTGGTTGCAGCCAGCGCCCTCACCGGCCAAATTACCGACCCGCGTGAGGTGATGGCATGAGCGACAACATCCAAGGCAAGGTTTGGAAATACGGCGATGACATCAACACGGATGTGATTTTTCCGGGCAAGTACACCTACACGGTACATAACTACGCCGAGATGGCGCAATACGCGCTAGAAGACCTCGATCCAACCTTTGCCAAGCAAGTTCAAACTGGTGATATTTTGGTGGTCGGCAAGAACTTTGGCAATGGCAGTTCGCGAGAACAAGCTGCCATTTGTTTACGCGAAGCAGGCGTCAGCGCCGTCATTGGCAAAAGCTTCGCCCGTATTTGGTACCGCAACGCCATCAACAACGGCTTACTCGCCATTGTGTGTCCGGCGGCAGTCGAAGCGATTGAAACGGGTCAATCCATTGCGATTGATATGCAACAGCACCAAATCATTGTGAACAACACAGCGCACGCATTTGCGCCTTTCTCACAAACGGCTGTCGATTTACTTAACGCTGGCGGGCTGTTGCCGTACACAATCCAAAAGCTGCAAGCAAAAACAGACTCCAACTAGAGACCATTTACATGTCGAACACAATTTGTTTATTACCCGGCGATGGCATCGGTCAAGAAGTGGTGCCAGCTGCGGTCGCAGTGCTAAACGCGCTAGACCTTGGCTTCGCAACAGAAACGCATCCCATTGGCTGGGACTGTTTTGAAGCAACCGGCAGCGCCCTGCCAGACACAACCTTAGCCGCAGTCGCGACCCATCAAGTGGCTTTATTTGGCGCAACAAGTTCACCAACTGGTGGCGCAGCGGGCTACAACAGTCCGATTTTGGCGTTGCGTAAACAGCTCAACTTGTACGCTAACGTGCGGCCCGTCAAATCCCTAGCAAACGGATTGTCACGTGCCGATATCGATATGCTAATTGTGCGTGAAAACACAGAAGGCCTGTACGTGCGGCAAGAAACTGCCACTGCTGACCGCGCTGAAGCAAAGCGCATCATCACGCGTGAGGCAAGCTTCAGAATTGGCGCATACGCCGCAAAAGAAGCCGCCAAACGGCGCGGCGTATTGACCATTACGCATAAGGCCAATGTCTTGGTCAAAACAGATGGGTTATTTTTAGAAGCCGCTACAGCCGGTGCGCAGTCCGTTGGGGCTGATATTGAAATCAACACGCGCATTGTGGATGCCCTCGCCCACGATTTAGTAATGTACCCAGAACGCTTTGACGTGATTGTTGCCCCAAACCTGTACGGCGATATTTTGTCTGACCTATGCAGCGGTTTGGTTGGTGGCTTGGGCGTGGCACCCTCGGGCAATATTGGCGATACGCATGCCGTTTTTGAACCCGTGCATGGCTCCGCACCAGATATTGCGGGGCAAGGCATTGCCAATCCAACCGCGACGTTACAGTCACTCGCTATGCTGCTGACCCATGTTGAACAACATGCCGCCAGCCAGCGTTTACAAACAGCATTATCAACAACCTTCGCGGATGGTATATTACCGCGCGACCTTGGCGGCAGCGCCGACACAAACACATTCACCGCAGCGGTTATTGCACGGTTATAGAAATTTTTATGTTAGATCCTATCGAATTACTAAGAGCGCTGGTTGGGCATTACAGCCCGAGTGGTGACGAACACAACGTGGTGAATTATCTTGTGCACCGCATGAAGACCAACGGATTTGACGCGTACGTCGATCCGATTGGGAACGCGGTTGGTCACATGGGCGATGGCGATATTGAAGTCATGATGCTGGGGCATATTGACACCGTGCCGGGAGAAATCAAAATTCGCACCGAAGGCGATTTGCTGTACGGACGCGGCACTGTCGATGCCAAGGGGCCACTGGCAACGTTTACCGCCGCCAGCGCGTTGGGCGCATTGCCGGGCATCAAACTGACGGTGATCGGCGCGCTTGGTGAAGAAGCATTGTCACCGGGTGCTAACTGGCTGCGTGACAACTATCCCCGACCAGACTATTTGATTATTGGTGAACCAAGCCGCTGGAACCGCCTAACAATGGGCTACAAAGGCAGCTATTGGTCAAAAATCAGCGTTACCGTACCAATGACGCACACCGCCTCTGGCGTGACCAGCGCTTGTGAGCACGCCGCTGAAATTTGGCAAACTATCCTTGCTTGGACAGATGAACATAACGTCGATAAAAAAGGGGAATTCAACTGCATTCGCCCAACCTTGCGCGGTATGGCCTCAGACACCGATGATTTACTAGATCACGCCCACTTGCGCATTGGGTTCCGCTTGCCGCCAAGCATGTCGCTGGAAGACTTGGAAAATCACATTGCTGCGCTATTGCCAGACTGTGCCCGCATCCAATGGGCCGAAGTTGGGGAAGTGGCCTATCGCGGTGCGAAAAACAATGATCTGGTCAAATCCTTCTTGGCCTCAATTCGGGCTGAAGGCGGCAAACCGGGCTTTGTTGTCAAAACCGGTACGTCAGATATGAACGCGGTCGCGCCAAAATGGCAGTGCCCAACGCTCGCGTATGGCCCTGGCGATTCAACGCTAGACCATACGCCGCTAGAACATATCTCGCTGACCGAGTATAAAAAAGCCATCCGCGTCTTGCGCAGCGCGCTAGAAAACCTAGCCGAAAGAGAAGCAGCCAAAGCAAAGGCCTAAGTTACAATACGGCATGCAATATCGAATTTACCCGCCCGGTTTTGATCAGTCTGAAGTCTACTTCCGGCTGAACTATTTCACAGGTCCAGAAATTATTGTGGATGGTGTGCTAACAAAGCCGGGGTTATTGAGTGAAGACCCCAGTAAACGATTACGCGATATTGCCAATCAGATTGTGCTGACCAAGAAAAACGGCACAACAGTCACCGCCACGCTTGAGCCGCGTTTATTCGGCTTAGATATTCCAAAACTGTTTATTGGTAAAGAAGAAGTCTTTATTACTGAACCGTTCAAATGGTGGCAATTGCTGTGGATTGCCCTCCCGATTTGCTTGGTTTTTGTGGGCGGACTATTAGGCGGGATTGCCGGGGCAATTGCGTTTGTGTTCAATTCGCGCTTGCTGCGCTTAGATCTAAATCGGTTCATCAAAGTGCTGTGTAGCATTTTGATTGTGGTTGGATCGTTTTTCTTCTACGTGTCTCTAAGCGT
>JAHDBW010000006.1:0-25653 GCA_020630175.1 Anaerolineales bacterium
ACAAAGCCGGGCAGCACAATTTTGCCGCTGGCGTTGATGGTCTCACTGGCGTTGTCCAAGTACTCGGTTGGGATGTCTTGACTGCTGCCAACCCAAACAATGGCATTGTCTTTATAAACCACAGCGCCGTCGGCAATTTCGCGGCGGTCGGCGTCCATGGTGACCAGCATTGTGGCGTTTTTGATGAGTGTATACATTGCTTGTGTGCCGAACTAGCGCGCAACAGTGCCGTCGATGTACCCGTGTGGTTCATCGGCTGGGAAGAAAATTTCGTTGTTGTTTTCCATGCCAAAGCGGCCTAAATCAAATGGGAAGTTGTGCACGTTTGGCATCACCATGTAAATTTTGCTGATGTGCGGGCAGGCGGCTAAGGCGGCTTCTCCCATGGCAAACAAGGTGTGCTGGAGCGATTCGCTGTCGTGGTTCGCGAATGTTTTGAGTAACGCTTCGCGGATGGCGGCGTATGACTCGTTGAACTCAGTCACATCGGCAGAGTTATACGTCCACGTTGCGGTGAGCTTGGTGGCCATAATGCGGTCCCGTTCTTCGGGCAACACGGTGTACTCATCTTTTAGAAATCCCACAAAGGCGGAGTCGGTTGTTTTGAGGATAGGTAAGTCTGAAATGCCGCCGGTGACGTTGACATCTGCATCACGCTGTTTCGTCACGCTGGCAGTGCGTTTTTCGCTTTTATCGCCCGTGAAAGCGATGGCATGGGTGCTGCCGTCAAACGTCATGCGTTGCCAAATGCGTTGATCGATATTGACCTCGGCCGTATCGGCAGCGGGGACGCGATCAATGTAATGGTTGGCAAGGGTAAGCGCAAAGGCTTCGGGGGCATTCAGGTCGTGCGTTTTGGCAAGCGCATAGACCGTGTTTTTGATGGTGTCTGTTGGCAGGACTGGGCTGTTATCCCCTTTGGTATAAGTGTCGTTGAAATCACCACTAAGTAGTGCACGCACAGTAATTTCTTCAAAAAGATGTTCGTGTTCGTTGCGCGTAATTTTGGAGAGACGTACTTGCGCCTTCCCGTAGCGGTTTGAGGTCAATGTGGCCATAGGGGCGAGTGTCCTGTAATGCGAATAGTTGGTTGCGAGAGTTGGATTCGCGGGTGTTATTTTCGGGCGGCTTTGATGCCCGCCACAATTTTACTAGGCGTGAGCGGAATTTCATCAAACCAGACGCCGGTTGCTTCATACAAGGCTGCGGTAATGGCTGGCGCAACGGGTATAAATGGCATTTCAGCCATGCCACGCGCACCCCACGGCCCTTGTGGGTCAGGCACTTCTAAGATGACCGATTCGACGGTTTCTGGAATGTCCAAAATCCCCGGAATGAGATAAGAACTAAAACGCGGATTGACGATGCGTCCCTCATGAATTTGTAAATTTTCGGTAACCGCATAGCCATAGGCTTGGACAACGCCACCTTCAATTTGGCCTTCAATCTGCTGGGGATTGAGCGCCTTGCCCACATCGTTAGCGGAAATGAAACGCTCAACGTGAATATGGCCGGTTTCAACATCCACAACCAAATCTACAGCTTGGGCGACGTAGCCAAAGGTGATGTTGCCATCGCCGATGCCGGTTTCATAATCTAATTTAGTGGTTTCACGCGGGGTATAGCGAATGTGTCCAATGGCGGGGCGTTCTTCACTATCCCATTGTTCTAAGGCCTTGTTGGCTGCACCGATGATGGCATTGCCGGCCATAAAGGTCATACGTGAGGCGGACGAAGAGCCTGAATCGCCAGTTTCGGCAGTATCGGCCAGAATAAGGTGCACTTTGCTGAGGGGCACGTTAGTGGCACGGGCGGCCATCTGTTTGAACACTGTGTGTGCGCCTTGTCCGAGATCTGCGCCTGCGTGGCGACAAATTACTTTTTCAACGTCTGCGCCGCCGTGAATTTCGATGGTTGCTTCGCAGCGTTCTGGGAAGCCATAGGAAAAGCCAACGTTTTTGAAGGCCACGGCATAGCCACGGCCACGCTTCATTGCTTTGGGATCTGGCGGCAATGACTGAAAACTGCTGGGCGCGACGCTTTGTTTGATAGGCGCGGCAGCTTGTTTAGCGCAGGCGTTTATCACGTCTGTCAGGCTGACCGCTGGCGGCATTGGCGCTTGGGTAATTTGCTGACTGTCTTCTTTTAGGCAATTCTTTAGCCGGATGGCAACTGGATCTAAATCCAGCGCGGCGGCTAATTTGTTCATCTGGTTTTCAGCGACAAACGCGCCTTGCGGGGCACCAAAGCCACGGTAAGCGCCACCGGGAACGGATGTGGTGTACACGCAGTAACTATCGATGTGGGCATTGGGGATGTCATAAGCACCGCCTACGGTAATGTGGAAGTTGCCCAACACTTTATTGCTGGTGTAGTTGTAAGCGCCAGCGTCCATATAGACTTCAGCTTCAACGGCAGTAATTTTGCCTTCTTTTGTGGCACCCCAGCGCGTTTTGACTTGAGCGCGATGCCGCTTGTGATGCCCAATAATGCTTTCTTCGCGGCTCCACTGCGTCCGAATGGGGCGCTGAATGCCCTTTTCGGCGAGCTTTTGGGCAGCAAGACACATCACAATTTGCAGTGAATTGTCTTCCCGTCCGCCAAAGGCACCGCCAATTGCGGGGTAAATCACGCGGATTTGGTCTTGTGGCAAGTCTAAGGCGTGCGCTATTTGGAGTTGATCTTCATGTGCCCATTGTCCCGCAATTTCCACCGTCAAGCGTCCAGCTTCATCGACATAACTCACTGCGGCTTCAGGTTGCAAGTAGGCATGCTCCTGATGTGGCACGTCATAAACGCCTTCTACAATCACATCTGCGTTGGCCCAGCCGCTGTCCATATCACCTTTGCGGATTTTGAGCTGGTAATAGGCATTGCTGTCTAAGCCATTCTCTGGATGCAGCATTACGCTCGTGCTGAGCGCGCTTTTTACGTCGTCAAAAATTGGCAGTTGTTCCCATGTGATGGCGATCTTTTTCGCGGCAGCATGTGCTAGCTCATTGCTTTCTGCAACCACAACGGCAACATGATCAGCTTCCCAGCGGCTTACAGCGGCGGGGACTTTGCTGCGTCCATTGCCATCCACGCCAACTAAGACGGGTTGGTCCGGCAGGGTGAGGCCATATTCATTACATGGTACGTCTTTGGCTGTCAGAATGAGGTGCACGCCGGGCATGGCTGCGGCTTGTGAGGTGTCCATGCTAAGCATGCGCGCGTGGGGCTGATTGCTAAATACAACAACCGCATGCAGAAAATCTGCATGTTGAATATCACCGGCATAGGGCGTTTCGCCAGTGACTTTGCCGTGTGCATCAATACGTGGATGAGAGAGACCAATAGGCATATCGC
Source organism: Anaerolineales bacterium (assembly GCA_020630175.1). Taxonomy (GTDB): domain Bacteria; phylum Chloroflexota; class Anaerolineae; order Anaerolineales; family UBA6668; genus JAHDIM01. The sequence goes on from JAHDBW010000006.1 coordinate 3,349, forward strand.
TTAGCTCCCTTCGCCTTCAGACTGCGCAATCACTTGTTGCATTGCGTCAATAATTTTGTAGTAGCCAGTACAGCGGCAGAGGTTGCCGCTAAATCCTTGCTTGATCTGCGCCTGCGTGGGCTGCGACGTTTCTTCTAATAGTTTTGCGCCAGACATAATGAAGCCGGGAATGCAGTAACCGCATTGCACCGCTGCATTATCGATAAACGCTTTTTGTAATGGGTGCAACCCAGCTGGTGTTGCTAACCCTTCAATGGTAACGACCTCAGCTTTATGAGCCCGCGTGGCCGGAACCAAACAGCTCATGACAGCCATGCCATCTAAATAGACGGTGCAGGCACCGCATTCGCCTTCGGCGCAGCCCTCTTTGCTGCCTGTAAGTTGGGCCTCATCACGTAGCCAATCTAGTAGGGATTTGTTAGTGCCGTTTGTGGCGTTTAGGGCTTGGCCGTTTACAGTCGTTTGAATTAGCGTCTCGGCGGTGTGGCTGGCTGCGTATTGCGTGCCGGTTGGGGCGAACCCCACGCTTGCATCGCCGGATAATAGTGCTGGATCTTGTGGCCATTGTTGGGCTTGCGTGTTGTCCCGCAGGGCTTGCAAGGCGCGTTTGACCATTACTCGGATCTGATCTGTTCGGTACTCTGCTGTACCGCGAATGTCGTCAATGGGCGTTGGGGTTTGGGCCGCATAGCGGGCGGCGGTATCGATCGTGCCGTCAGTCAGGCTTTGATCTAGCAGATAGCGCTCTGCGTCTGGCGTGGTAATAACGGTTTGGGCAACGCTGCCTTGAGCAATCCGGGCACTGCTGACGATATTGCCGTAATCAAAACCAAGCACAATTGCAACATGCACCACCGAGATAGCTTGGGCGCGGCGCAGGCCTAGTTTTACAAAAATACCGCGTTGATCGGCAGTGAGCGCCGGGAAGCTGATTTCGGTCAGCATTTCGGTTGGTTTCAACACCGTGCGGCGTACGCCTAAATAAAAGTCTTGGATGTTTACCTGTCTCACGCTGTTGCGGCTGGACAGTGTTAGGGTTGCACCAAGGGCAGTCAGGGCTGAGATTGTGTCGTTCGCCGGACTAGCCGTAACAAGATTGCCAACAACTGTCGCGCGATTGCGCAGCTGTGGTGAACCAACTTCCCAGCAGGCTTGCGCTAAAGGCAGTGCTTTTTCGACTACTAAAGAAGAGGCCACTATTTGATTGTGCGTGACAAGCGCGCCAATGTGTATGATGCCGTCATCATCTAACCAAATTTTGTTGAGGTTTGGAATGCGGGTAATGTCAATTAGCGTGGTCAGGTCTGGCCGCTGATTACGGGCAACTTCCAATAATAAATCGGTGCCACCTGCAATCAGACGGGCGGATGACCCCAGCGTTTCAAGCAGATAAAGCGCGTCTGCTACGCTGCTTGGCGTTTCGACTTTAGTGATTGGGGCGGGATGCGATTGTACGGCGTGCATGCGAGTGTCCTGAAAATAGTCAACCAAGGGCGTTGGAGTTCTTTTATGATACTCGAAATCGGGGAACTATTTACCTATTTCTGTTTGGTCTAATTGATAAAACGGACAGGTGTGGCAGGCGCTTGTGTCGGCTTTCAATGGAAAGTGCTTCATTGCTTTGGCAATATTGCGTTGGGGGTCGTGTAATTTCTCTTTCATTTCGGCAATGCTGGCCTGAATAACGGTAGATTGCGCGTCAATGTCTGCCTGACTTAGTACAACATCCTGATGGGTTGCTTGTGAAATGTATTCGACGCGGCCCACGAATGGACTGTTAATACTAGTCGGGTCTTGTGATTGGACATACAGTGCATACGTTAATAACTGCGCCTGTACGGTCTCTGCGGCTCCGCCGGTTTTCCAATCCACAATGATATGTGTGCCATCTGAACGCCTGTAATGCAAGTCTGGCACGCCATAAATAGTTGAATTGTTGACTTTAAAGGTATCAAGTGTGTCTATATGTTTAACGGTTGGTTTTGGGTCGCTTTGAAGGTCAGCCAAGGTTTGGCTATTTAGGTATCCGAACAGTGACGATTCGATACGATCTTTTGCCAGCGCGATTGCTTCAGAAGATGGCCCATCGGCATAGTAGACCGAATGTAACATGGTGTGTTTGCTAGGGCGTTTTTCCCATTCTTTTTTATGTTGCTGGGCATCGTCAAGCGCTGCTTCAAATGCGGTGAGTGTTGCCGTAATCAGATCAGCGCTAGACCTAGGCGCAAATCCGTTTTGCTGTTGGGTAATGTCGGCGGCGATTTCTGTATGAATCAGTGCACCGACCAACATTGGAATATTGGTCAGTTTCTTCAACCGGTACGTTAGCTTTTGTAGGTAAGGGGCTTTCCATTCCCAGCCATTGTGTGATTGGTAATACTGATAGTAATACTTACGTTGACAGTCTGTAAACGTAAGATTGCGGCTGTGTGACCAGCTGAACTCTGGGTGGGGTCTTCTTTTGTAAGCCATATGTTATTTTAGCAAGACAATTACTTTGTGTGTGATTGTGACTAAAATTTAGATTTTGTTACTTTTCTGAGAATTTTGTTGACTTTAGTTCTAAAAAGTTTTTCTTGTGCATGGTAAGATATTCCTTTATAATATTCTCTTATAAAGATATAGGTACTATTGAGTTGTTCAAATATATTTACTAAAATAAATTTCCTTTTAAGATAACAAACAATGCGCACGTCTGTGGGTTAGTATTATATAGACCAGCGTCTAGCAGACTTTGGCTGTCTAATACATTTTTTTATATTTATCATTATTTCCAGTCTGAATTTATATATTATTTTTTATTCTGTAAATTCAAACAATGCTGGCGTAGTGCGGCTAGCTTTCTAGCCTATAACTAAGATAGTTACCAGTTTTATGAACACAGTTGAATTAGAGAAGAAATTGACGCGGTTGCTCGCATTAGTTGAAGAGCACCGTTTTACACAAACTATTAGTAAAAACAGAGGGTATTTTCGGCAGGCCTTACGTGCTTGCCGTGATGCGCTTGAAGGGCAAACAGACGCTGAAACTAAACGCGAGATTATACGGCTGCGGACAACGATCCAAGAGCGGTCTTTAGTGTTCAATGCCGAAACTGACGTGTTGGAGCTAATTACAGAAATGGAAACTGAAAAATGGTATCCATTTTTAGAGTTGCCGAATCAGGTTGATTTCAAGCGCCAAAAAGCTACTGGCATTACGCGTCGCTTAGTAAGCAACGGCCTTGTTACCAGACGTCGCGGGCGTGATAAGAGTTACGAAGTGTTGGTTTCAGACTCAATTCAGCAGCTTGCTATTGCTGAGTTGGGCGCGAGAAACCGCGCCAAATAGCGGACCAGACATTACATTTGATTTATAAAAAACGCGCATCAAAAGATGCGCGTTTTTGAATCGGTATGGGGGCTAATTATTGGTCATTATTGATCGCTTGGAGCGCGGCTTTGCGGGCTTTGCTCACATAATCACGCTTTTTGATGGCTGAGATTGTTAGAAATCCTGCCATCAAGGCGCCGCCAATGCCGGCTGTAACAATGTCTTGCCCGGTAAGATACAAGTTCTTGATAGGCGTTTGCGGACGTAAAAATGTTTGCTCGAAGCGATTTGGATCGTGTTCTAACCCATAAATCTCGCCTGCTTCATAATTTACAAAATCTTTTGTAGAAAGCGGCGTTGAGAGCTCATAGTGGTCAACTTTGCCGCGCAACTGTGGCTCATAGCGGTAAAGCACTTCCAACAATTTTTGGCTAAGGGCCTCTTTGAAGGCGTCATAGTCTTCCCCACGGCGCTTCCACTTTGTGCCTTCCCACTTTTCAAACCAATCGTAAGGTGCCAGCGTGATGATATCTACCGTGGACTTGCCGGGGTAACGCGCCTCCCATTCTGGGTCTTTTGCGGAGGGGAATGAAACATATACAATCGGAAATTCTGAGTTTTCGGGATCTGCCAAATAGGCCGCTACGTTTTGATCATGGTTGTATTTGCCAGCGGGATAAATCCAGTAATTTGCTTTTTGGAGTCCTAAATCCACAGTCGTTTCTTTGAAGCCGATGTACAGCCCCAAGTGCGCGACCGATGGTTTGACCGTTTGCACTTTCGCCGGCAATTTCAGGCTGTCTTGCAATGACGTTGGGATGAGACGTTTGTAGGTATTCAGCACGCCGGCGCTGCTGATAATGAGCGGCGCATGCAGGGTGCGGCCATCCGCCATCCGCACCCCAACGGCTTTTTTGCCTTCAACAATAATTTCTTCAACACCGGCGTTGGTCAAAATCATGCCGTCAGCATCGGCAATGGTTTCAGCAATCGTTTCTGCAATCCGCGCTGAGCCGCCAACGGGGAACGCTGCACCGTGTAAATAGTGGTTGGCAACCAAGGCATGAATGCCAAAACTGCTGCTGCCAGGCGTCACGCCATAGTCGCCAAACTGGGCCGTGAGCACGCCAATCAAGCGCTCATTTGAGGTCAATTCTTCTAAGACGTCACGCGTGGTCTGGCTGGCAAATTGCAAAAATGGTTTTCGCATTTTACGGCCCACTACGCTGGACATTGCTGGCGGCATCGCTTTTTCTGTAAAAAAGTTTGTGCTAGCTTTGTTTGCCTGTTGCACTAGGTCTAGATATTGATCAATCGCGCGCTGATCTTTAGCCTCCGGGAAATATGTCTTGAGCGTGTTGGCAAAGTTTTCTGGGCCTTTTCTAAACTCGAAAACCTCATCTCCAAATAGAACCTTGTCATAGACTGGCCCCATGTCTTCCCATTGCATTTTGCCTTGGCTCAAGTAATGGAACAATGTATATAACATTGCCTTGGGATGGTTAACGCCCCCAATGTAGTGAATGCCAACATCCCACTCATAACCGTTGCGTTTGAAAACATGCGTAAAGCCGCCTGCGGTGTAGTGCTTTTCAAGGACGAGTACTTTTTCGCCGTCGCGTGCTAATAGTGCAGCGCAGGCCATACCGCCAATTCCAGAGCCAATTACAATGGCATCAAAGTGGTCGTCTTCGGTGAGTTGATGTTGTTTATATGAATGAATGCCGCGTGTTTGAGCCATGGGTATGTCCTTTTTTGTGTGGTATCAAATCTTAACATATCGCAACCTAAAGGATTCGCTATGCTCATGCCTTGTGCGGCTTATAATAGCCTGTATGACTACAGAACGCGTTACCCTAACTGTTGAAAACCACGTTGGCATTGTGCACTTAAACCGGCCTGAAAAAATGAATGCGCTAGACCCCGCGCAGTTTGAAGCGATTCTAAATGTGGCCGATAAAATCAATGGGGATGCCCGCATCCGTGCTGTGGTTTTGGCTGGGGCTGGGAAAGCGTTTTGTTCTGGGTTAGACGTCATGGCCGCATTTGCCGCCACCCAAGCCGATGCCCCGCAAGATATTCAGGCACGCACGCATGGAATTACCAATCTGTGGCAGCAAGTGGTTTGGCAGTGGCATGCCATGCAGGTGCCAGTGATTGCTGCTGTACACGGCGTGGCATTTGGCGCTGGCTTGCAAATGATGATGGGCGCTGATATTCGGATTGTGGCACCAGATACAAAGCTCTCAATTATGGAATTGAAGTGGGGCCTTGTGCCGGATATGTCTGGCACGCTGTTGTTCCGCCAGTCTGTGCGGGATGATGTTATTCGGCTGCTGACGTATACGCACCGCGTGTTTTCGGGCACCGATGCGTTGGGCTATGGATTTGCGACTGAAGTTTCTGAAACGCCGTTTGAAACGGCAGTGGCGCTCGCGACTGAAATTGCCAGCAAGAGTCCAACGGCCGTGATTAAGGCAAAGAAATTATTCAACGCAGCACCATATCTAAATGAGGCTGAGGCTTTTATGGCTGAGTCGGTTGCGCAAGAGGCGTTGATTGGTGGCAAAAATCAACTTGAAGCGATTTTTGCTGGAATGCAAAAGCGACCGGGTAACTTTGAAGACTATCGCGAGTAGCAAAGCGGCAGCATACTTGCGTAAAGCCCGCTGCGCTACTTTATTAGCGATTGGACCGCTGTTGGGAGATGCTGCGGCTATGGTATCTGGACTTCAGTGGATTACTCTCGATAGTGTTCTAGTCTGGCTGTTTGCGCCTCAATTGCGGCTACAAATTCGGCATGCATTGTGGCAATCAAGTCGGCGACTGGCGCTACGTCAGCAATTGTCGCCACGCCTTGCCCCGCAGACCAAACGGTCTGCCATGCTTTCGCTTCACTAGCGTCTAGCTCTTCCCCAAAATCAATGCGTTTGGTCTTGCCCCACATTTCTTCAGTGATGCCATTGTTTTCTAGACTTTGGCGCAGAAAGCTCCCATGCACGCCAGAGATCGCGGCGGTATACACCACGTCAGTTGTGCCCGAGTCGATAATCATTTGACGATAGTCGGCCATGGCATTACTTTCGGTGGTGTTAATAAAACGCGTGCCCATGTAAGCCAGATCGGCTCCCATTTGCAGGGCGGTTGCAATATCTTGCCCGTTGCTTAGGCAGCCCGATAGCAGAATAGTGCCGTCAAAAAAGCTGCGGACTTCTTGAATAAATGGAATCGGATTCAATGTGCCAGCATGGCCGCCAGCCCCTGCGCTCACGCAAATCAGACCATCGACGCCCGCTTCAACAGCTTTTTGTGCATGCCGAATCTTGATCACGTCATGAAAGACCTTGCCGCCATAGCGCTGCACAGCACCCACTAGTTCTGGCACCGCGCCTAACGAGGTAATAATGAGCGGAACTTCATGCTTTACACAAAGCGCCAAGTCAGCTTGTACGCGTGGATTTGTGCCGTGCACAATTAGGTTTACCCCGAAAGGCGCTGCTTGTTTACCGGTTGTTTCTTCAAACGTGCGCAACTCAGATTTGATTTGAATCAGCCACTCTTCAAAGCCCTGCGAGGTGCGTTGGTTGAGTGCGGGAAAGGTGCCTACGATGCCGTTTTTACAGCATTCAATCACCAATTCTGGTCCAGAGATTAGGAACATTGGTGCGGCAACTAATGGGAGCTTGAGGGGCGTATCAAATGGAGTTGGCATGCGGATTGACCTTATATTTTAAGAATGATTTTGCCAAACTGCTTGCCAGCGGCCATATGGGCAAAGGCATCTGCATGTTGGTCTAGGGTGAAGACGGTATCAATGACGGGTTTGATTTTGTGTTCATTTACAAAGGCCACCATTGCTGTAAATTCTTCATCGCTGCCCATAGTGCTGCCGTAAATTTCGAGCTCTTTGAAGAATAATGAAGGCGGGTCCATGGCGGCTGTTCCACGGGTTCCACCATAGTTCACAATCCGGGCGCGTGGGTTACAGGCACGCATGAGTTGCCCATAGCCTTTACCGGCTGCACTATCAATCACCACATCAACGCCGCCAAACTGCTTTAAGAATGCTTTAGACCAGCGCTCTTCTGTATACAACGCGCCGCCTTTTGCCCCAAGTGCAATGGCTTTGTCGATCTTTTCTTGTGCGCTAGAGGTGACATACACGTCTGCGCCAGCAGCAATGGCAAATTGGCAAGCAAATAAGGCAACGCCGCCGCCAATGCCGTTGATTAGCACTTTTTCGCCAGCGCGGAGGCGGGCTTTGCGAAACAGCGCCCGATAGGCTGTAAGCCCAGCTAGTGGCAGCGCGGCAGCTTCCGCCATTGAAAGATGCGCTGGCTTATCTGCTAAGCGATCTGGATGCAGCAGAATGGTTTCTGCCATGGTGCCATGCGTTGGATTGCCGCGAATGGTATAAGTCTTTTGATTTGGATAATCTGAGTCTGGCCCCCAATCAACATTTGGATTGATGATTACTGCGCGGTCGCCGAGCATCCCAGCGCCATCAGAGCCGACGACGACGTCTGGCACAATGCCGGGGTAGAGGCCTTTAGTGATCCAAACATCACGATGGTTCAATGCGGCAGCCTTAAGGGTGACGCGAACATGTGCAGCGTCTGTTGTTTGGACTTCAATCTCGCTAAGCTCAAGCGGGGCGTTGGCTTCACGGAATACTAATGCTTTCATATGGATTAGGCCTCTGTAGCGGTTAACTTACAAAGAAGTTTTCTTTTTATGGATAGGGCTTAATTGTCACACGGTGGTTGGAATGAGTCAAAACATGATGCGCTTAGTTGCATTTCTAAAAAGGCAACTGTGTGAAATCTCACAATTGGTTTGAGGATTGTTAGACATGCTGTCCCCAAAAGCTGTTAGGCGGTGTAAACTTTAGCTGTCTTTTGAACCTTCAGAAGGCTTAGCCACACACAATCTCTACCTATGAATTTTGAACACAGCGAAAAAGTACTGAACCTTATGCAGCAGGTTGATGACTTCATGCAGGAGCACATCTATCCGCGTGAAGAGGAATACGTCAATTTTGTTTCTGATCAAGATAACCGCTGGGTGGTGCCGCCTTTTATTGAAGAACTGAAAGAAAAAGCGCGTGCAGCAGGGCTGTGGAATTTATTCTTGCCGGAAGAATATGGAGAACTGAGCCCGGGTCTGACGAACCTTGAGTATGCGCCTTTGGCGGAATTAATGGGGCGCGTCACGTGGTGTTCTGAAGTGTTTAACTGTGGCGCACCAGACACTGGCAATATGGAAGTGCTCGCACGCTATGGAACGCCAGCCCAAAAAGAAGAGTGGCTGGTCCCCCTAATGGATGGCAAAATCCGGTCAGCGTTCCTGATGACCGAACCACAGGTTGCCAGTTCAGATGCGACCAATATTGAATGTTCAATTGTGCGCGATGGTGATGTGTACGTCATCAACGGCCGTAAATGGTGGTCGACCGGTGCGTATGACCCCCGCTGTGAACTGTTTATCCTGATGGGGAAAACAGACCCTAATGCGTCCCGGCACGTTCAGCAGTCGATGGTGATTGTGCCGCGCAATACGCCCGGAGTAACGCTTGTACGTCCGCTCATGGTGTTTGGGTCTGCCCACTCGCCAAACGGGCATGGCGAAATTTTGCTTGAAAACGTCCGCGTGCCGGTTGAAAACCTGATCCTAGGAGAGGGGCGTGGCTTTGAAATTGCGCAAGGCCGCTTAGGGCCGGGCCGAATTCATCACTGTATGCGGCTGATTGGCGGTGCCCAGCGTTGTTTAGACTTGATGTGTAAACGCGTTGACCAGCGCGTTGCATTTGGCCGTAAGATTAGTTCACAAAGCAGCATTCGGGCTGATATTGCGAAATCACGCTGCGAAATTGAACAAGCCCGTTTGCTTACCCTCTCTGCTGCCGATAACCTCGATCGCTATGGCAATAAAGGTGCGAAAGATTTGATTGCAATGATCAAAATTGTGGCGCCTCAGATGTGCCAAACCGTAGCTGACCGCGCTATTCAAGCGCACGGGGGGATGGGCGTTAGTCAGGACTTGCCGCTCACTGAGATCTTTGCCTATGCTCGCTTTGTCCGGATTGCTGATGGACCAGATGAAGTGCATATGTCGCAGTTGGCAAAGTCTACAATCGGCACCACGCTCTCTAAATAAGCGCAGTAGCAGGGTAGTACAAGACTGATGAGTATCCAAAGTCGTTTTTTGAAATTGGTGTTGCGCCTAACCCGTCTCAAGTCTATGTTCCGCCCGCTGAATGTTGCTGGTCTACGTAAGCTCACAGATCGAAGCACTGGCCCCCGTAAAACGCACGGTTGTACGTACAATACGCAGCAGATTGCGCAAACGCATTACACGCTAGTTACGCCACCTTCGCAGACAACTGCAGGTGTGTTGATCTATTTGCACGGTGGTGCCTATGTCACTGGGATTGCCGATGTCCATTGGAATACACTTTCTTATCTGTGCGCTAAGTTGGGCCGCCAAGGCATTATGCTCGATTACGCGCTGGCGCCTGAATCATCGCATCCTGCGGCACTAAATGATGTGTTGGCAGTTTATGCGATGTGTTTACAAACGCATGCGGCTGGTGACGTGTCTTTTGTTGGTGATTCAGCTGGGGCGGGACTGGCTGTTGGAACTGTGTTGTGTCTTAATGATGATGGTCAGCAATTGCCGGGCAAACTCGTGCTATTTTCCCCTTGGTTAGACCTGACTATGCAAAACCCTGCCGTGCCAGCGCTTGAAAAGGTTGAATTGGTTATCTCTGCGCCGGGCCTAATTGAAGCCGGGCAACTGTACGCTGGCGCTGAAGATCCGGCACACCCGTACCTGTCGCCAATCAATGGTGGGCTTGCCTGCCTGCCGCCAACCTTGTTGCAAATCGGCACGCACGATGTATTTTTACCAGACTGCCAGCGGTTCAGTGAAAACGCCTCTAAAGCGGGCGTAGACATAACGTACACAGAAGCGCCCAAAATGTTTCACGCATATAGTTTGTTTGGTGGTGTGGTGCCCGAAGCAACTGCAGCAATTCAAGATGCCGTGCAATTTTTGACATAGCGAAGACGTCGCTGAAAACCGAGTTAGGTAGCGCCGGGCAAGCAGAAATTTGGCGCAAATTAAATCAAAAAAAGGCTGTCAACATGTGTTGTTGACAGCCTTTTTTATATTGTGCGGCCCGGACGGGATTTGAACCCGCGCTCTCCGCCTTGACAGGGCGGCATGTTAACCGCTACACCACCGGGCCAGTGCGCATATTATATATAAAACGATATTGAGATACAAGAGCCTATTTCAAGATTGATTAATAATGCCCCTGATTTCCCTCTGAAATTGACAAAAATTGGGTCTAAAATGCGTTATAAATAGCGCGAAAAAGACCGCGTTGGGGACAAAATTCATGCGACACGCTTGGTATTAATCCCATAAATCCAGTGCTTGCCGGGCGCAGCCTAATTCTCCAAGATGGTAAGCATTGTGTTGGCCAACGATTAGAACTTCTCTAAGCACGGTATGCCCCGGTGCTGCGTGTGGGATCTGGGCATACAAGTCTGTTTCTGGATTATTCACAATATCTACGAGCGTTTGTAGGTCAGCATTGAATTGGTTGACGGATTGTTGCCAGCCGGTGTGATCTGTGGTTGCACTTTTGTCTGGCCAATAGTCAGTTGGAAAGGCTCGTGGGACATAGTCCGCGTTGCGGATATAGTCCAAAATATCCCATTGGCAACGGCGTAGGTGTTCTAGCAAGTGCCAAAACGTATAGTCTGTATTGGGCAATTTTGTGTTGATATGGGCTTCGGGAAAGTCTTCAATGGCATCTTCAAGCAACATATGGGCTTGCCGTACCGTGAGTAGATTGGTTAGTTGTTCACGTAGTGCTTGAGAATTGTTCATTTTATTGCGCTGAATAAGGTGGCTACTATTTAGACTATGCACACAAGTGGTGCCGTGTAGGCAAGTTAAACAAAAAAGCGATCTCAGTGAGATCGCTCTTTGTGCGGCCCGGACGGGATTTGAACCCGCGCTCTCCGCCTTGACAGGGCGGCATGTTAACCGCTACACCACCGGGCCAGTGCGCATATTATATACGGTTCAAATTTACAAAGTCAAGAAATTGGCCCTATCAAATTTCAAACCAGTTTGAATGCAGCCTGCACCGGTAAAATTTACTAAGGTGACCCAGATTGGTCGAGTTTGTTTAGCCGTCTTTTGGCTCCCAACCACCATTTTTTACGAGGTTGCTTAGCCGTTTGCCAGAATAATCTGCTTCAATTTTTGCGGCCAATGCGTCTATAAATTCGGTAGCATCGCCTTCAACTGCGGCCCATTCTGTTTGACGCCATTCCTCTAAATAAGCACTGCTATCCGTATCACCAGATTTCATTGACGCCGCGTCAATACTTTGGAGGAAGCGCTCGGTTAGTGGCTTGCCTTGACGCTTGCGGCCAGTTTTTACTTTGATTTGGGACGGAATGTCGCGCCAATAAATAATTTGATATTTTGCACTCATGGTGTTTTTCTGTCGGGTATCGACTAGAACCTCTTTATAAAAATCGGGTTTCGTTGCTGTTACTGGCGCCGCAATTGCGCTTAGTACGCCAGGTGTGCAGATTATAAACAAGGGGAGGGTGAAGCATCAATTGCAGTTGTGGTAAATACCACGGCGTGAAGGCGTTATAAATCAGTTTGAATTTTCTGTAACGGGCCTATAAAGTCCCGTTTTTGGGTAGCATTAGGTTGCTATGAATTCTCCAAGCCACTTTCTCTACAATCGGATCAACGCTTTGCCTGCTGCATTTTATTTGGCGCTAGGCTGTTTGCTATATTGCTTCGTCCGATTCTCTGAGATTAGTAATCTGATTGCTTATCAAGCCGGTGATTCTACGATTTGGATGGAGATTTCTGCGTGGTTGCTAACCATCATTGGCGTGCATTTGCTCAGCGATGTAGACCTGCGTTTTGCACAAATGCTAGGGCGGCTGGCCACCCGTAACGTACTGGCTGTTAACGCGCATCAGCTTGAGCAACTGCAACTATGGTTGCTAAAAAAAGCAAATCGCTATGCGCTGATTGCGGGCATTGTTCCGCCGCTAGTGCTGTTGGGTATTTATCAATTTGTGTACAACGTGTTTGCAATGGAAACGCTTGTCGGCTCGCGTGGCGATACGAGTAGCTTGCTAATTGCCATTGTACTTGAGTTAATGGCCGCCTTTATTGTGGGCAGTTATGTTGGGCGCTCGCTACTTTACAGCCAGTTTGGGTATTTTCTTTCGCAAACAGATCTGATCCTCAATGTGCAGCCCGCGCATCCTGATAAATTGGCTGGATTACGCCCAATTGGCATGTATTACTTTCGGCAAGCGCTTATTGCGCTGCTGCCGGTTTTGTTACTCAGTATTTGGTGTGTGCTCAATTTGGTTTGGCCCGCTGCATTTGCCGTGGAGTACAAGAGCGTTTACGCCGGGCTGTTATTGTTGGCATTGCTAGCTGCTATCTTAATTTTAGTGCTGCCGCTTTGGCGCTTCCGCAAATTGATGTGTGCGGTCAAGAAGGCCAATGTTCACACTGTAGATTTGTTAGGCAAAAACATTGTGGCGCTACAACGGCAATTGACGCAAGAAGCAGACCCCAGTGCGTTGCTTAAAGATGGTGCTACGCTAGCGCAACTCCAACAAACTTACACCGCATTCACCGCGATGCCCACATGGCCATTAGACCGCCATCGCATTCAGTTATTTGCAGTTAGTAATATCTTGCTGCTCATCCCCGTTCTTTTAACCGTTACAATTGGCTAATGCCAACCACACAACTAGATCATCTTGTTATCGCTGCCGCGTCACTTGCGCAAGGCGCTGCTTGGGCAAAAGACACCTTAGGTATTGAAGTTCCCTATGGCGGTGAGCATCCGCAAATGGGGACGCATAATCTTGTTATGACGCTAAGCAATGGTGTTTATTTTGAGATTATTGCGATTAATCCCGCGCAGCCCGCGCCTAACCGGCCGCGTTGGTTTAGCCTAGATGACCCGTACGTACAGGCTCAGCTTCAGCATAAGCCGCGTTTGTTGACTTGGGTTGTCAATACGCCTTCTGCCAAGGCATTGGTGAAAAATGCGTGCTTTCCACAAGGCGTTGTGACCCCTATGCGGCGTGGCGATTTACGCTGGTTGTTTACAATTCCAGCAGATGGGCAATTGCCTGCTGCCGGATTATTACCCACCATCATTGAGTGGCAAACCACGCCACATCCTGCCGCGCTGTTAGCGGATTTAGGCTGCCGCTTATTGCAAATTGAACTCTTTCATCCGTATCCAACTTGGCTCGCGATGCAGCTAAACGCGATAGACGCTGCGTCATTAGTCACCATAACCCCAGTGGCTGCAAACACGCTGCCTTACTTTGTGGCAACGTTGCAAACGCCCAGCAAAGTTGTGGAACTTTCTAGCCGACTTGACGTATAACTGAATATGACCGAACACTCTCTATCGTGAGAGTTGTTCCAGTGCACTCAATCTATTTGTTTAATAAGGGAGTTATCCACGCATGAATTTGATGGGCTTAGTAACAGGCAATGCCTCTGAGGTTTCAGTAAAGAAGCTCGCGCAGGAATTTGCGCCTTTCTTGGTTGATGGTGAAAAAGTTTTGGCAGGCTATGCTGTTGTGCGCGATACGTTTGTGTTTACCAATAAACGGCTTGTTCTGGTGGATGTGCAGGGCACTTCTGGCAAAAAGCGTGAATACATCACCATTCCTTACAAGAATATTTTGCGTTTTTCTAAAGAGAGCAAAGGGACGTTTGACTTAGATTCTGAACTCAAAATATGGGTGCGTGGGTCAAGCAAGCCAATCGTCAAGTCTTTCCGTAAAAATAGCAACGTGGATGACATTTACCGAATTTTGTCGCAAGCGGTATTGGACTAGCGCCTAAAGCCAACTTACTCAGAAAAATACGCTTTAAATCAAAAAGGACGCTCGAGGGTGAGCGTCCTTCTTGTCTCAAAATGGCGACGGATTTGCTTTACCCCTTGCTAATCCGTGCCGTCACCAGTCCACTCCGGCCGCTAAAGCTGCCAAGAGCAGTCCCAATTACTGTACCAAAACGGGCATTATTATTGACCATTGCATAGCCTGGGGTGCCAGATGCGACTAACTTATCCCCGTAGCGTACTGTGCCAAGAACTTTGATTTGCTCGACGCCATTGAAGATAACATCTCCGTTTTCATCGATAACCCCAGCTACTCGTGTTGTATTCCGGGTTGTGCACATTTCAAAGTCCCGTGCATTTGCAATTGACACACACATTACGTTCCCAACAGCATGCTGAACTTGGTAGGTTTCCCCGACATAGTCGCGTTGTGTTGTCCCAACACCGTTGGTGCCGTGCTGCACTTGCAAACCCGGCGCACCCATGTGTTGTGTTGCGGTGTCACCTGTAATCGGAATGAAGCGGTCTTGCAGTACTTGTCCTATCCCGTGTGCTGCATCTGCTTGTGTGACTTGGCCGACTGCGCCAACTGAGGCATTCCCAAATTGATTGGTAACCACTGAAGGTGAAGTAATTGTTGATGAGGAGCCTTGATCATAGGCGACCGTGCCCCCAGAATTCACTCGCATTGTGGTGTTTCCTGGTGCGCTTGTAATGGTAGTGGTCGATTGATCTGCTGTAATCAAGATTAGCTGACCAACAGCCAAAGAGAACTGACCGCGTTCAATTCGGCCATCCCCATGTGAAATTTCAAACCGATAAATTCCAATCGGATAAGATCGGCTAACTGGCGCATTGCGAATTGTACCTTTTGCAAGGATTACATTATTTTGTGAAATTAGTTTGTACGTGTACGTATGGTCTGTATTGACAAATGTAATCGTGCCACGCTGTGGTGGAGCGGCTGCAAATGACGTTGTAAATGGAATAAAAGACAATACTAAAGCGAAACAACCAACAATAAAAGATTTATACATGTTCATAAGATTTGAAAAGAGTTTAGTGAATGGGCAACTAACTAACTTCTCGGGTAACTTGTATTAAGTTTATGTTGTGGGTTGGTTTGTTTAATTTAGAATTTGTTGTGATCCCGGCGTCAACAATTAGGATTTAATGTTTGAAGGTTAGAGTAATGTTTGTTTAGGGTAAAAAGCTGATCAAAATTTGACTCTAGCAATAGAATAAAGCCCTTCGCTACCCTAAACAGGATTAAAGTTTTAATCACAACACGGCTGACTTAATGAATAAGCCTGTTTATTTATTATGTTTATGTTGTTTTGAGTTTAGCTAGCGGCTATTTTGGCTGCCCGAGGGTCTTTGGTTGGTTTCGGTTCAAAAATGTTTAGCGGACGCGGTATATGCTCAAGCTGAGCCTGTGATTTGGCGGCTAAATCAATGATTTGGTGCTATCCTCTAACAATTATTAGGGAGACATCGCATTGGATACTAAAGCCGACCAGAATTTTGAAGAACCTGAAGAAAAGTTAGATTTCAAACGGTTACTGCCAATCTTTGTGATTGTGTTTGTAGATCTAATGGGATTAACGATTATTATCCCGGTTCTGCCTTATTATGCAATCTCATATGACGCTGGCCCCGCCGTAATTGGCTTGATGGGAGCGGCGTATCCTGCGATGCAATTTTTTGCTGGGCCCGTGCTAGGAGCGCTCTCCGACCGTTATGGGCGGAAACCAATTTTGGCATTGGCACAGATTGGTACCTTTTGTAGCTTGCTACTGCTTGGCTCCGCCAACGCGCTTTGGATGGTGTTCTTGGCGCGCATTCTGGACGGCATTACCGGCGCGAATTTACCAACGGTCCAAGCTGCAATTAGCGATGTCACGACTGCCAAAACGCGGAGCCAAGGCTTAGGCCTAGTCGGTGCCGCATTTGGGTTAGGCTTTATCTTAGGGCCAGCCATTAGCGGCATTACCCTAAGCCTTACTAACAACAATTACTCTGCGCCAGCATTTGTGGCTTCTGGCTTTGCGTTACTCTCTGTCTTGCTCACGTCCTTCATGTTTAAGGAAACGTTGCCACCGGAGAAGCGCGGCGCACCAGATCAGCAATCCCGTAAGTTTACGTTTGGGCGTTTGATAGAGGGTGTACGCGAACCTGTCACTGGGATTTTGCTCGTCACGTTGTTTGTTGTGCAGTTAGTATTTGGGGCGTTCCAGCTAATGTTTGCGCCATTTACGCTAACAACGCTTGGCCTCAATAGCGTTGGCAATACGATTGTTTTCTTATTCTTCGGCGTCTTGGCTGTAATTGTGCAGGGCTTCTTAATTCGTAAACTTACAGCCCGCTTCGGCGAACGAAACCTTGTCATTGGCGGCTTATTACTTATGGCAATTGGTCTATTTGTGATTGCCATGACGCCACGGCAGACTGTGCCTTGGTATTCACAAGCCGCCGTCACAGCAGAAATTTTACAAAGCAGCACTAGTGATGATATTGAACAACTTCGGTTGCTGCCGCCAGAAACAAACTCTGGTTATCTTGGGTTGATTGTGTTGTTAGTTGCAACAATCCCTGTCTCATTTGGTAGTGGGGTGCTTTCACCAAGTGTGAATAGCCTGTTGACACAAAACTCGGCTCCAGAAAAAGTGGGCGCAGTCCTTGGATTAAGTGCATCGGCGCTTAGTCTAGGAAACATTTTCGGACCACTTTGGGGTGGTGCGACCTTTGACTTTATCGGTGCCAATGCACCCTTCTGGATCGGGTCACTCGTGCTGTTATTGCTCTTTCCTATTGCCTTACGGCGCGTGCAGGCACCCCCTAATTCGGAATAGTATTAGCACTTAAAAAGTAAGAACTTTTAAAACGCACAGCAAAGGCTGTGCGTTTTTGATTCCAGCCTTGCGTGATTTGTAACGCACATTCAACTTTGTAGTACTGAAATGTTGGTGAGGCTAGAGGTTCGTATGATTCGTGTTCAGATTTAGATAATTAGGCGCGCATTCTAACAACATTATCACTACCCCTTTATCGACGTCTGCTTCTATTTCAATAAAAATCCCTAAAACTTTTTCCGCGTAAACACGGACTGTAAGTCTAGCGGTTCGTGTGTTCGTCCGCTGCAAAAGTCAAATCTTGAGAGTTTGAGAAAGAGGAGTTAAGGAAATGAGTGTGTATAAGCACAGATGGATATTAGCCATTGCATTTTGTTGCGTATTGGTTGGTATTCCGGGCGGGGCGCTACTGGCCTCTCCATCATCGGGAAATACGCCTGATGTCCAAGTTGAAATTGAATCAGTCGGCCCTATTTTAAATGAGGTTGGCGTTGCGCATACGTTTAAGGTCATGGCTCGCGTGCGCGACATGTCTGAAATCCCTGCTCAATATGTACCGCTACCAAATTCATCAGTAGAGCTATTTCTTGACGGTGGCTTATCAGATCTAAGTGCGGCTGACATTGGCCTGACGGGCACAAGTCACTGTACAACTGATGCGACTGGTATGTGTACTGTTGTGGTAGTGAGCACAACTCCCGGTAAGGTTGCCGCTAATGCGCGCGTAACTGGTGAAGTTGCTTTTGATGAAGATGACCCCACAACCTATAGTGTTTCTGGCAGCTCGGATGTGCCAGCATTTAAGCAATGGGTCGATGCCTCACTGCGTATCTCCCCGATCAATGCCACAAATGAAGTTGGCGATGCGCACACCTACCGGGTAGAAACGCGCGCGCATGTCTCTGTTGCGACCAATTCTTGGGAAGACGCGCAAGCCGTTGTCGCTAGCGTTCCATTGGTAACAGTCACGCCAAATACTTACACGCCTGTTGCCGAAACGTGTTCTACTGGCACTGACTTAACCGGGCTATGTGAGGTGATCATCAACTCGACTGCTGCCGCTCAATATACGGCTAATGCCACGGTTAATATCACCATTCAGGTCGATGTTGACGGTAACGGCGTGGCTGAAGAGATTATTCTGCAACGTGATACGACAATCGAAGACAACGATGGTCCATTTGGGACTGGTCCTGCGGTCAAAACTTATGTGGATGCGCGCATAACCGTTGCTCCAGATGGTGCGCTTAATCTAGTCGGTGAGCCGCACACCATCAAGATCCTGGTTGAAGTAAATGATGGTGTCAACGGTTGGCAACCAGATCAATCTGGCGGCAGAGTTGAAGCGGTCTTTACCAATACTGGCTTAGAAACAGTGGAATTCGAAGACTGCCTGCGTGTAGTTGAAGACAACAACGGCACGACACACACGATTTCTGCCGAATTGACAACATCACGCCCACGCGATGGCATGTGTTCGTTGACCATTATGGATGAAGACCCTTCACTGGCTGAGGCGGTCATCTCCACCACTGTTTCTTATAACGGTGTGGTGTTAGAACGCTCTACGGCCTCATTAGCGCAAAGTGGGCTAACTGAAGCGGCTTATCAAGGCAATGCCTTCAAGCGCTGGGTAGCACCGCAGATCCGGATTGATCCTATTGCTGAGCTCAACAATTTGGGTGATGAGCACACGTTTACAGTAACCGTGTCTGCTGAAGACGCGACGGGCGCAATTGTTCCGGTTCCTAACGTCAACCCTGCTGTATCAGTTGCAACGGTCAATGGACCCGGCCCAATTTTTGTCCGCGATACCTGTTCCACAGATGGGACAGATGCTGCGGGGCAATGTACGTATGTCATCAATTCACTTGATCCGGCCCAATATGAAGCTAGCGCCGTCGCTACATTCAACTACGCGTTAGACGTCAATAATGACGGTGAAATTCATGGCGATCATGAAGTAATTAGTGTAGATATTGCGACCGCCGAAGAAGACGTTGCGCGCAAAGCTTATGGGGCGCTTTCTTTGGTGTTGACCCCAGAAACTGATATCAATCCGATTGGCGTTGCCCACACGTTCCAAGCATTATTAACCTGGCAACATCCAAACGGCGAAGCGCTGCCGGTTACGAATGAGGATGTCGTGTTCTCATTTAGCAACGCAACCGCTGCTGGGTTTTCAACCCCAGCCACTTGTATTACAGACGCTAGCGGTCAGTGTTCAGTGCAAATCAACAGCACCACGCCAACGTTTGCTGAAGTGACGGCTACTGCAGATTTCCTCTTTGCTAGCGAAATGCTCAACGAAGATGTCAATTTTTCTGTGACATCAGCGCCTGTAACCAAGGCCTATCGGGATATTAGTATTCAGCTAGACCCACTTACGGCGGTGAACCTGCTCAATCAAGCTCACACCTTCAAATTGACTGTGTTGCAACATGGCGTAAATCCAGATGGAACGCTGTTCACAATCCCTGTAAATAAAGCTGTCCCAACCCTTTCGGGGTCTGCTGTGCCTGCCATTACGGCCAATACTTGTGCTGATGATCCAGCAACAATTGGCGATGAATCTGGCACAGACGCAAACGGCGAATGTTTTATCACAATTAATAGTGCTGTCATCGCAGACTACACGCTAGGGGCGACGCTCAATCAGATTTCATTTGACGATGGCGCGACAACCTTGCCACTGCCGTATGTCCGCATGACCGCAAATGGTGCCGGTGATGGACCAGATCGTAGTGGTCCGGCAGGCACGACAGATGCTGAGAAATCCTATGTAGATGCCAGCATTCAAATTGCGCCCCAAACTGCACTCAATCCAGTCGATGCGCCGCATACGTTCACTGTTTTGGTTGAACAAAATACAGCAACAGGCAATGTTCCGCTAGACGGCCAAGCAGTAAACGTAAACATTGTTGATGAAGCTGGGGCTACTCAAACGCTGACTTGTAATACAGATGCAACCGGCACGTGTACCGTTGAAATCAATTCAAGTGAAGCGCATACGTATACTGCAAACGCCACAACCGTGGTCGATGTGGACGGCGTCTTGCTCACAATCGATACAGATCCAACGACAGAAGACTTCTCGGCTGGCCCGAATGGCGTCAATAGCCCGGCGATCAAGCAATATGTTGATGTGCGCTTGGCCGCTGCGCCTACTAACGCGATCAACTTAGTCGGCGATCCACATACCTTTACATTTACCGCCGAGTGGAACTTAGGTGATGGCGCTGGCTGGGTTACTGTTCCAGACGATACGCTTATCAATTATCAAGCGCCGTTTACGCCAGCGAATGGCGCAGATGCACCGTTTATTATTGCGGATAGTTGTGCCACTGCTGCCGGTAGCTGTGCACTAACTGTTGCCGATGGTCTAACCACAGTGCCCGGGCTTTACAGTGTAGACGCGACGAGTACGATTGAAATTAGCACGCCGAACGGTGAACTTGTGTTGCCAGCTACGGCTGAAACAGCCTACAAGCAATATGTAGACCTGCGCCTACAGCTCTCACCGCGTGAAGCTGTGAATAGCGTGGGTGATGAACACTGGATTATGGCAACCGTTACCAATGGCGGCCAACCAGTTCCAAATTCTACGGTTACCTTTGACTGGGACGCTAACCCCAATGGCGCTGTTTTTGTGGCCGGGAACCAGTGTGTTACGGACGCCGCTGGTGAATGTGACATTGTTATCAACGCAACTGAAACGGGTACTGCCACGGTGATTGCGAGTGCCGCTTATACGTTTGCGTTGGGTGAAGGTGCAGACGCCGCTAGTTTAGATGTCACCTCAAATGACAGCTATGCCGACAAAACTTGGGTTGACCTAAGCATCACAATTGATCCAAAAACAGATGTCAACGCGATTGGCTATGACCACCGCTTTGATGTTGTGGTGATGCAAGATATTGGCGATGGTAACGGCCCACAACCGCTTGAAGGCGTCGCGCCAGTCATCACAGTTGCAGAGACCGGTGGGGCAACCACCACGACTGGCTGTAATGGAAATGGCCTGACGAATGCAACGCGTGGCCGCTGCCGCTATACGCTGCCGGGTGCGCCTGTGCCAACGGAGTATGTTGTCAACGCTAGCGTCACGGCTGATGTCAACGGCCTAACAATCACGCGTGATACGGATCCAACGACGGATACCCCAAGCGGCAACGGTGTTGACGATGGCGCTGCTGTGAAGCAGTATGTTGATGTAAGCATTCGGATTTCGCCGCGCACTGCGACGAACTTGCCCGGCGATGCGCACACGTTTGAAATTGAAGTGCTCTACAACTTGCCAGACGGCAGCACGCGCCCAATTGAGGACGGCTCAAACGTTAATGTCACTATTGATCCAGCCGGGTTTGATTTAGAAGCACCATTCGATACATGTAAAACCACGACCACGACTGCTGGCACAATTGGCGGCACGGTTGGCGGTAAATGTACGGTGACTATCAATTCCACAATTGAAGAAACGTACACGGCAACGGCGAATGTAATTGTTGAAGTTGCACCGGGTGAAACGCTCAACCGCACAACGGTTGTCGGTGAATCTGGGCCATTAGGGTCAGAGCCAGCTGTGAAAACATACAGCCGTGCCGCAGCAATTGAACTGTCAAAAACGGTTTATGAAGGCCATAACAGTGGGGCGCTTTGCCAAGTCAACACCACAGACCTTGTTTCTGGTTTGGCTGGCACAGCCGTTACCTATTGTTTTGTGGTCACCAATACTGGTGGGCGAGCCCTCACCAATGTGGCCGTTGACGATCGTGAATTAGGCGTTCGTTTAGACGTGCCAGATCTACAGCCTAGTGAAAGCGCGGTTGTGTATCACGAAACAACAATCGACCGCACCTTCCGTAATATTGCTGAAGCAAGTGGCGACTCTGCTGAAGGCGAGCATCCAACCAGTTCAGATCATGCTGATGTGGAATTGATTGCCCCAACGGCAACGCCAACCAGCACGCCAACGCTAACGCCGACCGCAACCAATACGCCAGAACCAACGGCGACGTCAACCAATACACCGGAGCCAACAGCGACAAACACGGCATTGCCAACAGCAACGCTAGAGCCAACGGCAACAAATACTGTAGCGCCAACAGCGACGAATACAGTCGCGCCAACGGCAACCTTGGATCCAACCGCGACGTTAGAACCGACGGCCACAACGGAACCAACTGCAACGAATACTGTTGCCCCGACGGT
>JAHDBW010000006.1:25753-27013 GCA_020630175.1 Anaerolineales bacterium
TAGAACCGACGGCCACAACGGAACCAACTGCAACGAATACTGTTGCCCCGACGGTAACGCCAGAGCCAACAATGACGAATACAGTCGAACCAACGGTAACGCAAGAACCGACGGTCACAGCGGAACCAACGGCAACGAACACCGTTGCGCCAACGGCGACAGCTGAGCCTACAGTAACAAATACAGTAGTGCCAACGGGAACACTGGATCCAACCGCGACGCTAGAGCCGACGGCTACAACGGAGCCAACAGCAACGAATACCGTTGCGCCAACAGCTACCGGTACGGTCGAAGCAACGGCAACAGCGGACCCAACAGCGACAGTCGATCCAACGGCTACTCAGGCTGTTACGCCAACGGTTGCTGTAACTGAAACGGCTGCACCGACCGCTACCGCAACGGTTGCAGTCACGGGGACGGCTATATCAACCAATACCGCCACGCCGCAAGCAACCGCAACGGTAACTAGTACAGTTGCCGCAACAAATACGGTTGTCGCACCGACAGCGACTGGCACAGTTTCAGCTACGGCCACAACTGCTGCAACGGCTACGCCAACTGCGACCGCTACATCGCAAGGAACCGTGACTGTTGTGCCAACAAGTTTGACTATGACAGCAACGGCAACAGCTACGCCTGTCGCAACAGCGACACCGACACCAACCGGCACTAAAGCGCCAATTCCGGGCTTGCCTGCAATTAGCAAGACAGTTGCCACCGATGACGGTGCCAAAACCACTTCACTGGCAATCCGTGGTGAACTATTGACCTATTCAATCGTGCTCAAGAACAACACTTATGCGCCAATTGGGGAAGTCAAAGTGACTGATGTCTTGCCGGCGCATGTTAGTTATGTGTCATCAAGCGTTTCAGTTGGCAATACGGTGTATCAACCAAGTGCGAATGCGGTTGTTGCAACAATCCCTAGTATTCCAGTTGGTAACTCTGTAACGGTGACAGTGATGGTTCGGGTCAAGGCCGATGCGCCAATTGGCTCGGTCATTATGAATGCTGCCGATGTGACGAATGGTCAGAAGACGAGTGCATC
This sequence comes from Anaerolineales bacterium, assembly GCA_020630175.1. Lineage (GTDB taxonomy): Bacteria > Chloroflexota > Anaerolineae > Anaerolineales > UBA6668 > JAHDIM01. The sequence goes on from JAHDBW010000006.1 coordinate 26,802, forward strand.
GAATAAGGTCAATACGACTGTCATTCCAGGCGAAATTCCAAACACGGGTAATCCTTTGTTTGAGGGTGTGCTGCCAGCACTGCTTTTGGTTAGCTCGCTTATCGCTGGGATCTCGCTGGTAATGCGCAGACGCAACTTAATCAGCTAATCAAATCGATTTGCTTGTGTAAATAGCACATGGCGCAGCTTCGGTTGCGCCATGTGTGGTTAAG
>JAHDBW010000006.1:27113-50547 GCA_020630175.1 Anaerolineales bacterium
GCACTCGCATCCCTTGTGTGGTGTAAAGACGATAGACTTACTAGATGATTAAGCAACGCTGGAGAGTTCTTGGATTGGGCGGCGCGGGCGTGATGTTGGCGGCTTCGCTGGCATTGGCGCTATGGCTGCCTAACGTGCTGCGTCCGCAGACTACACTTTATCAGAACAGTGTTGTGGTTGAAGATCAGCTCACGTCAAATTCTTGGCTACAAGGCTATCGCCATATTCAAGTGGTCCGCGCCACTGCAGACTGCCAAGCTGTTGCATTTTTCTACGTACGGCAATTTGAAATGGGGCAGTCATGGTCGCGTTCGCAAGATGGATGCATTTCGGCGCGAAGTAGCCGTCCCACGCAAATTGGTGCTGAGATTACCCGACTGGTGACCTATATGGATGGGGATGATGTCGTGACGATTATCAATCAAGAGTACGATTATTCAACGCTGCGACGTTGGATTTCACCAAGCGCTTGGCAAGATATGATCCGTGGGGCGTTTTGATATCGGGGCGTTTGAAAATCACGTTGTTGATCGGTGCGCTCGGCATGGTTGCGCTCTGCTTGGCAGGCGTGGGACTATTAATACAGCCTATTATTGGGGCGGAACCAGACGTGTTCCCCGGCGGAGTTGTTAAGAAGGATACGGTCTCTTCACCCAATTGGCGTTATGGCTTTCGCCGCGATCAGGTCATTGCGTTGCCGCGTGACAGTGAAGGGGTCTACAGTTGGTATTTGGAACGCTTAGCGCTGCCGCCGCGTGGCACGCGCAACTCCGAGCGTTGCCTTTCTGCTGAAGGCGCTAACCCGACACCGCTCGGTTTAGAGCGGACGGGCGTTGTAGTTTGTATGTCTGAATCTGCGATTTTGGTGGTCATCAACCAAGAATATGATTACTCAACAGTCAAGCCATATTTTAGTTTACGCGGCTGGCAATCACTTATTCGTCAGGCTTTTTAGGACTTGGTTTTGGCGGATTATTTTGCGCAATATATTGGCTGGGCGTCATGCCAGTGTTCTGCTTAAACACGCGCGAGAAATAGCGGACATCGTGATAGCCAACTTGATGCGCCGTTTGCGTAATCGACAAGCGTTGCTCATCTAACAGGCGCTTGGCTTCTTCAATCCGGCAGCGACTATGAAATTGCTGCGGTGATTCCCCGACCCATTTTTCAAACAATGCCCGTAGGTGCGATTGACTCACGCCAACCCAAGCTGCCGTTAGCGTTGCGCTAAAGGCTTGCGTATAGTTTTCTCGAAGATAAATAATGGCATTTCGCACTGTGTCTGGATAGGCAGATTGCGGTAGCTGGACGGGTGATGTGAGGTCAAACACACGCGCTAATAGCTCATAGAACATGCCAATCGCGCGCAGTGGATAGCCCGGTTTGCCAAGGATTAGCGTTTCGCGAATTTCTACAAAGCGCGTTTCTGTTTTTTCGTCAGGGCCTAATTCGTACACCCGTATGGCAGGGTTTTCACCAAGCACTTTTGGCCAGTGGCTATTCAGTGCAAACCAGTGAAATTTCAACTGCTGTGAGCCACGATAGTAATAAGGATGACCGTGAGGGATGATCAACAAGTCGCCGGGTTTAACCGTTGTGCGGTTTAACCCGTATTCAAATTCGGCTTGTCCTTGAATGTGATAATAGAAGTGGGTTGCGTTGGGGCGGTCAAATACGCCAGTAACGTAGTTTGGCTTGCAGTGATATTCTCCTGCGCCTTCAACGTAGAATTCAAGCGGATAGTGTTCGGGACTGCCATTGCCAAACCGCCAGTAATCATAGCGGGCCGGGATCATGCCATTTTGTGTCCCGCCAGACTTAGGGCGGCGAACAGTTTTTCTTGCCATCACAATTTCTCAACAGCCTCTGTTCTACAGCGGTCTGTTTTTTTCATTATGAAAAAGGGTGCAATAGAGCAGCCTAGATTGTTGGTATCAGCAGTGTAGAAAATGACCGTTTCTACTGATCAGCGTCATTTCAGTTTACACGTTTTTACGTATTGGGCACATCGCACAATAGCTTTTGAATTATAACTGATATATCAGATATATATTACAATATTTTTGGGATGAAAACACGAATTACAGAATATCTTGACAAAAATGATGTGAATTACAGAGTAATTTTACATTCTAAGCCTATTTATACAGTTGACATGGCCGTTGTTGAACGAAATGTGCCGCTGGATCAAGTTGTGAAATGTATACTACTGCGTGATAAGAAAGGCCAATATGTCATGGTCTGTGCAACAGGTGACGTCCGGATTGATTTGCAAGCCGTACGCAAGTATTTGCCATCCCAATACAAGCGTATGAGCTTTGCCAACCCTGCGGCAATTACAGACCTCACTGGGTTTGTAAAAGGCTCTGTACCACCCTTAGATTTACCAAGTACACTACCGTTGTTTTTTGATGAAGGCATTATGCAACGTCCAAAGGTCAATATTAGCAGCGGGCATCCGCTGGCCGGTATTGAGTTATCACCGCAAGCGTTACAACGGTTGTCCAATGCTGTTGTAGTCGCGTTGACTAACTAACCTGAGCTCTGAATAACACAGTAAGCAGATAGAAATACCGTAAGCGATGCCGCCTCGCAACAGGGGCAACTTCTACGAAGTTAGTCCAGCTGGCTTCACTCAACAACCAGCATGGTGGGTAATTACTACGCTGTAAGGCTTAAATAAAAGAGGATGGATTTTCGTCAACACGGCGCAGATCCATCCTCTTTTATGTTTTTGTACGTAGTTAGCGCTTTACCGAGCAATTGCTTCTAATGTTTTTGCAACGTGCGCCTCAACTTGTTCTAGCACGCTAGCTTCTATTTTAGGGGCCTCATAAGCGGCCAATGCTTGCGTTGCGACAAGGTTTGCCTTTTGCGCCGTCGAAAATTTGCCGCCAGCTTCCCAAGGGCCATACCCTAGTCGGTCACTTACAATCGGTTCATAGAAGGCAGTTTTGTAACGCGCCATTGTATGGTCTGTGTTGAGAAAGTGTCCGTTGGACGGCACAGACGCAATCGTATCAAACGCTAGCGTATCTTCATTAACCTCGATCCCAGTCTGCATGGTGCGCATCATGCCCAGGTGCTCCACATCGATCATAAATTTCTCGAGCGAGCAAACTAAGCCAGATTCCAACACTCCAGCGCCATGCATTACAACATTGCTGTGGGCTTGGACGGCTGGCCACAGGTTCATTTGGCTTTCATACGCAGATTGGGCGTCAACGGACTTTGCGGTGTTCAGACCGCTGCTGCTGCGGAAGGGCAAACTATAGTGGCGGGCAAGTTGCGCCGCGCCTGCGGTCAGGAGTGCGCCTTCAGGCGTGCCATACGCAGGCACACCGCTCTTGAGTTCGATATTCGTAGCAAAGTGACCATAGACCACTGGTGTACTAGGGTTGATTAGCTGGGTTAGCGCAATCCCGGCTAGGATTTCTGCATGTTGCTGAGCCAATATTCCGGCGATGGTGACTGGGCTGACCGCACCAGCCAAAATGTAGGCCGATACAATAATCGGTTGGCCAGCAGTGGCAAACGTCCGTAGACCTTGGAGCGAGCCTTGATCGTAGCGTAGCGCGCTATTGATATTGAAATTGCCTAAAATAACGGGTCTGTCTTGGATCGCGGCACGACCGCCAAAGGCGAGTGCAATTTGATCTAAGGCATTGTTTGCCAAGGCCGCACTGCCAATTGCGCACAGCAGCGCTTTATCTGTATAGCGCATTAGGCTAGCAAATTGACGCACATTCCGTTCTAGCGCCGGAAATTTTGGTGGATTGAGCAGCGTTGCGTCAATCATGTGCACCGGGCCGCTCAATTGAGCCAATTTAATCAAGCGCTCGTAATCGTCAAGCGTTGCCGGGCGGCGTTCTGTTTCTAGATCACTATAGTAGGATGCGCCACCAGCCGTCGCAAAGTTGATATGAGTTTGACCAATTGTGAGCGTGTTGGCTGGGTTACGGGCTTCAAGATCAAATTGCGAGGGCACGAGTGCTAGCTGTGCTTTGACAATATCACGGCCAATGAACACGCGTTTCTCGTCTTCATCAACCGTTGCGCCAGCAGCTTTGAGGGTTGCCCGTGCGTTGTCATCCATCATCAGCAAGCCAACCTCTTCAAGGATGCGTAACGCAGTGCTATCGATGGCGTTGACTTGCGCGTCTGTTAGGACCTGCCAAGGTGCAAATGGAGATTGTATTTTGCCAACTTCGCGGAGTGCGCGTGGCAGCTTTTCTTGACGTCGTTGTTCGGCCTGACGTCGCATTTTTCTAGCTCTAGCCATAGGTATTAGAAATAATGAATGCTCTTAGGATCGGCGGCCTGTATTGTATGTGGCTAAGATTTTATCCAATAATTGCGTTTTCGCCAGCACCGCGTTGGCGTGATTCTTCGGTGGCTTCGACCATTGAATTTAGCGCTAGCATATTAAGGTGATGCCAATCTGTATTGGTAATGGCGATGCCGCTGGCTAGGTGCGCTTGATAATGCTGCTGTGAGACATGATGCGGAATGTGCGTTGCTGTCCGTCTTGGAAAGGCGGGCAAAGGCTGATTGCCAACATAAATGTGGGCTGCAGCGGCAGTCTCTGGATTGTGTTGTGGGGCGATGCTCAAGTCGCCATTATGCAGTAGGCGCATGACATGTGTGTTGGTTGTAATATCAACGGCAAACACGTCATCCTTGGCTGCGGCTGACGCGATTAGCAAGGTTGGAACCGGCGTGTCTAGCAACTGCACGCGTACAGCGCGTGATGTTTCTAAGGCCTTACCAATTGCTAAATCCACAGCGAGATCACCAGCAAGCAAGGCAATGTTATTTGCAGTGTGCAGCGTGATGGTGGTGCCTGTTTCAGCACTGATGGTAGTTGGTTGGTGCGAAAACGTTGTTGGCGCTTCTAGCAGCGTGCGCAATGGTGCTAGCCCATCTAGCTGATGCATTTCTAGCCAGACGATTGCGTTGGCAATATCTTTGCTTTCTGCGCGCGGCCAGCCATAACCACGAAGGACGCGCCACACTAATTCTTGAAGTTCATTTTCACTAACTAACATAGCTGTTTCTGCGTGGCTTGCACGGGAACGACCAATCGTCACTTGTTAAGTTGCCGATTTCTGTGAGGCGTGGCGCCCCTTGAAATAGGGTGATCCGCGTCCATAAATTGGATTTTGGATCAAACCGGCCAGCGCCAAACATTGCCAACTTTGCGCGGAGCAAATGGATTGGCAGACACTCTGCATTGAGTAAGTTGGCCTGCACTTCACCATATTGGAACGTTTCTAAACTTTGCACGCGCCGGATTGTTTCTTTGTGTTCCGGATGTGCCAAGATAAACCGAATGACGGCTTTGTCGTAGTCTGTTTTAGGGACTTGTTGCAATGTACGGTATAGCATTGCGATATCACGCGCGATGGTCACCGGCATTTCTTTATCTGCGCCCGGCTCCTCTGCGCGTACACCCAAACGCGGCTCTTTCTTTTCCTGCGAGTAATACCAAAAGTAATGCGTACTCTCTGGGCTGTCAAAATCAATGGCTAAGACCCAGCGATAGCGTGTTTCAATTGCATCAATAAGCGTGCTGATACGCCACGTGGGATTGAGCTTTACGCTGGCAATTGTGCCCGTAGTATTTTCTAAATCATCCACAATATCTGGGTACAGTTCAATCAGTAAACTGTTGAATATTTCTTGTGTTTCAACAGACGTTTCTGCTGCAACAAAGTCGGCCAAGGGCACCCAAGTGTCTAGCGTATTTGTATTTAGATAATGTTTGATTGCGTCTAAGCCAGCTAATGCGCTCGTGTTGGCTTGCGTTTGGCGCACATCGGCAATATTTGTTTCGGCGATATGTAAATGCGCGCGGTCTAAAAGGTCTGTTAGCTGCGCAATTGTGGCTGCTGTTGGGGTGGTTTCATGACAGGCACGCGCTAACGCTGTTTCACGCGCTAACATCCATTGGTGAATGAGCTGCGGATGCTTTACCAAGAAGGGCGCCATGCCAAGGCCAGTTGCGTTGCCAACGCCAACATAGCGGTGCAATTCTGAATCGAGAGAAACCGCAGTTGTTGGCTGCTTACAGCGCGCAACGTGGTTTACAAGTTGAATAGTGAATTCGCGAAATAGCCAGACAGCAAACATTTGCGCACTAAACGGCAGCTTGAACGATTGTTTCTGCTTTAGTTTTGCATAGTCTGCAATCCCAAATTTCCCGTTTCCATACACTGCGGTGGTTCGATAAATGTAACCAACTTCTGAAAATTGATCTGGGTTTGGCTGCTGACCGTTTGCTAATTGATCGACGATACTTTCAAAATTGCGTACGCTTTTATTAGCCCGTGAAATAACAAGCACATCGGCTTGGTTGCGGCCAGCTTCTTGCTTGGGGAGTTCGCTCCGCAAACGGTCCACCTGTTCGTCTGATAGTTTGCCTTCACATAGGGCAAATGCAGCGTCCCATTTGTTGGCAATGACGCGGTCCGTCCGATCCTTGGCGTCTAAAAATTGCGAGAAGACAACCAGCGAATAGCATTCCCCTTCCGTTGCAATAATTTCATAGATACAAGTGCCATAGCCGTTGGCATCGATATCAAACGTTGTGCATTGAATATCCCAAGTCTCGCGGTTTATTTTGCGGATCATTGACCGGGCAAAGCTGATGCGGTTCGCGTAAAAACTGCCTAGCCGATCGAGCTGCATGACAATGTGCGGTGGGCGTAACGGTAAAGTTGAAGTTGTCATAAGTCAAAAGTGTGGATCCCTAAGCCGCTGGACCAAAAGACGCATGGAAGAAGCGTTGCCAATTGCCGCCCATGATCTTTTCTATGTCTGCGGTATTGAAGCCAACAACAGTTAATCCTTTGGCGATGTTTGAAAAATCTGCTGCGCAGGTAAACCAATCTGGTTGTGCAGGCCAGGCCATCGACTTGGACGTGCTCTCACCAAAGTCTTTCTGCGTGCTCCAGCGGCCGTTGCGCATCCATTCTAGAATGCTGCTGGGCTGCCCAACACACAAATCTGTGCCAATTCCAATGTTGTCCACGCCCATAATCTCGGCTGTTTTAGCGATCATGGTGCAGAATTCATCTAGCTTGGCGTTTGAATTATCTTTTAGGTGCAACGGATACAGGCTGAACCCCAGCATGCCGCCGGTCTGGCCAAGCGCCTTGATCACAGCCAAACTCTGATTACGCAGCCCATCATGATAAAACTTCGGGTTGGCGTGGCTTACGGTAATGGGGCGGTCGGAAAACTCAATCGCTTCCAGCGTGCTGCGCTCGCCGCTGTGAGACATGTCAACCACCATACCTACACGGTTCATTTCTTTGACAACAGTTTTGCCAAAGCGCGTGAGGCCGGTATCAAATGCTTCGTAGGTGCCAGACGCTAGCCGGGTCTGATTGTTGTAGGTAAGCTGCATAAAGCGCACCCCAAGATCATGAAAGATCTCAACAAAGCCAACGTTGTCTGAGATTGGCGAGCAGTTTTGGAACCCAAAAATAATGCCCACGCGGTGATCTACACCAATTTTTTCTAGGTCGGCATTGTTTTTTATCAGGTAGCACAGATCAGCATTGTCGCGCGTAAAGCGTTGCCAGAGTGCAATATTGTGCAGCGTTTCTTGGGTGGTTTCCCAATAGGCAATGGTAATGTGTACCGCATTAACACCGCCTTTGCGCATGTTTTCAAACGGCGTGCGTTCTAGCGGTGGATATTGCAGACCATCGATAATTAACATAAGTGATTTACGCCTGTGATTGACGATAGTTACGCCAAGTGGTGATCTTGCTCATGGCCGCATATGCAGGAAACATGTCCGGATGCACCGTTTGATTTGTTTGTATAACTGCGCGTGGCTGTGCAACGAGCGCCAGTGCGGCAAGGATTTCGCTACTGCGATCAGATGCGGTGCGCGTACTGCCCAACAATACTGCAATGTCATGCGTATGACAAACTTGTACAGCCTGCAGGGTTTGATCGATTGTGCCTAGTAGAAGCGGGTTGAGTTGCATCACATTTCCAGCTTTTTTCTCGGCATAGCGTTTCACCATCTCAAGGCTAGTAATGTTACGCTTTGCGACTAACTCGGCATTTATCTTACGGAACCGAATAAATTGCGTCAGATCTTTCATCTTGTCGATGTCCTCTTCAACCGTTTTGCAATTGAAGGGCGATACCAGCCGCACACTAAATGGTTTGGTCGCATGCGACAGGCCGCTCAGCGCACCAAGCAGTTTGCCAGTATTGTTGTCTTTTAGCTGGCCCCAACCGCCATCAGTATTTAGCTGTAGGCAGATATTTGTGTCTGGAGGAAGGGTATCCTGTAAACGCGCTTTTAGCTGGCGGGCATAAGCTTGAATACGTTCACCATTTGCGCCCATTTCTTCTCTGGCATTGACCACAAACTGCGTGTAGCCAAGCGCATCGATTGGATAGTTCAACAAGTCATCAGACGAAAGCCGACTGCCAATTAGTTCAATATGGATTGCCAGCGGCGCATCTGCAATGGGTAGACTATATTCATTTGCTAATACTTCGACTGCTGATTGTCGGTTAACATGGGCAACAGCACCTAGCAGGGCTGCACTTAGTCCGTAGCGTAATCCAGGGTGCAGGGCGCGGCGCTCTGTGACTTGCTCAACAATGTCTTTTGGCGCTTCCTTTGTTGCGCCTAAGCCCAAAATATTGCCAGAGATTAGGTCGCGTCTTGAAACTGCACCGTTGGTTTTTGGTTCTGGAATCGGGGCGGGTGTTACAACGTCATAACTAACCGTTTCGCGCAGCGCTTCTACGTGTTGGCAAAGCGCCTGAAAACTATCGAGTTGCTGTCCTTGCAGCACAGGTCGGACGATAGCATCTACGGTTTCAATAAAATTAGCGGTGTCAGAAAAGTTGCTATATTCGGCGAGGTCTCGCTCAACATCGACCAAACAGTCACCCCAGAATACGTATTGATCATCGACCACGATGCCAACTGAGAAGGTATTCCCTGCCGATGTCGTTTTATAGTCTTCTGTCCAGTTGAGAAAACGCGGATTTGTAATAACGTTTGTAATTTTGGAGTCTTGAAGCATGGCGTTTCAGAATAAAGTTCGTAAAAAATGGTTTGTTTGGACTTGCGGCACGCTTGCGGCAAGTTTCGTTGTGCTGGCGTTGTTCGGGTTGGCGTATAGCTGGCGTCAATTTACAGCATTCCGGGCTAGCATGCAATATCCAGGGTCTGTTGCGTTAAGCCACCATGAAAATTACAGTAATATCTTGTCAGGCTTCCGCTGGGATGCAACGTTTCTTTCACAAGACGACTTCCGAGATGTCTTCGGCTGGTACTCAGTAAAATACGTGATGGGCGCCGAAGATGCCGCAATGGGGCGCTGTAGTTACGTTGAACGCACCGACAAAACGCACCTTACCCAAACCACCATTAGCCTACATCTTTGCGATACAGATGAAGGTCGCCATATAAACGTTTCACGCCAAACAAAGTATGGAAATATTTTTTCCATCTCCGCTTGGCGTGATTTTCTGCGCGATCAGTTTTAGCCTGAGTTGCACACTTTCATATAAAACAATACTGAAAATCGATGGCTGAGGTTGTCAAATCCATCGATTTTCAAAAGTTGTTTGGTTCTGTAATTAGACAGCAACGCCGCTGTTTGGCGCTGAAATCACTGGGTCAAAGGTTGCCAATTCTTCAATTGGAATATGGCAGAAGATCTTGTGACCGTCTGCGCCTTCTTGCCATGGCGGAATTTGTTCTTCACAAATCTTACCGTTGTTTGGCAGCATGGCTTTCCGTGGGCAGCGCGTGTGGAAACGGCAGCCGCTTGGCGGATCAATCGCACTTGGAATATCACCTTCAAGCCGGATGTGCTTTTGGATCGCAGAGGGATCTGGCACCGGCACCGCAGACAGTAGCGCTTCTGTATATGGGTGGTATGGTGGGGCGTAGATTGATTCCGACGGCCCGATTTCCATAATTTCACCCAAGTACATTACTGCGATGTTGTCTGAGAAGAAGCGAACAACACTCAAGTCATGCGCAATAAAGAGCATTGTGGTTTTGTGTTCAGCTTGTACGTTCAACAGCAAGTTCAAAATTGCGGCTTGTACAGACACATCCAACGCACTTACTGGTTCGTCACACAGCACAACGTCTGGACGGCTCGCAAGTGCGCGGGCAATCCCCACACGTTGCTTTTCACCACCGCTCAATTGGCGCGGTAAACGGTCAAAGTAGTTTTCACCCAAGCGCATTTGCTTGAGCAATTTCATAACTTCGCCGCGAACTTCGTCTTTTGGCACTGTGCCGAAACGTTCCATCGGGCGACCAATTTGCTGACCAACCGTGTAGGATGGGTTCATGGTTGAGTCTGGATTTTGGAACACCATTTGGAGTTCTTGAATCAGTCCCGGATCACGTTCCGCTAAGTCTGTCGTAACGTCAAAGTTCAAGAAAGTGGCTTCACCGCCAGTCGCTTGTTCAAGACCGATAATCGTCTTGATCAATGTACTCTTACCTGACCCAGATTCGCCTACAATCCCTAACGTGCTGCCTTTTGGTACGCTGAATGTTGCGCCTTCAACAGCTTTTACATGGCGTTTCTTGCCAAAGCCTAATGCATCTAGAATGCTACTGCCTTTGACATCGTAGTACTTTTGCAGCTTGTCTAGAACCATAATTGGTTCAGTATCAAGGTTGCGTTTTGTCAAGTCTGGGACGTCAATGTTGTCGCCTGGAACCCAAGCGGCAGCGTCAATTTCTTCTGTCAAGTGACAGCGTACATCAACGTTGTCTGTACCAACTCTGCGTAATTCAGGATGTTCTGTACGGCAACGTTCGGTGACATAGTCACAGCGTGGCGCAAACATACAGCCTGAAGGACGGGCATTTGGCGCAGGCACACGGCCTGGAATTGGATAAAGAATACTCCCTTCTTTATTTGCCCCTAGTTTTGGCACTGCGCGAATTAGGCCTTGTGTGTAAGGGTGTTGCGGGTTTTTGAAGATATCCTTCACCGTACCGCGTTCTACCATTTCACCAGCGTACATCACACCAACTTTGTCACAAACACGCGCCACAACACCAAGGTTGTGGGTAATGTACATAATGGCGGTGTCAAACTCGCGGCGTAGCTCGTCGATAAGATCCAGTACGGCAGCTTCAACCGTCACGTCTAACGCGGTGGTTGGTTCGTCCATAATCAGCAACGCGGGGTTGATGAGCAGGGCGGTTGCAATAACCACGCGCTGTTGCTGGCCACCAGAAATTTGGTGCGGATAGCGTTTTAGCACGTTGGCAGCGTCTGGCATGTACACTTTTTCAAGCATATCAATACAGCGCTGGGTTGCTTCTTCTTCTGAAATTTCTTGGTGAACGGTCAGCACTTCACGCATTTGGTCACCAATGACCATACTTGGGTTCAACGCTTGCATTGGGTCTTGATAGACCATTGCAATGTTGTTCCCACGCAGCTTGCGGAGTTCTTCACCGTCTTTGTTGACAAGATCTTGGCCTTGGAACCAAATGTTGCCACGTTTTACATAGCCATTAGAGCCAAGGAAGTTCACAACAGCCCATGCTGCTGTACTCTTACCACAACCAGATTCACCTACAATGCCGTAAGTTTCCCCTTTGTGGATTTCGAATGAGACATTTTGAACTGCTTCAATTTCACCACCACGTACCTTGTAAGCAATGGCGAGATTTTCACATTTCAAAACGGCTGTGTCGTTTGTGTTATTACTCATGTGTTGTGTCTCCACGCTTATTTTTGGTAACGGGTGATTTCTTCATTTAGACCATCGGCGAAGAGGTTAAGCCCTACCACCAAGGTCACAATTGCGAATGCTGGAACCAATACAGACAACGGAGCCTGCCCAAATGATGGACGGGCCAAGTTGATCATATTCCCCCAGTCTGGCTCGGGTGGTGGCAACCCACGACCCAAGAACCCAAGCGTCCCAATCGTAAACACTGCGTAACCAACCCGCAGCATGGCATCTACCAAGAGTGGCCCGATGGCATTTGGCAGAATTTCACGGAACATGATGTACCAAATGCTTTCACCGCGTGTTTCAGCTGCGCGAATGTAGTCACGTGATTTGATTTCTAGCGCCTGTGAGCGTGCCAGACGCGCCACACCGGGAGCCCCTGTCACTGCAATCGCGAAGATCATAACCAGATCGCCTTGACCGAGCGCTGTAATCACAACCAAGTAGAGCACAATGCGCGGGAATGCAATCAGCGCATCTAGGATCTGCATAATGACTTGATCCCAAGTGCCACCACGGTAGCCAGCGATCAACCCAAGCGTTGACCCTAAAGTCAACGACCCGGCCACACCCCAGATTGCAACGCCAACGGGGATGGCGAATTTGGGGATGATGATGTCATTCAACCCCGTCGAATTGGCAATGATGTTGGCAATCGGAATGAGCACTGCGGCGATAATCAATCCGATGAACCCTTTTTGGCGGGTGCGTTTATCTGATGCCCAAGGCAGTGCGACAAGACCAAGCACGATGGCGCTAATCCCAGCAATACCTAAGAGATAAGCCCCGACAGACAGTTCTGGAATACGGGTTTTCATCAGAATAACCTGCGTTCCGGCCATGGTTCGTGACAAATTGTCGCGACCAATACGGTCTGTGCCAAGCATGAACCCGTCTTGAATGCCACGGTTAGGGATACCTAAACTAGCATTTGGATCTTGCGGCGTCCACACAAATGAGGTCAAACCGACGATGATCCAGAACAGCACCATTGCTAACCCAATTGTTGCAATGCGTGATTCAGAAACTAACTTTAGATAGTTTGCAATGTTGCTCCATACGGTTGGAGCTTTGCTTCTTGTTTCAGTTGTCATAAAACTATTTCCTCTCTCTCTTAGCTGTTATGAGAACCGAATGCGCGGGTTCAGTAAGGTGTATGCAAGATCACCAAACAGTCGCGTCAGCACCGCCACAATTACTGTCACCATTGCGGCGGCAGCGAGGGCGTAAATATCACCGAAGACAGCAGATTTGAAGATGTAGTCTCCCAGGCCTGGGTAAGCAAAAATTGCTTCTACAACCACAATCCCACCCACCAAATAATTGATGTGCAACATGATAATGGTAATTGGTGCCATCAATGCGTTACGTAGTGCGTGTCTCAACACAACGCGGCGGTATGGCATCCCTTTAATAATCGCGGTGCGAATATAAGGAGCTTTCATGACGTCTACCATGCTGGCACGCGTCATGCGGATTACGTAGCCCAATTCCACAGCTGTTAGCGTTAGCACCGGCAGCACATAATGCTTGGGTTTGAGCCCGGTGCCTATTAAGTCCGCCGACTGGGAGGGGAATAGACTCCACGTGAGCGCAAAGAGCAGAATAAACACCAGCCCGCTTACGAACTCCGGCGTTGATGTCCCAATTAGCCCGACAATTGAAATGAAGCGGTCTAAGAATTTACCTTCATTGATGCCTGCAATAATCCCAAACAGCAATGCGAGTGGCATTACAACAACAAATGCTAAGCCTGCGAGTTTGAAGGTGTTGCCTGCACGTAGATACACCGCATTTGAAATGCTGCGGCTGGTGCGCCACGAAATGCCTGCGTCACCGCGCAATACGCCTTTGCGGATTGGAATGTAATCTACGGGTGCGCCAGCTAGTTCTTGCCAACCTGTTTGCGTTGAAATAAATTCGGTTGCGCCAGAATCATCCCAAAGTGCACCGCGTCCTTTCGCATCTAAGCCCCAGAAGAATTTGTTGCCTTCAGCATCGGTTTCCCACAAATCTACAGGTGCTTCTTTTATGTATTCACCGGCTGGTTGACGCACAAGTGGCACCATTAGGCCGTCGGTATTCACTTCATATTGAATGTAACGCTCATTGCCTTCATCAATCCACCATGAAGAATCACCAGTACGTGGATCTTCTAGCAACACAACGTCGCTACCAATGAGGCGTTCTGCCCGCCAGTCATTCCCGATTACCCAATCGAGGTAGCGTGTCATAATTGGCGTATCTAGTGCCAACTGATTTGCTAGCGATTCTTGCTGCTCTGGTGTTGCTTCGATCCCCAGAATCTTCACAAGAACTGCCCCATCACGTGGATCAAGCATCACAAATAGCAGGATTGATACCAATACCATTGTGACAATAATCGAGATCACGCTGCGGAAAAGAAATCTTCCCATTTTGTACTCCTATAGTTGCCTAACAATTACTACAAACAAATTGCAATAATGAATCTGAATAGGTTGCGACAACATACATATTCAGATTGTGTGATTTTGTTTTGAGATACATTCAATAACAAACACAAAAGTTTTATCTATTTACAGACTGTGTATAAAATTTTTGTGTTTGGTATTGCGTGGCGCGAGGTAATTAAAAAGTGGGCAACTCTACGGAGAAAGTTGCCCACTCAGTTTGCTCTAAACTAGGTGACCCCAAAAGGGCACACCAATAGAACACCCAATTCGGGCTAGCTTATTAAGCTGCGTCGTCCAACCAGACGTTGTACATCAAGTCGTATTGGGTTGGGTGAGCGGTAATGTTTTTGACTTCGTGACGAGCAAGACGCCAAGCACTCTTGAAGAATGCAACACCAATTGGACCACGTTCCCAGAAGATATCCATCAATTTACCCATGTGTACGCGGCGAGCGTCTACGTCTAGGGTAGATGCTGCAGCAACTAGGGTGTCACTGAATTCTTCGTCAACCCAGCGGGTTTCATTCCAAGCGACTGGATTGCCTTCATTGTCAGCAATGTAAGCTAGTTCAAGCACCATGGTGCCTAATGGACGGTGAGTCCATGAGGTAATACCCAAAGGTACTTCGTCCCAGCGTTCCCAGTAACCTGAAGCTTCGGTGATGTCCAATGACATATCGAAACCAGCTTCGTTAGCAGCTTGTTGTAGAACTTCTGCGTATTGTTGTTCACCTTCGTCATTTTTGGTGACAAGGGTTACAGCCAATGGCAGTGAGTTGCCGGTTTCAGCAGCCCATTCTTCCAATAGTGCTTTTGCACCTTCAATGTCTTGCGCAGGAATTTCACGTTCGTCGTATGCAGGGTGCACAGGAGCGATGTGAGCGTCCACACCTTGATCGCCTTCACCGAACCAAGCGAGGTTCAGAATTTGTTGGCGATCTTGGCAAAGGCGCAGTGCCTTAATCAAGCGGAGGTCATTGAATGGTTCGATATCAACGCGGTGGCGCAAAATCAGGGTTTGTGCAGTTGAGGTAGCGACGACGTTGATGTCAGCGTTATCTTTCATTGCTTCCCAGTCAGTTGGACGTGGTTGATAGAAGGTGTGGATTTCACCAGCAGACAGTGCGTTCAAAGCAGCGTCTTTGTCCATGTTGATATAGCGAATGCCATCCAAGTATGGGAAGCCACTGTCTGGCCCTGCTGGGCCACCCCAGTAATCATCACGACGGGTCATGACAACTGCTTGGTCTGGGTTGTATTCGGTCATTGTGAAAGGACCGGTACCCACTGGAGAAGCTACGAAGTCACCTTGGAAGTCACGGTGCATGATCGCTGCTGGGTAGTGAGTAAGGTGAACTGGTACACCGATGTTACCTGCTGAGAGGTGCATCTTGATGGTGTAGTCGTCAACACGTTCTAGGTCGTTCATGCCACCTTCGAGGTAGTTCAAAAGACCTTTTACAGATGAGCCTACTTCGTCGTCCAACCATTGGTCGAAGTTGAAGAGAACGTCATCAGCGGTGAGTTCATCACCATTGTTGAATTTGATGCCTTGGCGGATGTTCAATGTCCATTCGTTAACATCTTCGTTGGCTTCCCAACTTTCAAGCAACCATGGGCGGACAATGTTGTCTGCACCTGGTTCTGCCAAGTATTCAGCAACTTGACGAACAATGTTAGCGCCTTGGATCCAAGACAAGCGAGCAGGATGGTCCAGAATTGCACTGGTTTCCATACCGATCAATAGGGTGCCGCCAGCTTTTGCGCCACCTTCGTCCATAGAACCTTCGTCCATGACTTCATCAGTTGCGGCTGGTGCTTCTGCACCACCACATGCTGCTGCAACCGAAGCTACACCAGCGCTCATGCCTAACAATGTCGCAAAGCGCATAAACTCGCGGCGGGTTAGGCGGCCGTCATTCATCATGTCAAAGTATTCAGGAATACGTGGATGAACTTTAGCCATATATTTTTTAGAAACGTTTCTTGGTTTCATAGGGAAACTACTCCTCCTAAAAGAATAGAGTTACTAAGAATAACAACAATTCAAGCATAAACAATCATGCAAGCGCACTTCAATTATGTTTGAGCTGTTAAACCACAAGACTTGAGATGTTCAGATCGTTTGTTGGCTGCGGTGTGGCATGCAAGCCGAAATAGTAAAACGTCTGAACTTGGCAATCTTACCTATTTTTTGATATGTCACAAGGTCAGTAGCGTGATATATCAGGCAAGAGAATACCTTTTACTTGCCAATAATGCAATTACAAATCGCAAAAATTTATACCTAATTCTAATCTACAGGTGAATAATGCGAAAGGGTGAGCATTTTTTGTTAATGTACTGTTTGGTTTTGCTGCCAATAATTTGTATTCTGAAACTTCAAAAATTCCTACAATTCAGCGCCTGCTTGGTACTCTTTCCAGCGTAAATATGCAGTTGCGCCAATTGTTGAAAACGGTTCTGGTGGCAGGCGTGTTGGTTTGGCTTGGGCTAAATAGTAATCAATATACGGATTTGTTTGCCCGCTAGCATGTTCTGCAGCAAGAATACCGGCCAATATTCCTTTAGACGCGCCTAACCCATTTTGGGCACAAGCTGCATAGAGGCCGGTCTCCAGCGCACCGAAGACGGGAACGCCATTGAAGGTCAAGCACAGACGGCCACCCCAGCGATACTCCATGTCTACATTGGTCAACATTGGGAAGCGCGCAGCAAAGCTTTTGTCATGCATGGCTGCCGATTGCGCAACGCGTTTTTCAGAGCCGATGACATCAGCTAAATAATCAAATTTGTTGCGTACAATAATCCGATCACCGGCCGGTGTTGAAATTTTTCGTACAGTGGACCCCATCGGATCAGACGGCACAATGTCCCAATCCTTCAGGCCTCCTGCTGCGTCACTTTCGGCTTGGGTTAGCGGACGTGTCATTGAAGCATATAGAAATATATGCATCAGGCGCCGCCTTAGGAAGCCAAAGCTCTGTAGATGTCCGTTTACGGCTAGAATCACCTTAGGTGCAGTTATTTTGCCTCTTGGTGTACTTGCAACCCAATCGCTGTTGCTATTTTTGAGCGAAGTGATAGGTGTATTCTCATAAATTTGACACTTCGGTGCCAGACCGGCTGCCATGCCGCGCACAAACCCAGCGGGCTGGATCATGGCAGAGCCCGGCGTGAACAACCCGCTCTGGTAGTAATCTAGCCCGGTAACGGCCTTCATTTCTGCCGCAGTGCGCCACTCGGCATCTTCACCAAGCTTGTGCAAATGCGCCAGATAGGCCTGATTATGGGTTTCGCCTTTGGCGGTTGCCGCGCCATAGAGTTTGCCACGGCGGTCATAGGTGCTTTTACTAAAGCCATAGGCATTGGCTGCATCTTCGGCAAAGTCGAGCGCAACGCGATTCATTTTGGTTTGCTGCTTATCTGCATCCATCGCGCCCGTGTATTCGTCAGCGCTAATGTCATGTGGCAAGTCGATCATGAAGCCTGAACTACGCCCGGCAGCGCCAGCCCCAATGCGGATCGCATCCACAAGCACAATGCGGTCTGTTGGATGAAGCTGTGCTAAGCGCCGAGCTGCGGCTAGGCCCGCAAACCCACCGCCGACCACAAGCCAATCGGCCACAATGGCGCTGGTTAGCACGTTAGCAGGAGCAGGGGGCGCAAGGATTGCGTCCCAGCCGCTAATGCCAGGGTTGCCAGATGCGTAGCTCTTAACAGTGATAGTCATTCGTAATCAGGGTTGCGTCAGCGTTAGCCAATCGCTTCATCTGGTCGGTCGCTAAGGTCAACCCAGATGGTTTTTAGTTCTGTGTACTGGTCATGGGCATGGATTGAATTATCACGCCCGCCAAATCCGGACTGTTTATAGCCACCAAATGGGGTGGAGATATCGCCTTCACCATAGCTATTTACTGTCACTGTGCCAGCGCGGATGGCGCGGGCGGCGCGAATGGCACGCTTGGCATTTGCTGAAAACACCGCTGCGGTCAGCCCATAGCTAGTGTCATTGGCTAACTTGATGGCTGCGTCATCATTGTTGACTGTCAAGATAGACAGCACAGGGCCAAAGATTTCTTCACGGACAAGCGCGGCGCCTGCATTGCCAACATCGAAAATTGTCGGTTCGACGTATTTGCCATCAATGGTATTGCCGCCATGTAACAGCGTTGCGTTATCAGCCTTGTCTGGCTTGAGATAGCGGCAAACTTTGCCAAAATGCTCTGCATCGACCAATGCACCCAGCTGATTAGTTGGGTCTAACGGATCGCCAGTGCGCCAGTCATTGCAGCGTGCAATCACGTGCTTTAGTAAGTCTTCTTTGATCGCTTGATGCACAATGAGCCGGGAGGAAGCAGAGCAATTTTCGCCCATATTCCAAAACGCGCCGGTGACCACATGCTCCGCAATTAGGTCTAAATCTTCTGCGTCACTCAGCACTACAAACGGATTTTTACCGCCACATTCCAGCACAACTTTCTTTAGATTGGAGTCTGCTGAATAGTGCAGAAAACGCCGACCGGTCTCAGTTGAGCCAGTAAAACTGACCATGTCAACATCCATATGGCGGCCTAATGGTTCGCCCACGCTGGGGCCATCGCCGGTAATCACATTGAGCACACCGGCGGGAACACCAGCTTCCATCGCGAGCTCTGCAATGCGTAAGGCGGTGAGCGATGTTTGCTCCGCTGGTTTGACAATTACCGAGTTGCCAGCCGCCAGCGCCGGGGCGATTTTCCACGCTAGCATCAGCATCGGGAAGTTCCAAGGTAGCACTGCGCCGACCACGCCAATCGGCTCCCGCACAATAATTGCGAGTGCGTCATCGCCAGCTGGGGCAGTTTGATCGTAGAGCTTGTCTGTTAGTTCTGCGTGCCACATGATGGTGTTCACGCTTTCTGGAATGTCGATTTCTTCGCAATCAGCAATCGGTTTGCCACTGTCTAAACTTTCCATTACGGCTAGCTCGCGTTTGTTACGCAAGATTAGCTTGCCGAGCTTGATGAGCACCGCTTTACGGTCAGCGGGATGTTGTTTACGCCATGTGCCTTGTTCAAAGGCCTCGCGTGCTTTTTCCACTGCATAGTCAACATCGCTGGCATCACAAGCGGCAATGTCGGCTAAGGGTTCTCCGGTGGCGGGATTGATGCTAGCAAAGGTTTTGCCAGCATTCCCGGCACGAAACGCGCCGTTGATAAAGCTGTTGGTTGGTAATAATAAATTGGCAGCAATTGCGCCATATTCTTCACGAGTTAGTAAGTCTGACATGATTAGCCCTCCGCCAAAATTGCAGCAACGGTTGCTTTTAGTGTCTTAACGGTATCGCGCATTAAGCGCTTGTCATCTTTGTTGAGCGGGCGCAACGGATCACGCGGTGGTCCGGCCGGTAAGCCCATCAATTCACAGCCATATTTGATACTCTGGACAAATTTCCCGCCTTGTTCCAGTACGGCCATTAGCGGTAGCAGGGCGCTCATAATTCGCCGCCCTTTGTCAAAGTCTTTCTCAAGTACGCAGGCTTCATATAGCGCTACATGCTCATGCGGTAAGAAGTTAGAACCACCAGCGACCCAAATTTTTGCGCCCCAAGCAAAGAACTCTAACGCTTGATCATCCATGCCACAGCCGAGCGTGATGTGTGGATATTCACGCGCCAGCATGTGCAGCCGATTGATATCGCCAGAACTTTCTTTGATGGATTGGAAGTTCTTAGACCGCCCAACGCGATTGAGATACTCGGCGTTCATGTTGGTGCCAGTGCGATGGGGATAGTTGTACAGCATGATGGGCAAGTTTGCGGCGCGGTCAATTTTGAGCGCGTGCATTGCATTTTCCATGTCTGTTGGCACGGCGTAGGGCGGTGAGTTGATCAAGATCGAGTCGGCGCCAGCTTCTTTCGCGGCTTTGGCAAAGGCGATGGCCTCGGCAGTTTGGGTTGACCCAACGCCCACCATCAGCGGCACGCGGTTGCCTAAAATGTCTTTGGCAACTTTCATCATGTCAATGCGTTCGGCAAAAGTTTGTGCGTAATATTCGCCGGTTGAACCGCCGATCAAAATGCAGTGAATGCCAGCGTCAATCAAGAATTCAGCGACTTCTGCAAAGCCATCTTTATCGATTGCGCCATCCGCTAAATGCGGCGTAATAATGGGGGTAAACACCCCTTCCATCTTCATAAATATGTCCTAGAAATGCGTGTGTTTTGGCTTAGAAGTCTTGATTCAGGCCACCATCAGCCGGAATTTCACGTTCACGGCGGGCGATGTAGTCTAGTAACTCATCATTTTTTGCTTGGTCGATTTTTGGCTCTTCGTAGTTTTTGAGCAGCTTCTTGGCATATTCGAGTGCGCGCTGCGTAATTTCTTTACTGCCTTCAGCTTTCCACTGTTCAATAGAATTATTGTCAAAGAGCTCTGGCATGAAGAAGCCACGTTCAAAGTTTGCCAAGGTGTGCGGATGCCCCAGATAATGCCCGCCGGGTCCGATGTCGCGAACGGCATCTAGGGCTTCGTCAAAGTCGTCCCATTTTGGACCTTCGGCCATGCGGTAGCCCATCGCGCATTGCTCGGCATCAACAACGAACTTTGCCACAGAGCAGTGCATCCCGGCTTCGTTCCAGCCCGCAGAGTGCCAAATGTAATTTGCGCCAGACAGCATGACTGACATCAATGTAGAGGCACTTTCATAACCGGCTTGCGCGTCAAAGGTTTTTGCACCACCAAGCGTGTTCGATGTGCGCCACGGGATGTTGTAGTAACGCGCCATCTGCCCAATCATAAAGTTCATAAGTGAGATTTCTGGCGTGCCTGCCATTGGGGCACCAGAGCGCATAGAAACGGTTGAAAGATAGTGGCCGTAAATAACCGGCGCACCTTTGCGAATAAGCTGTGAGTAAGCCAGCGTGATAAGTGCTTCCGCATTCAACTGCACGACTGATGGCACCACTGAGGCCGGTGTGTTTGCGCCACCCAGCACAAAAGGCGAAACAAGCAACGGTTGATTGCGCCGTGAGAACGCGCGTAAGGCACCGAGCATGGTCTCATCCCAAACCAACGGGGAATTGCCGTTGACGTTGCCGGTAACGACTGGGTTCTGGTCAACGTACTCTTTGCCAAACAAAATCTCGCACATGTCTAAGACGTCTTCCGCGTTTTTTGGCGATGTGGTCATGCCCATAAACGTTTTGTCGGAATACTTCATCGACGAATAGGTAATCCGCAAATGCCGATGTGCGACGGCGTGATCCATTGGCTCCACAATGTGGTGGGCTGAAGAGTGGATTGCGGGCAGCTCATGCGATAGTTTATGGAACATGGCTAGGTCGTCTAGCGTGGGTTCACGGCGGACTGCTTCAAGATCGCGTAGGTAAGGTGCGCCGGTCATTGGCACAAAGATCGAATTTGAGCCGCCAACTTCTACGCTCTTTTTAGGATCACGCGCGTTTAGCGTGAGCTTGTTCGGAATGCTTTTGATCAGTTCACGGATCTGATGTCGATCGACATAAACCCGTTCGCCTTCAACCCGCGCACCGGCTTTACGCCAGTCTTCAAGACCAATCGGGTCGCGAAAAATAACGCCTACTTCTTCCAGAATGCGCATCGATTCATGGTCAATGCGTTCAATTTGGGCTTGGTCTAGTGGTTCAACCACGGGCAAGTTGCGCGTTAGGTGCGGCAACATGGGGGCTTTTTTGATTGAAACGAGATGCCGACGGGCGGCACTGCCGCGTCGTCTAGATTTGGGCGATGCTGTCATTTGCTAGTGTCCTTCTCTGTGTCCAAGGTGATGTGAGATTTTCTTTGCAGTTTCAATAGTGTAGGTCGTAAATTGCGCTAACTGATCTGCATCAATGCGTGAGGTTGGGCCGGAAACGCAGACCGCAGCCTTGATGTTGTGGTGTTGACCAAAAATGGGTGCAGCAACGGCACACATGCCGTGTTCAAGCTCATGTAGCGTGGTGGCAAAGCCCTGTTGTTTGATCTGCTGCAGATGTTCAAACAGCTCTGCGTCTGATGTGCGTGTGTGAGGCGTACGCTGTTGCAGTGGTTGGCTAAGTAATTGTTTTAGGACATCATCTGGCTGATGGGCCAGCAGCATTTTGCCAGTTGAGGTGGTGTGCGCTGGTAGGCGGGCGCCGATGTATTCGGCAGTGCCGATCAGGTGCCGCCCTAAAACTTCATCAATTGCCATTGAGGTGGCAATGTTATTTTCATCAATCCATAAGATGTCCAGCCCAATGGACTCGCCGGTTTGGGCATTGAGTGCTTTCAGGTGCGGGCGGGCGACTTCGCGCAAGCGGTTCACGCGCATGGCGCGGCCCCCAAGCGCAATCAGCTCAGACCCCAGTTGATATTCACCAGAGGCTGGGCGATAAATCACGCCTTCATGTTCTAGGCTCGCCAGAATGCGAAACACGGTGGTTTGCTTAAGGCCGCTGGCTTCTACGAGTTCAGCGAGCGTCCAGCGTGGGTGGCTGTCGGTAAACAGCTTGAGCAGCTGAAATGCTCTGCCAATTGATTGGGCTCCTTCTGGTTTTGACATGGTGTGGTCGTGTTTGGGTTATTCCAAAAAAATGGAATTGATTTCCGTAATGTGGAAATACTAACTGGTAATGCAATTGGCCGGGTGTAACTTGTGCGATGTAATGAGGAGAAAACGCGGGGAATCAAAAAAGCGACCACTGAAACAGCGGTCGCTTTATAAGTCTAAGCTTTAGTTAGAGATCGTCTAGTTGACGACGTCCTTCAATTGCAGGTTTTGCTTTTTCAGGTACGCCATCAAACCAACTTTGTCGATGGTGCGTAAAGCACGCGCTGACAATTTGATTTTGACAAATCGATCTAACTCAGGCACATAGATGCGCTTGGTTTGGATGTTTGGTGTCCAACGGCGGCGGGTTTTCTTTTGTGAAAATGGTACGTTATTACCGAATGATGGTTTAGCACCACTGATCTTACATTTGCGTGACATGTTACTTCACTTCCTTGTAGATAACGTGCCGTCGCAGGAACGGATCGTACTTTTTGATTTCCAAGCGTTCTGGGTTGTTACGGCGATTTTTCTCCGTAACATACATGTGACCGCTTTCTGTGCTTTTCAAGCGAATGTGATTGCGTACACCTTTTTTCGCCATAATATTTCTCTTTTAGCTTAGTTAATATTTTTTTACTGCACCCAAAAAGATGCGTTCTCGAAAATGTATTGTAACTTATTTTTGCCGTTTTGCGAAGTCT